>NZ_AP028803.1:1600799-1920959 GCF_045864955.1 Atrimonas thermophila | reverse complement strand
AATACTTTAGCTTACAGAAATAAAGGTGCTGTTGGATTTTTGACTAATGGTGGAGTAAGAGATAGCGATGAAATCATACGGCAGGGAATCCCGATTTGGTGTAGATTTGTTTCTCAATCAATGGATCAGGCCCGTATACGCTACTATGAGAAAAATGTTCCAATAGCCATAGGGGGAGTTGCTATTTATCCTGGCGACTTGGTGGTGGCAGATGGGGATGGAGTTGTTGTGGTTCCTGCAAAGATAGTATACGAAGTTTATAAGTATGCTTATCAGGAAATGAAAAAAGATAAAGTCGCCAGGAGAAAATTATATGTGGAGGGAGGTTTGCCTCTGGATGAAACGGTAGATACGGAGGGCTTGGAGTGAAGTGCAGTTTTTGTTGGGTTTACTAAATGGACGTCCTATAGGTTTATTTGTTTAATTTCAAGGAAGGAGGTAGGAGTGATGAGTAAAAGGAATTTCGTGCTTTTGGTGGCAGTAGTATTGTCGACGATGTTAGTGTGTTTAGGGGGCTCGGTGTTTGCAAAAGTGGAAATACGAGCTGCTTGGTGGGGTGATACTGGTCGACACGAGCTGTATAACAAGATCATCGACATTTTTGAGTCTAAAAACCCAGATATCAAAGTACTACGTGAACCGACTAGCTGGTTAGATTACTGGGATAAACTGACTGTTCAGAGTGCAGGCGGTAGAGCTCCAGATTTCATGGGGATGCACCCTCAGTTTGCTGCCGACTATTTGAGGAGAGGGATTATAGAGCCATTGGAACAGTTTGTTGAAAAAGGGATTATTGATATCAGCGATCATGTAGAAGGGGCCATAGCTACTGGTAAAGTAGACGGAATTTTGTACATGGTTCCTATGGGTATCACAACTCGGACTATACTAATCAATAACTCTATCTTGGAAGAGTTGGGTGTTGAAGCTCCCAACTTCGATTGGACTTGGAATGATGTAAAAACCATTGGTTTAAAGGTTAGAGGTGCTTTTGATGAGAAAGGAGAAAAGGATAAATGGTTTATAGCAGATTCTTCGGGGGCTTATCAGGTATTTCGCTACTGGGTTCGCCAAAGAGGACGGGAAGACTTGTATACCGCTGATGGCAACATAGCCTACATAGCTGAGGATGTTGCTACCTGGTTTGCTATGTGGAACGATTTGCGAAAAAGCGGTATTATTCCTGATGCAGCAACGGTTACAGAGTATGCTAGGGCTACTTTAGAAGACAATTTATTTGCTAGACGAAGAGTTGTTGGAATGGAAATCCCTATCAACCAATACAGGTTATATCTCAATGCCATGCCAGAAACGGACTTGCTTCCAGTTCGTCTTCCTTCTTTAGTCGACGGCTTGCCAGGAGAGCTTGTGGAGGGAGCTCATTTTGCTATTTCGGCTAAGACTACGCCTGAGAAAAAAGTAGCAGCAGCAAAGTTGATAAACTTCTGGGTTAATGACCCGGATTCTATAAGATTGTTCAGGTTAGATCAAGGAGTACCTTCGAATCGAAAAATGGCTGAATTTCTTATGACTATAATGGACGAAGTGGACCAGAAAGTCATAGAGTATGTGAATAAAACAAGTGCCATTGCCAGACCTACTACCTTTCCGCCTGCAGGAGCTACTGAAGTGAACTCTCTGTTTGAGCAAATAGCCGAGAAAGTTAGATTTGAACAGTTAACTCCTGAAGAAGCTGGAGAGCAACTAATTTCTCAAGCTCAAGAGATACTCAATAGATACAAATAACAACAGATAAAGTATGAAAGGGGGAGTAAATTTTGCTCCCCCTTTACATTTTATGGCGTTGTTACTTCGAGGTGATTACTGGGTGAGAAAATATGCACATAACAGAGAAGGTTACGCCTTTTTAGCTCCTTGGCTTCTGGGCTTTATTTTGTTTACCGCGATTCCAATGATCTTATCGTTCTATTTTTCTTTCACTCAATACGACGTGCTCACCCCTCCTAAATGGATAGGGCTCAAAAATTACATTGATATGACCAAAGATCCCAGGCTACATAAAAGTTTACAAGTTACTTTTACATATGTTGGACTGGGGGTGCCTTTACAAATAGTTTTTGCTCTGTTTGTGGCCATTGTGCTCCACCGGGACAAACCAGGTATTCGTTTCTACCGGGGCATCTATTATTTGCCATCGCTGTTTGGGGGTAGCGTTGCTGTAGCAATACTCTGGCGTCAAGTATTTAACAAAGAAGGGTTGCTTAACCAACTTTTGGCTCTTTTGGGGATTGAGGGCAAAAATTGGATAGCTTTACCAGAGACAGCATTGTACACTTTGATTGTACTATTAGTATGGCAGTTCGGCTCTCCCATGGTTATATTTTTGAGCGGGTTGAAGCAAATTCCTAAAGAATACTACGAGGCGGCCATGATAGATGGGGCGGGCAAAACCAGAATGCTTTTTAACATAACTTTACCGATGCTTACTCCTTTAATCTTTTTTAATCTGGTGATGGGCATTATCAATGCTTTTCAGGCGTTTACTCCAGCTTATATAATCAGTGGAGGAACTGGGGCACCAGTGGATTCAACATTATTCTATACCCTATATTTATATATTAAAGGCTTTCAACACTTTTCTATGGGATATGCTAGTGCCTTAGCTTGGGTTTTGCTGGCTATAATGAGCGTTATAACAGCGATTATGTTTTTTCTGTCTAGATTCTGGGTCCATTATGAGGAATAGGAGAGAAAGGCAGTGGGCGAACAAAGTAGGAGTATTGTAACATATTACCTGTTTATTACATTGCTTGCCTTAGTAATGGTGTACCCTCTTTTGTGGATGGTTAGTGCTTCATTTAAGGATGATGTTGAAATATTCCAAAGCTCTAGCCTTATACCTCAAGAGCCGACTTTCAAGAATTATATTTACGGTTGGAGGGGTGTTTCAGGATATACTTTTGGTAAATTCCTGTTCAATTCCTTTTTAATCTGCTTTGTGGGGATCGTTGCTAACATATTCTCGTGTTCTATGGCCGCCTTTGCTTTTGCCAAGCTGAATTTCAGGTTCAAAAATATCTTTTTTGCTATAATGATGACCACTCTCATGTTACCAATTCACGTTCGCCTGATTCCTCAGTACATCATATTTAATAAAATGGGGTGGGTTGATACCTTCTTCCCTTTAACTATCCCCAGGTTTTTTGCTGTTGATGGTTTTTTTGTCTTCCTTTTGGTACAGTTCATGCGCAACATCCCCAATGAAATTGTGGACGCAGCGAGAATAGATGGAGCCAGTGCTCTACAGATTTACGCCAAAATTGTGATGCCCTTATCCAAACCGGCTCTTGTTACTGTGGCAATTTTTACTTTCATCTGGACTTGGAATGATTTCTTATCCCAAATGATATATCTCAGCTCGCCTTCTAAATTTACGGTTTCGCTGGCATTGCGGATGTTCGTAGATGCCACTGGAGAAAGCTCTTGGGGGGCTCTTTTTTCCATGTCTTGTGTGTCTTTGTTGCCGCTGTTCATAATGTTTATTGTGTTTCAACGTTTCCTGGTAGAAGGGATAATGATGGGAAGTTTGAAAGGATGAATATAAAGTGGCTTAAGGTATAACGGCATCCACCTCCAGTAGCGAAAGTTGTCCTGAATTGATAGAGGTTAGTTTTAGCGAACAGACTTTTATCAGTTCGGAAGAAAATGTTCTGAGTGTTGACTAAATACTGCCTAATTTTAGACAGATTAGACAGAGAACTGTACATTTGGGAATAGGATGCTCTCTAGAGGCTTGAATAAAAGTTCACCTTGCTTTAATGGGTGTAAGGGTTACAGGAGGTGGGGAGATAAGCGTCATCTATGGTGATAGGTATTTGACGTATTGGAAGTTGTGGTAAGTACTTACCTTATGGAACATAAATTTGCTGTCTTTCGCAATGCATGTGCGAATTTCATGTTGCTCCTCGGTGCCGGTTCCGGCTGGTTTGTATAAAACTTTACAAGAACTATGGAATTCTCACTTATTAAGATGGATGTGCTACGCAGAGCATAGGAATTGAGAGGATAAAATCCTATGGTAATTCAGTATGTGGTACTTTGTTATAGTATTTTACCATCTCGAAGCGGGGTCTTGAGATGATTTCGCAAAGCATTGGTATATACCTGTGTGGTAAAAGCACAAAGCACGCGTGCGCGTAATGGAGATGGCGAAAGAGTGTTGTTTCGCCGTGGTCTGAGTTGAGCTTATAATGGTGTTTTTTTCGCCTCTTTTGGCTGTGTACAGGGCTTCATCCGTTCTCTTCAGAAGAGCTCCTCGCTTTCTCCCGGCACATATTCACAGACTCCGATGCTCGCTGTAATTTCTACTGCTTCGGGGAAGAGGCATTCCGTGATTTTATGACGCAGGTATTCGGCGAGCTTGTAGGCTTCACGCAGGGTAGTTTCAGGGCATAAAATCAGGAATTCATCGCCACCCCAGCGACTTACGATATCTACAGAGCGCACGACACTTCTGGCAAGTTGTGCAATTTTTGAGAGGACTACATCACCTACCTGGTGGTCTAGGGTGTCGTTTATGTCTTTGAAGTTGTCGAGGCCAAACATGATAATCGAAAATATGCTTCCGTAGCGTTGTGCCCGGTCGATCTCTTTTTTAAACTCGGCGTACATCTTGCAGCGGTTGTAAAGCCTGGTGAGCTGGTCGGTGATGGAAAGTTGTTCGAGTTGCTGGTTGGCACTTTCAAGTTGGAGGTTCTTCTGGTAAGGCTCGGTTTGAGTGAGTTGCTCAATGTTCTGGAGTATAGCCCCGATTTCATTTTCAGGGTATTTGAATTGGGGTGCTTTTCCCGGAGTTTCGCTGATAATTCTCTCTACGTGTTCTTTCAGCTTGTTAATAGACGTGGTGACTCGCTCACTCAAAATGCTACTGAGAACCCAGCCCAGAAGCAGGGAAAGAACAGCCACAATGGTAAAGGCTTTCAGGATTTGCTGGATAACAAAAACGGCGATTTCTCGCTTTTCGATGGCGGTGATCACCACCTAGTTGAGAGATTCAATTTTAGAGTAGTACGCCGGTTTTGCTGCCCCATTCAACCTGTAGCTGAAGTGCCCGCTTTCTTTATCAAACGAGATGGGAAAACCGGTTACTTCCTGGAGAGGGATACCCCGAAGAAGTTCCCAGTGATGAATGAGTATTGTGCGGTCATTCCTTGTCCCATAACTGTAGGCAGACTGGTAATTTCCAATGGTTTGCTGTAATACTTCGGAAATCGCTTCCAGAAAGGTTTCCACAGAAACCACTCCGCTGATTTCACCGCGGTCATTGATGAGGGCTTTGCTGATGGAAACCAACCACTCTCCGCTTTTTGCTTCGGCATAAGGAATACCACCGGAGGTTTGTGGATGGGCTTTGAGGTTGCCAGATACCAGGGGCGGATTCTCGGGTCATATCCTCCTGGAGGAAGGTAGTCGTTGATCAGCAGTGTTCCATCCGCATACCCTGGATAAATGCAATTTGTATCGGGGTCGATTTCTTGAAAGCGGCGGTAAAGGATAAGCGCTTTTTCACGATCTTTGAGGCTTACTTCGGGAGCGTTGCGTACTTCGTCGACCTGGCTCAAAAATTCCACTATATTGCGCAATTTCAAGAAGCGCGCTTCGATGAAGTTTTCAGGGCAATGTTTCGTTCCTGAAGCAGGGTGTTAACCTTGTTGGCTTCGTAGGAATAGAAAAAAAATTGACCCTTTCTCCAAGATGTTATGGAAACGCCCTTTTTCTTTCCCCTCTAAAAGTTACCCGAAAGTGGCGACGGCAGAGAGCGCACAGAGTTATCAAGGGTTTTTAGGCAATGAGTGGGTAAAGAAAAACGCATTGCATACGCTTTTCCTGTGATAGAATAGGGTTACCCTTGAATTTCCAAAAAGCAAAGGAGGGGATGGCATGCGTAAGCTGATTTTTCTCACCGTTTTTCTTTTCTGGTGCACGTTTGTGGTTTCTGCAGGAGCCAGCGTTTCCTACGAGTTGGCCGATGAAGTCATAGGTGACGTGAATGCGTTTCCCTTAGAACGTAGTGCTGTAAAAGAAAAGCTTGGTGAACCGGATTTTACGGCAACGATGACTGGTTTCCCGGTACCTCTTGAGTACTACGTTGTGGAGGGCAGCGAGGAGCTGAGCCATGTTTACCTCGTCTACGGAGCTGGAGATGACGGTCAGAAAACCTACGCTGTGGGTGTGGTAATGAAAGGAATAGATTTTGCCACCATGAAAGAAATGATTGGAGCTGAGGCAGACCAGGAGATGATTGTACTTGAGGGTCCAGAGTTTGTAGTTGTCGATCTTTTTGAACCACCTGAGGCCTCTCCATTCTGGGTGTTGATTCAAGAGTTTCCAATTCAAGGCGAGCAACGTGTAGTTTCCACCCTTATGCCCACCGAGAGTCTTTTTTCCTACTTTGCCGCAGTGCATCCAGAGTTTGAAGCATCGCTTCGAAAGGCCGTTGAGGAACGAACCAAGAAAGAATAACTGGCGTTGTGTTACCTTTCGCTGGGTTTGATTTGGACTGGTGCCCGAAGTACGAGGGTTGAGCAAGGATGGGCAAAAAGATCAGGTTGGCTGAAGAGAAACCTGATTTGGAAGCAACAGCTTCAGGCGTTGCTGTGTTGGTGAAACAGCAAAAAGAAGGCACAGGAATTGTTTTGAGGATGTTCTTTGGAGAAAAACGGCGGGCCGGGGTGGCCCGCCTCAATGAGAAGTGTTTGAAGTTTATTTGACCTGAGCAGTAATTGCCAGGGCCTGCTTCATTTTGGTGTAAAGATCGGTGTTATCATACCAGCCATCAAAGAGTTCAGCGTGTTTCCCTGTTGCGAAAACAGGCACTGGTTCGCCGGTGTGAGAGTAAGTAGTCCAGCTGATGCCGGCTTTTTCTCCCATGAGATGGGTGAGTGTTACGGTGAGTGGATCGTACCCTTCGTAACGTAGCTGGGCTTCTTCGTTTTGAGGAATTTCTCCGGACATGCTGGCTGCAAAGGCTTCCTCCAGGCGTGCCAGTTCATATTCGGATACCGCCATGGCTACGGTTTTCGCTGCCTGAAGGTCGCCAGCTTTCGCCTTTTCGGTGAGTTGAGCTTTTTCCTCGTCAGAGAGCCAGAGGAGACCAAAGTTTTCCTGAATGACGGGCCAGAAGTTCTGCAAGCTTTGTTTGTCTGGGGGCGTGTTGTGTGCGTAGGCTTTCACTGTTTGTGCAAAGACTTCATGGGAAACTTTCTGGTTTTCAAGCAGTTCCAAGCGCAGGGTGGAGCCGGTGAGCGCATACCCCAGGCTTAGCCCCCCAGTTGCATGGTCGGCGGTGACGATGATCAGAGTTTCTTCAGGGTGCTGCTTGGAGAATGCTATCGCTTCGGCAACCGCCTGCTCGAAGTCCAAAATGTCCCCGATAGCCGCACGAATATCGTTAGCATGACAAGCCCAGTCAATTTTTCCGCCCTCGACCATCATGAAAAACCCATTGGGGTTATCAAGGAGTTCGATACCTTTGCGGGTTAGCTCGGCCAGGGAGAAATCGTCGGCGCTGCGATCTATGGCGTAAGGCATGGCTGAGGAGGTATCGAGAGTAGGATTGATGACCACCAGTTTTTCGGCAGGAGGGGTTAGCGTTTCAAATTCCTGGCGGCTCTGCACCACGCGGTACCCGTTTTGGGTGAGGATATCAAAAATATTTTCCTGACTCTTGTCTTTGCCGGTGGGATAGCGAAAACCACCCCCGGCAAAATAGTCGAAACCACTCTCTGCAAGCTGAAGAGCAATTTCGTAGTAATTGTTTCGGGAGGGGGTGTGGGCGTACATTCCTGCTGGTGTGGCGTGGTCCAGTGATACAGTACTCACAACTCCCACTTTCATCCCAGCGGATTTGGCTTCTTCGGCAAGTGTGGTTAGTTCTCGGGTTCGTTCAGCGTCCAGGTTTATGATTCCGGAGCGGGTCTTCTGTCCGGTGATCATGGCGGTTATCGCTGAGGCAGAATCGGTTATGTAGCTTCCAGCGTCAAAGGTACTCATGAGACCCACTACTGGGAACCTGGTGAAAGACAGGTGTTCTTTGCCTACCTGTTCGCTGTTCACATCGTTGAGGTACAATTCGGTGGCGTGGATTGAAGCCAGGCCCATCCCATCACCGATGAACAGGAACAGATACTTTACTCCGGCCGCGAAAGCCACTTGACCCACAAATAACCCTACCATACAGACGATTGCAACCCAGAAATAACGAAGCTTTCCGGACATGGTTAGACCTCCTCTTATTGTTTTTTGAACCTAACTGGCATAGAGAAGTTCAAAAAGTCACTAGCTTCATAGTATGCCAGGACTTCCTCTGGAGTGGCGTCTTCGGTAGGTTTCCAGAAGGGATTCTCGAGCAGGGTACTTTTTGCCACTTCCCAGAGTTCCGGGGTAGCCGTGAGACGGATTACTTGGTAAGAAAGTGTATCGGGCGTGAGGGTGTAAACCGTGTAGGACATGGGATACGTAACCGTGGAGGCGTTTTCGATATACCAGATCCCATTTTTTTCAACCGCTATGGTGCTTACGTGGCGGTGACCACAAAGGTAAAAGGAAACCTGGGGGTACCGTTCAAAAAGCGCAATCACTTCTTCGGCGTTATCAAGGTAATAGTTCTGCCACTCGGGTTTCTTTTCCTCTTCTCGGAAGGGAACCAGAAGGTGGTGTCCCACGACAATGGTGAGTTTTTCTTGGTTGGTGGCGAGTTGGTTTTCCAGCCATTCGAGCTGCGCCTTGTTCACCGTACCACCCCAGCTTCCTACCTTGGTGGTGTCGAGCCCGATAAGCAGGAGTCCAGGCACCGGTTCGGCGCTCCAGTAGCTCTTTGCTCCGTCGAAGCCGTACCCCTGGAGTGCAAAAACGGTGGTGTATTTGGAACTTCCGGTCAGGCTGGCCAGTGATGGCTCTTGATTTTTGGGAGGAATGGGGCTTACTTCGTGATTTCCCAGAACTGCGTACACCGGAACCCGGATTTCTTCCACCATTTCTCGCACCAAGTCGATGTTCCAGGGTTCGGCGTCTTTGGTCAAATCGCCAGTTACGATCACAAAATCGAGGTTTGGGAGGGCGTTAATCTGTTCAATAGCTTCTCTGAAAAGTTCTATCGAGGCGTCTTCCATTTTCACTGTGTTGCTGGTGTTTTGTGCAGGGTAGCTCAGATGGGGGTCGGAAATCACTGCGAACTTCACTTCTCCAAAAGCCCAGGCCACGGAGACGCTCCAGAGCACCGTTAGCACCAGGGTTAGCCAGAAAAACCGAAACAACCTGTGCACACTGAATCACTCCTTTCTTGATTTTGTGCCAGTAGGGTATCGGTGAACGGTTAAAGCGGTATGAAGCGGGAGCTAAAAATTTTTAAACTTTGTAAACCGCGTTTCAAAAACTGCTAAGCGGGACTTGGCATATCGTTTTCTTGGAGTATAATTTCCCAAAAACACAGGGAGGGACAGGCTTCATGATTCCTTTTCTGGAGTTTCTAACCAATGTAAGGGTGTGTCTCGCTGACGGAGCTATGGGCACGGAGCTTCTGCGGCGGGGGTATCCCCAGGAGGTGCCGCTTGAGCTTGCTAACCTGACCCATCCCGAGCTTGTGGAGCGCATTCACAGGGATTATCTCTCGGCTGGGGCAAAGCTTTTAGAAACCAACACTTTTGGAGCGAATACGATAAAGCTGGCTGCCTCTGGCTACGAACGGCAAGTGGCTGAAATCATCCGGGCAGGTGTGAACATTGCCCGCAAGGTAGGCCGGGAACAGGCATACGTTTTGGGTAGCATCGGGCCTCTGGGAAAACCGGTAGGAGACGGTTTTGGAGTGCGTGACGAGGAGGCTCGAGAGTCGTATCGGATCCAACTTGAAACCTTTTTGGAATGCGGTGTTGATGCCTTGCTTTTGGAAACCATGCCCTCGATTCGGGAAGTGGAACTCGCCCTTGAAGTGCTGAGTACTCTTTCTGCAAATGTTCCCTATATCGTGCAGTTTTCTTTTCTTCCTGATGGAAGTACTCCCTACGGAGAAGGATTGAACCGGGTGGTGGAGTTTTTGAAAGACATCGATGCCTGTGCAGTAGGCATCAACTGTGGTAGCGGACCCCGGGATGCGGTGAGAATTATCAGCTATTTTGCTGAACATCTTCCAGGTCCTTTTTCAGTTCAGCCCAATGCTGGGTATCCCCAGGTGGTGCAGGGGAGGTTGTTCTACGGAGCTTCCCCGGAGTATTTTGCTTCCTTTGCCCGGGATTTCGTGACCCTGGGAGTGAAGATCCTTGGTGGATGCTGTGGTACCACGCCGGCACACATTGAAGCGTTGGCCAAGGCCGTGCACGAAAAAGGAGCAGAGCCAACCATTGAGGTTTTTGAGCTTCAGGAGGAACCTGGGGAAGAAACGGCACTCCCTCCTTCCACCCTGGCGGAAAAGTTGGGGAACCAGTTCGTCGTCACCGTGGAGATTACCCCCCCTAAGGGAATAGACCTTGAGCGGGTTAAAGAGGGAGTCAATTTTCTCAAACAGGCCGGTGTTGATGCGGTGAACATCTCTGATTCTCCCATGGCTCGGGTGCGCATTTCTCCCATTGCTCTGGCTCACCTTCTCAAAGAAGAGTTGGGGATGGAATCCATCGTGCATTTTACCTGCCGGGACCGCAACTTTATTTCTCTGCAATCAGAACTCCTGGGTGCCGCTGCCTTAGGGATACAGAACATCTTGGCTCTTACCGGTGATCCACCTTCCATAGGCGACCACCCTTTTGCGCGTCCAGTGTTCGATGTGAATTCTGAGGGCTTGGTCCAGATTTTGAGTAAGCTTAATAGCGGAGTTGATTTTGCCGGCAATCCCCTGGGCAGGGCTACCAGTTTCACCATCGGTGTGGCCTTGAATCCCGGAGCTGCAGACCTCGATAGGGAGATCGAGCGCCTCAGAAGAAAAATAGAGTATGGAGCACACTTCATCCTCACCCAACCCATCTATGACGTGCAGGATTTAGAGCGCTTTCTGGAACGTTTTGCAGGGCCGCTTCCACCCATTTTGGGAGGAATCCTGCCTCTTCGCTCTTTCCGCCACGCCGAGTTTTTGCACAACGAGGTTCCGGGGATTACCATTCCTGAACAGTTCCGAAAGCGCATGGCTGAAGCGCAAAACCCGAAGGAGGAAGGCATTGCCATTGCTTGCGAGGTGATTGCCAGAATCCAGAAGATGGTTGCCGGCATTTACCTTATGCCCCCCTTTGAGAAATACGATATGGCGGTGGAAATAATCGGAAGGTTGCCAAAAGAGTGTAGACGGGGTTAACGCTACTGGCTGGGGCCGGACTGACCGAAAGCACAAGGTCCGGCCGGTTCCGGAGTTCGGCACTCCCTTTTTCTTCCCAAAGCACTCACCCTGCTGAAAAGAGGCGACTTCCTCCCCTATTCCGGGAAGCCGAAGCAGATGCTCAGGAATGAAGCGCTTGACATCCTCGGTTATTTCCACATAAGGAGCACCGCAAAACTCACAGCGGGGAATGGTTCGCTCAACCATACTGGTACGCCTCCCAGTTGGGGATTAAGAATAAGCCTTTGCGGGAAAACTCAGTCGGGTTTTTAAGGTAGGTGTCCTCAATAATTGCGATGACTTCGTCCGCTGGTAGGTTGTAAAGCATTTTGGCAAGGATTATCTCTTCTGGTGGGATCATTGCTCTACCAGAGAGCGAACGGAATAACTCCTTGATTTCTCTTTCAACCTCTAAATCGCTCTTTGGTAAATTTGAATTTTCTTTCTCTCTCTCATTCTCGTTTTTCCCTTTAGTTAAATGAGAGATAGTTAAATGGTTATAGTTAAATGAATATAGTTCCTCTTCAACCATTGAAGTTTGGCTCTTCAATGGTTGAAGTTTAGGACTACATTGATTGAAGTTTGGCGCTTCACTCATTGAAGTGTGTTCTCCATTGAGCAAAGTGCATTCTTCATTGATTGAAGTGTGTTCTTCACTGAGTGTTTCTTCATTGAGTGAAGTTTGGAGGTAGTAGATACTGTTTCCGTGCATACCGTGCCTTTTCTCCCTCCTGATCAGGCCGCACTCTTCAAGAATGCGCAGGGCTTTTCTCACTGATGCATCAGAGCTTATCCCCGACACTTCCTTTATCCGCTCATAACTGGGAAAGCACTTGCCTTTCCGGTCAGCATGAAAAAGTAGGGCTAGGTAAACTGGAAACACGGAAGGACACTTTCTTTCACAAGCAATTTCCCCCAGCCTCACCACTACTTCATGGGGTAGCTTGATAAAAGTTTGCATTGGCAACACCCCTTTTTCTCAGTTTGACAGAAGCTCTGTAGCTTGAGGGCAAGCTCTGTCAAATCTATTGTTCATTTTCTATCCATTATATATGCTTTATGGATGACAAGGCGATGTTTATTTGACAAATTTCGTGTTTTTTATAAAAAATTTTACTTTTAAGGGTTTAGCATATTGGCCAGGAAGTGCCGAAAAATTGCTAATAGAAAAGGATTACGCCGTGGTTTTTGGAGGCGTTTAGGGGGTGTAGAAATAGGTACGTATGAGTCGTGTCTATTTGTGTCAATTTTAGTGGAAAAACAAGGCCTTGACTGACAGGTCCAAAACTCAGAAAGTCCATTTCTAAAGCCTTCGTTCTAAAAATTGAGCAAAAAGGAGAAGTGTTGGCTCGGTAATTGGAAAATTCTCGCGTGTTCTGGTTTGAACCCAAAGAGAAGTTGCCCGAAAAAGGTCGAAAGTTGCAAGGAGCAAAAGACCGCTCCCTCTTTCTTTACCTTTATTGACTTTTTTACCTTTTTTGATATAAAATTTATTGTGGCCTGATATGCTGGGAAGCTGAAATTAGAAAGGGGGGGATGGGTAGTGAGCAAAGCACAACGTGAAGCGCTCACCGAGGGGCTGTACCGACTTTCAGACCTTGAAAAGAAAGCACCACCTCTTTCTGGTGTTCCCACGGGAGTTCCAGGGCTTGATGCGCTTTTTTACCGCTTGGAGTGGAAAGAAGGAAAACCCCAGAGAGTGCCTCTTCCGGGTTTTCCACGCTATGCAGTGGTTCACTTAACTGGTGTTCCGGATACCGGTAAGTCCCTGGCTGCAGAGCAGTTTGCCTTAACTCAGGCTGAACGCAACGAAAAGGTGCTCCTGGTTACCGTGGAGCTTCCCGGCCCTTTCTTGGTGCAGAGTTTGCGAGAAAGGGCGCGAGCAATGGGCATTGACTGGGGAAAGGTGGAGCGCAACATCCTGCTTGCTGACTGTGCCACTCATGCCGAGCTACGGGACAACGTGGTGGCGCTTACCTCACTCATTGAGGGTGTGGTGGAGCGGGAAGGCGTAAAGCACGTGGTCATTGATTCGGTGACCGGGCTTTATGAGGGGAAAGAAATGATGGCCCGGGGCATTGTGCGCAAGCTTTACCAGACCATGAAAGCCCTTTATCAAACTGCTGTCTTTATTTCTCAGAAGCGTTCAAGTCATGAGGAAACTTCTGCTGAGGCGGCAGGTGGTTATGCAGTGCCCCACATTGTGGACTGCACCATCGTATTTTCCAAATTTACCGTTGCTTCCAAACAAGCAGCCAGCCTTTATGGAGCACCGGTTGGTGATGTGGTGCGCACTCTGCGCATCGATGGCTGTAGACTTTGTGGCCATGATACCCGCATTCACCGTCTGATCATCGATGAGCAGGGAATAGTGAAAGTGGAAGAACCCTTGAGTAAGGAGGGATGAGCGATGCAAGAAGTCATTCCTGGCAACTGGGGAAATCTGCAGAATTTCATTGAGGATGAGCTGGCTTACAAAGTGTTTGAAGAGAGCCTGCGTATCCTGGGAGGGCCCAGAAAAATCGTTCTTCTGCAACGCTTGACCTGGGTCTCTTCGTTGCTGGAGGCAGCGCTGGTCATCGTTCTGCGAGAAATTTTTGACAAAACAGCTGAGGAAATTGCTGCTGAACTGGGCATAAGTACTAACACGGTGCGCAACATTCTCAGAGCTGACCCGGAGCGGGCCCTGCAGTATCTGGAAGAAAAAATGAAGGATGAAGAAGCGGAAGCCAAAGGCGTACACGTGGCAGGTGGCTTAGCCAAAAAAGCTTTTGAAGAAATCCGCTCCCGACTCAAACTTTAACCATATCGGTTATAATGGATTAAACAAACCTGTTTGAAGGAGGGAAAGACCTTGAAAAAACCCGCGACCTTTGCTTTACCCCTGTTTTTTCTTGTGATACTGTTTGTGTTTCCGGTTATCGCGTTAGCCCAGGAAGAGGCGGAACTCCTGGAGCAGGCTGCTTCTTTGCTCCGAGAAGGGAACCTTGGAGAAGCCCAGAAACTCCTCGATGAGGCTCGTCTTTCGCTCTGGAACAAAGCACCCATGCGGGTCGAAAACTACACCTTCGTGGAAGAGGAAAGTCAGAGCTACGGTGTCTGGCGGGAACGCATTTCCAACTTTTTTGCTCCCGATGAGACCATCTACATTTACGCTGAGCCCAAAAACTACACCATCCTGAAAGAAGGCAATGCCTATCACATTTACTTTGAAACCGATTTCAACGTTTATGATATGGATGGCAACTTGTTGGGTGGTCAGGAATCGTTTGGCGAATTCCGCTACATTACCCGCTCCCCCGTTTATGAGACGTACCTGAACCTCTACTTTGATTTTGACATTGCACCGGGCGAATACGTGCTGGAAGTGATTTTACAGGATAAATTCTCTAATAAAAGCGCCAGCTTCCGGCTTCCCTTCCGCAAATAAAAGGTGGGCAGGTGGTTCCAGCAGTTTCCCTTTGTTGGCCGCGTGCTTGGGGTGTCGGGGTATCGACCTGAAAAATTCAGCATGTTATAATGACCGAAAAAATGCACAAAATACAGGGAGGTGTTTTGATTGCCGGAACTGTACGAGTATGAACTGGGAAAAGCTGCTGACATCCTGACCCGCGAGCTTTTCCGCCTTCAGGAAGGAGAAACCCTGGTCATCACCGCTGATACCGAAAGCGATCCTCGAGTGGTCGATGCTACAGCACGTGCTGCTTTTGCTTGTGGCGCCAAGCCCCTGGTGGTGTGGATTCCTGCCCCTCTGGGTGTGGGCAAGGCTGCTGACCCCATGCTTCCTCAGGGTGCGTTAACTGCACTGCTTAAAGAAGCCGATGCTTGGGTGGAGTTCAACAACCAGTGGTTGCTTTACTCCACTCCCTATGACATTGCGGTAAAGGAGAATAAAAAACTGCGCCATCTCTGTTTGGTGGGCATGAATGTTGATATGATGGTGCGCTGCATCGGAAGGGTCAACTACCCGGTGCTCAAGGAATTCGAGGAAAAGCTTGCTGAGATGACCCGCAACGCAAAACATGTGCGCATGACCACTCCCGCTGGTGAGGATGTGGAGTTTGAGAATGACCCCAATCACCCTGTAAACTGCGAGCTGGGTTATGCTGATACTCCGGGTTCTCACATGATGTCGGGACAAGTGGCCTGGTCGCCCAAGCTGGATTCCATAAACGGGGTTATCGTGTTTGATGGTTCGGTAGTTCCTCCCATCGGCCTTTTGAAAGAACCCATCCGTCTTACCGTGGAGAAGGGAAAAATCGTTAACGTGGAAGGTGGCAAGGAAGCAGTAGAGTTTGAGAGCTGGCTGCGCAGCTTTAACCATCCTCAGATGTTCCAGATGGCTCACGTTTGCTACGGCTTTAATCCTGGTGCAAAATTGACCGGGGATATTCTGGAAGATGAGCGGGTATGGGGCTGCACCGAGTGGGGTGTGGGTAACATTGGCGCGATCCTCATTCCGCCTGACGGAATTCCAGCTCCCTCCCACTCCGACGGGATTTGCCTAAATACCTCAGTATGGCTGGATGGAAAACTGATCATCGATAAGGGCAGAGTGGTTGACGAAGAATTGAAGAGACTGGCCGCTTTGCTCGGTAAAGAGTGAGGGGTGATTGTTTTGAAAGTAGCACCACTTATGAAAGGGGCAATGATTGCAGTTCGGGACTGCATGGGCATAAAGCCCGATGAAAAAGCCCTGATTGTCACCGATACCGGGAAACTGCACATTGCCGAAAGTTTTCTATATGCGTTTTGTGCTCTGGGAGTTGACGCGAAACTGGTGCTGATGCTTCCTCGCACCCACCATGCCGAGGAACCACCCGAAGATGTGAAAGCAGCGATGTGTGCAACTGATGTAGCCCTCCTGGTTACCACCTACAGTTTGACTCACACCCATGCTCGCATGGAGGCCACGGAGCGGGGAGTACGCATTGCCAGTATGCCAGGTATTACCGAGGATATGCTCACCGTGGGAGCCATGACCGCAGACTACAACCAGGTTTCTGAGCTGAGCTGGAAGCTCACTCGTTTGCTTGATGAGGCTGAAGAGGCTGAAATCACCACCGAGCGGGGTACCAAGCTTCGTATGAGCTTGAAGGGCAGAAAACCGGGCACTCCACCTGATGACGGCATTTACCGAGAGAAGGGGAGGTGGGGTAACCTTCCTGCCGGAGAAGCGTACATTGCCCCGGTTGAAGAGTCAGTAGAAGGCGTGGCGGTGATCGATGGTTCCATGTCGCCGCTGGGCGTTCTGAGTGAGCCCATCGTGCTCACCATTGAGAACGGGAGAGCGGTGAAGATCGAAGGAGGAAGAGAAGCTGCCGAGCTCAAGCGCCTGCTTGAAGAGCTCAACGATCCCAATGCCTACTTGGTTGGTGAATTGGGTATTGGAACGAACGAAAAGGCCCGAATAACCGGAAATATTCTGGAAGATGAAAAGGCCTTTAAGACGGTACACATTGCGTTGGGAATGAACGTGGATATGGGTGGCATCGTTGAATCCAAGACCCACAACGACGGCATCATCTGTAATCCCACTCTGAAACTGGATGGAAAGCTGGTTATGGACAAGGGAGATTTTGTGATTTGAAGGGTGTGTCGCACAGTAATGTTTAATATATGAGGAGGTATGGGTATGTACTGGAAAAAGTTTTTCGTATTCACAGTGGTTGCTCTTTTACTTTTGACTCTGGCGCAGGCAGCACTGGCGCAGGAGTCTCAGAAAATTGTCCGTTTCACTGAAGCCTGGCCTACCTATATCGATCCGGCTGTGGCTGCTGACTTTTCAAGTTCGGTTTCAGTAGCCAACCTGTATGATACGCTGGTGTTTCCCACCTATGATGGAGAGGTAGTTCCTCACCTGGCTGAGCGCTGGGAAGTTTCCGATGATGGGCTCACCTATACTTTTTATCTCCGCAAAGGGGTTAAATTTCATGATGGAAGTGAATTGACTGCTGAAGACGTGGTGTTTAGCATGGAGCGCCTGCTCACCATTGGGCAGGGTTACAGCTACATTTTCAAGCCGGTGGTGGAAACGGTCGAGGCGCTCGATGAGTACACGGTTCGCTTTACACTCAAAAAGTCCTTTGGTCCTTTCTTGTACGCTCTGGTACGCCTTTACATCCTCAACAAAGATCTGGTTATGCAGAACATCGAGGACAACGGAGAATACGGAGAGTACGGTGATTATGGAAAGCGCTGGTTGTTAACCCATGACGCAGGTTCCGGGCCTTATATGGTCAAAGAAATGCGCATGGAAGAGTACCTGCATGCGGTCCAGTTCCCTGATTACTGGAAACCTATTCCCCCCGATGCACCCCTAGAGTTCAAATTCATCGGTACCACTGAGACAGCCACCGTGCGTACTCTGATGACCAAAAGGGAGCTCGAGATTTCTGACTTCCGTCAACCCGCTGAGTTCTACAAAAATATTGCTAAACTTCCAGGGATCAAGGTTGCCAAGCTGTTTGGAGGCAGCACTTTTTACTGCATGATGCACAACCGCAAGCCGCCCACCGATGATATTCATTTCCGTAAAGCGCTGGCCTACTGCATCGACTATGATGCCATTGCCAACCAGATTTTCCCAGGAGCCCGTCAGGCGCAAGGTCCAGTTTCTTTCATCCTGCCCGGCCATAACCCGGAAGTTTACCAGTACAAGCGGGATCTTGAGAAAGCCCGGGAAGAGCTCAAAAAGTCCAAGTATTATGACCAGTTGGATCAGTATCCGGTGGATCTCATCTGGTGTGCCGAGGTTCCCGATGAAGAGAAAGTGGCTCTGCTCATTCAAGCCAATGCTGCTGAAATCGGTATTAAGGTCAACGTGGTGAAGACTCCCTGGATGAAAATCATCGATGAGGTGGCAACTCCAGAAAGTACCGCCCATATGTATCTCATTTTCGTTTCACCTCACTATGCGGAAGCCGGTTCCATGCTGCAGTCGAAATACCACTCTTCTTCTTGTGGAACCTGGGAGCAAACTGAGTGGCTTCAGGATCCAGAGTTGGACGCTATGATCGAAGATGCCATTGCTACCGTGGATCATGAAGAACGTTTCGCCAAGTACCGCAAGATTCAGGAATACATCGTGGATCTGTGCCCCTCACTGTATCTCATCGATCAGCCTGAAAACTATGCCTATCAGGATTACTACATTGACTGGGTCGCTGCCGAGCGTGCTGAGCGTGGCGAAAAAGTGAATCCAGTGATGGGGTACAACCACTACATGCTGGATGTGAAGGTGTATCCCGAAAAGAGAGACGAGTTGCTTAAAAAATAAAGCTGTTGTAAAATAACCCAGTCTGAGGGGGGAGCAGGACAGATGTGCTCTCCCCTCTTTTTGTGAGAAAACGGTCGAAGGTGAAGCGATGAACTTTTCAAGGTATTTGGCAAGGCGTCTGGGTTATTCGGTGTTCGTGTTAATTGGGCTTTCAATGGTGGTTTTCCTGATTGCCCGCATGGTGCCTGGAGATCCAGCTCGGGCAGCGCTGGGTCCCCGAGCTACGGAAGAGGCGGTACAGGCGCTACGGGAAAAACTCCACCTCGATGAACCCATTTATGTGCAGTACGTTTACTGGTTGAAGTCGGTGTTGCAAGGTGATTTTGGAGAATCACTGTTCACCCGCCGGCCGGTGGTTGAGGATATCAAAGAGTTTTTGCCAGCCACTCTGGAACTGGCGCTTTTTGCTGGCCTTTTCATGGCTCTTTTTGGGATTCTGCTGGGTATCCTCGCTGCGCGTTACAGTAACACTTGGGTGGATAACCTGATCCGAGTGTTTTCCTATTTGGGTATTGCAACCCCAGCTTTTGTGGTGGCGATAATTCTCATGCTGGTTTTAGGTATGCGTTACCAGATATTTCCCACCATAGGCCGTCTAAGTTCCTGGGTAGAAGCCCCACCCCGTTTAACGGGTCTGGTCACTATAGACAGCCTCCTTTCTGGTAATTTTGCGGCTTTCGTTGATGCACTGAAGCACCTTTTACTCCCGGCGATTAGCTTGTCTCTGGGTGGTATGTTTCAGGAAGCCCGGATTACTCGTTCCAGCATGCTGGAGAACATGAAAAAGGATTACATTTCAGCTATGCAGGCCTACGGTGTTCCCAAAAGAGTGGTGATGTCCAAGTACCTGCTCAAGCCTTCGATCATCCCCACCGTTTCCATTCTGGGTCTTGATTTTGCCTCGTTGATTGGAAACGCTTTTTTGGTGGAACTGTTGTTTAACTGGCCGGGGCTTTCCCGTTACGGAATTAACGTGATGCTCCGCAAGGACGTGGAAGCGATTATTGCAGTGATCATGGTACTGGGGATCATTTTCACCGTGGTCAACATCGTGGTAGACTTGCTGGTGGCGTATCTGGATCCCCGCATCAGGCTGGTGGAGAGGGGGGAATGAAATGCAGGAAGTGGCGTTGAAGGTACAAAACGATCGCCGCAGTACCCTGGGTTTGTGGTGGTACAAGTTTTCCAAAAATTATCTCTCGGTGATAGGCTTGGTCATCGTGCTTTTTATCGTGTTTTGCGCTGTTTTTGCTCCTCTGGTGAGCCCCTATCCAGAACATGCCGGGCCTTTTGTCAACTACGGTGAAGCCAACCAGCCTCCTAGTCTGAAACACCTCTGTGGTACAGATATTTTCGGGCGAGATGTTTTGAGCAGAATATTTTTTGCCTTTCGTTCCTCGCTTTTGATGGGTGTGGTAGTTCTGGCCATTGTGGTTCCGGTGGGAGTAACTCTGGGTCTTCTGGCTGGCTATTTCAAGGAAAGCTGGATTGACGTCCTTATCATGAGAATAACCGATATTTTTCTTTCCGTTCCACCGTTGATCCTTGCTCTGGCCATTACCTCGGTCCTGGAACCCAACCTTACCAACGCCATGATCGCGGTGTCGGTGATGTGGTGGCCCTGGTACACGAGATTGGTCTATGGTATGGCTACCTCGCTACGCAACGAGTACTTCGTGCAGTCTGCAGAGCTTTTAGGAGCGAGCAAGCTGCACATTTTATTCCGGGAGATCCTTCCCAACTGTCTTTCCACCATCCTCACTAAGATGACTTTGGATATGGGCTGGGTGATCTTAATTGGTGCGGCTTTGAGCTTTGTAGGCCTTGGGGAACAGCCCCCCAAGCCGGCACTGGGCACCATGGTTGCTGATGGTGCCAAATACCTGCCCGAATACTGGTGGATGGCAGTTTTTCCAGGTTTAGCCATCATGCTGATCGTTTTGGGCTTTAACCTTCTTGGCGACGGTATTGGAGATCTTTTTGCAATGGAGGAAGCGTAGTTCAGTGACCAAAGAAGCGTTACTCAACATAGAAGATCTTTACGTGCATTTTAAGGTGTACGGTGGATTTTTGCAGGTTTTGAATGGTGTGAACTTTCGAGTGTTTTCCGGGGAGAAAGTGGGCTTGGTGGGTGAAACCGGTTGCGGTAAAACCACCACCATGAAAACGGTCATGCGCATTTTGCCCCAACCTCCGGGCGTCATCCGGGGAGGAAGAGTATTTTTCCGGGGTCAGGATGTGCTCAAAATGCGGGAGCCGGAAGTTGAGGTTTTGCGCCGCAAACATGTTTCCATGATTTTTCAGGACCCAACGGCCAGCTTGAACCCGGTGTTCACCGTTGGGGAGCAGATGCTGGAGGTAGTTCGCTTTTCACGGGGAACCAATTTGGACGATTCTTCGCACCGTGAAATGGCTATTCGGGCGCTTCAAGAGGTGGCCCTTCCCGACCCGGAGCGCATACTGGCCAGTTATCCCCTGCAACTTTCCGGGGGAATGCGCCAGCGAGTGTGTATTGCCATGGCGCTGGTCAGCCACAAGGAACTGCTCATTGCCGATGAACCGGGGACGTCTTTAGATGTAACTATTCAGGATCAAATTTTGCGTTTGATTCACCGTTTGGCTGAGGAGCGCAACATGGCGGTGATTCTCATTTCTCACTCCTTAGGAGTGATCCGGGAATGGACGGACCGGGTATACGTGATGTATGCCGGGTGCATGATTGAGGAGGCAGGAACCAGGGAACTTTTTGCTGAGCCTCTCCATCCTTACACCCAGGCGCTTATGAAGTGTGTTCCCAAACTCACCGGAACAGGTGTTTTTGAGGGGATACCAGGCAGGATACCCGACTACTTCGATCCACCTTCGGGCTGCCGTTTCCATCCTCGCTGCCCGCAGGCCTTCGAGCGCTGCTTAAAGGAAAAACCTCCTTTTTATGAAGTAAAAGACGGCCACCGGGTGGCCTGTTTTTTGTTTGGAGGAAAGAGCGATGCATGAAGTCCTGCTTGAAGTTAAGGGTCTGAGGAAATTTTTCCACACTTCTCGGGGTACTGTTAAAGCGGTGAATGAAGTTAGTTTCACGGTGAGCGAAGGCGAGACCCTGGGCTTAGTTGGGGAATCAGGCTCTGGGAAAAGCACCGTTGCCTACATGGTGATGGGCATGTACCGACCCACAGCGGGAGAAATCATTTTTGAGGGAAAAAACATTGCTATTCCTCATCAGAAAAGGCCCCTTTCCATAAAGAAAAACCTGCAGATTGTTTTCCAGGATCCAGGCTCTTCTTTAAACCCCAGGCGCAGCATTGGCCAGATTCTGGAGTTGCCCTTGCGGATACACCTTTCTGTTCCACCGCAAAAGCGGGAAGAAAAACTGGAAGAGCTGCTCTCCATGGTGGAGCTTCCTGTTGATTACCTCAAAAAATATCCCCGGGCCCTGGGTGGAGGAGAGCGGCAGATGGTGGCCATTGCCCGGGCCTTGAGCACCAACCCCCGCTTGGTGGTCCTTGATGAGCCCACTTCGGCTCTGGATGTTTCCATTCAGGCCAAAATCATCAATACCCTGATGCGCATTCAGAAAGAGCGTAAGTTAGGGTATCTCTTTATCACCCATGATTTGAGCCTTATGCGCAACATCGCCCATCGAGTGGCTATTATGTATTTGGGGAGAATTGTAGAACTTGCTCCAGCCAGAGAGTTTTTTGAAAAGCCCCTGCATCCTTATACCCAGATGCTCATCGCTGCAGTGCCAGTGGTCTCTGAAGAGGAGGAACGCTTCAAGCCGGAGAAGGTGGTCTCCCGGGGAGAGATACCAAGTCCTATTAACCTTCCTTCGGGATGCGTTTTTCACCCGCGCTGTATCAGCGCAGAAGAGCGCTGCAGAGTTGAAGAGCCGCCCATGGTAGCGATTGACGAAAACCACCTGGTGCGCTGTCACCTTTACCGCTGAGCGGCTGGTTTTTGGTAGCTTGCGTTTGCCACCCCTTCCTCTTTTGGGGAAGGGGTTTTTGGTTTATGGGAGGGTGGCGACCTTTTATTCTGGTTTTTTTAAAAGCTTTCTGTTTCCTGGTTAACTTTTATGTCTACTCCAAGCACTCCCTGAGGCTTTCCAGATGAAGTAGGGATGGGCAGTGATATGGTGATGCAAAATTGTCGGGTTATGGCGGAAACATAAATTGGGGAAAAGTATATCTCGCCTTTCATGGCTTCTTGCCACCAGGGACGCACCCGGGCGTTGGCCAGTCCTGCTGGAGGGATGCTTGCAATGAAGGTCCCATCATCGCGGGCAGTGTATATGGCTTCCAGGAGAGGGTGCTGATCTATGAAAGACTGGAGGGCTTTTTGATGAGCCTCGGTTGAGAGGCTCTGTATTTCCTTGGACAGGGTGAGTTCTTGGAGTTCTGCAACAAGGTCCTGAAATTCTTTTTTTTCTGCAGGAGAGAAGAGCTTCTCCTTGCGAATGGATATCGTTTCCAGGGAAGCCTTTATTGCTTCACTTACTCTGCTAAGCAGCGTCATAGCATTGCGGAGTTTTGGGGCAGTCTCCTCCCATTGTTCGAGATGGGTTTGCAGGCTATTGAAGTAGCGTTCAAATTCTTCCTGCATAGCTTTCGTTCTGTTTCTGACCTGGTTCATGTTTTCGCTTTGAGAGTGGAATCCTCTTTTGACTTCTACAAAAATACTTTGTACGGTGGTTGAGGAATCTTTCTGCCGGCTGGCAAGCTCTGAAAGGGCTTGAAAAACCTCGCTCTTGAAACTTTCCATTACTTGGGATGCTTCTTTTGTAACCTGAGAACTCTGTTCGGCAAGATCTTTAACGGCTCTGGCTACAGCGGCGAAGGCCTGACCCTGGGTTCCAGCTCTGGCTGCTTCGATTGAGGCATTGATGGCTACGAGACGGGTTCGGTCAGCAATGTCACTTATGTGGTGGAGAACCCGGTCCACTTCCCCAAGTGTGTGGTCAACGGCTTCAAGATGGGTGCGTGTCGTTTGGGCCATCGCTTCCACTTCCCGAGCAATGCTTTCCAGGGACTGGGTGAAACTGCTTAATCGTTCCAATTCTTGATGACTTTTCTGGATGATCTGGGTGAGTTCGTTGACAGTATTGTTAAGGAAGGAAGTAGCTTTTTCAAGGTCTGTATAACTTGCCCAGAGTCTTTCGGTTTGTGCTGAAGCAGCATCGATTTCTTCGGCTACCGAGCTCACCTGGGCGGAAGTGGCTTCAAGCTCCTCTTCAAAACGCAGGAGAATTTTCCGTGTTTTTTCAAGGAGTGTGCCTACTTCCTGGCAGGAACTGCCAAATGCGTCCACCGAAACCGGCGTTGTTAAGTCTCCTTCAAGCATTCTTTTCAGCTCGTTTTTTACCAGCTGGAGCGCATCCCCCGAGAAGGCCTGACCCATTTTCTATCCTCCTTCCAATAAAAAAGGTGCTTGGGAGAGTACTCTCCCAAGCACCTTTGCTTTACTTTGCCTCCTTGCCCTTGTTACAAACAGTTTAGCACGAAAGTGTTTTTAGTCAAGAACCGAGGGCATTTTTCACCGAACGAGATTGGCAAAAAAGGGCACCAGAACCGGGACTGCTAAGGAGTGAATGACTCCGCTCATCATGGCCAGAGCATCTAAGCGGCCCTTGCTTATGCTGGAGAGAAGCGGCAAAGTGGTGTCCATAGAGGTGGCACCACCCATGGCCACTGCTGGCCAGCCTCCTAAGCGCTGGTAGACCACCTCTCCCCCCAGGAAGGTGAGAATTTCCCGAAAAATGTTACTCAAGAAAGCGATTACCCCTACCGAAGCTCCAAAGACGGGAGTGAGCAAAATTCCAGAAAGCGAATACCAGCCGAAACCACATCCCACGGCTGCGCTTACAAGTGGTGACATGTTTAAAAAAATCCCGGCTAAGGCACTGAAGGCCACGGTTCCCCCCATACTCAGGGCAGGAAGAAGTAGGCTGCGCCAGCCCATCTTTTTGATAAGTGATAACGCCGAACGATTACCGGCTATTTCCACTCCAATCCCAAACACCAGAAATACCAGGGCCAGAGTGAGCAGGAGTTCAGCCTTTTCCACAAATATTCCTGGTAAAGCTCTAAAATAACCCGCTGCAACGCCTAAGGAAAAAGCGAGGGCTATTTTCCAGGTCATGGTTTTTCCACGGTTAAGTATTTTTCGCCAAAGTAAGCAAAAAGGATGCTTCCAGCCACGGAGAAACTGCTGATGAGCAGAGCTCTCCAGCCGATTTGTGCAAAGTTCTGCATAGCCTGGGGGTTACTTCCCACTAAAAAGCCGATGAGAAAAACCAGAACCAGAACTCCCCAACCCTGGGCCTTGCTTGAGAAAGCAAGGTAAGCCTGGGCAGGTTTTCCAGAGAAAGAAAAAGCAATGCCAGCTATAAGGGCTGCAATAATTGGAAGCAACTTTGCTCACTCCTTACCGGATTTTCCTTAAATATAGCCTGGCCGAAAGCTTATTTCAAGCGTGTTTTGGGAGTTTTTTGTGGAGAGTGGCTTTCTCAACTGGCATCGTGCCAGATTGGCGGAGGTTTTTGCTGCTTTCGTCCTAAGCTGACGCTGGCTGCGCTGGTGTCGTGCTTAACGATGGTTGCACAGCCATTCTGAACCGGCGCCTACCGGTTAATGCCACCCTGACTTGGCTTCCACCTTTGGTGGAAGCCGTCATGACTGGCCTTAATATTAATATTAAGGCCGTGCTGAATTGGTGTCGGCCCTGTCAGTACCGCCCTGAACCGGCAACGGTTTTTTCGTTGCCGCCCTGAACTGACGGCGTAGCCGTCACCCTGAACTTGTTTCAGGGTCTCTTATTTCATCATCTCATGGTTTAACCCAAACCCTGAGATTCCGAAACAAGTTCGGAATGACCGAAATTTTTGATTTCGGTCAGTTCGGAATGACGAATTCTTTACATTTGTCAATTTGAAATGACGAACCTCAGCGTCTATTTCAGGATCTCGGTTTTTCAGGCTCTCTTGCTTCAGCATCTCTTATTTCAGGGTCTCATTGTTTCGGGATCTCGTTTTTCAGGCTCTCTCGTTTCAGAGTCTCCTTGTTTTAGCATCTCCTTGTTTCACATCTCACGTTTTAGTCATACTTAACTGACAAGTTTCCCGCTTTTGTCATCCTGAACCGGCCTTAATATTAAGGCCGCCCTGAATTTATTTCAGCATCCCTTCGTTTCGGCATCTCATAGTTTCAAGGTCTCGTTATTTCAGCGTCTATTTCAGGCTCTCTTGTTTCAGCATCTCGTTCTTTCAGGGTTTCACTGTTTCTGGATTTGCTTCAGCAAAAAAGAAAACTCATTGGGTATTGCAGAAATGGTAGTAAGACCGGGAAATAGAAAGTGGAATCTCAAATCTACACTGCTGATTTCCAAACACCTATTTCCTTTTTAGCAATTCCTTAAGCTGGGGCAGCAGGTCCAGCAATTCAATACGTGCTTTCCGGCAGAGCGTTATTGGCTTTATTTGACTGCTCACTTTTACCTTCTTCAAGGCTTCCATCTCCAAGGATGTTGAATACCTTTGCTCCTCTTTTGAGTAACTCCTTTCCTATCAAAAGAAAGCGGTGGCAGGAGTGGGGATTTTCTTCACTGCACATGAGGGCAAGTTTTGCTGAGGATGCAAGCTGAAGCACTTCAGCCAAACCCTTTTCGAAGAAAGGTGCCTTTGCCAAGCGTTCATAAAGCACTTCCCCCTTTTGATTGTAAAACTCTTGTTCTTTGGGACGCCCACCAAGGAGATTGCCCCGGAAAAGGTATTGAATACCCTGTGTTTTAAGTGCTTTTTGGAGGGTTTCCCGGTTAAAATGCGGAACATACCGGGAGTAAGGATGAGAACGAACATCGACCACTAACTGAATGTCGTGTCGCTTCAAAAGCTCCAGGAAGCGCTCAAGTGAATGATTGGAATGTCCTATGGTGTAAACGACAAGTACTTTGTCGAATGCAACCACCTCCTTTACCTTTCTCCATCCTTCCTTCACGCATCGCTCCAGTTTCCGTTTTGGCAGTTGGCTCGGTCGATGAATGCACAGCGAAGTTGTATGGTAAGGGTGAGCCTGTGCATTGCTCCAGCAAAATAAAAATCCTTGTTGACGGAATATTCCAACTTTTCCCCGGGACGAATGAGAAACACCCCGTTGGGGAGTGGATTGTTAAAAGTGAAATCAAAGAAGGTAATGGTTGAGCTCGATTTTCGAAGCAGCAAGCTTCCGTCTTCTCGCATTTCCTGGACGGAAAGTATCTGGTACCCGGTGCGAAAAGGGAAGTCCGTTATTCCTTGCAAACCGCTGGCTGCTCCTGAACCGGCAGAGCCAGAAAGTGAAGTGCCCTCTCCAACTACAAGGTTCACCACTTGGGGGTTTATCTTTCCTTCTCCACTACCAAAAGCCTGGTTGAAGCTTATAAGCAACCCTTCCTCTTCAGAGAATCTATAGGTTGGAAAGTCAATGTAAACATAAGGGGAGCCAGGATCACCTTCGATGTGGACCCACTGTTCGAAAAATAAAAGACCCTTTGTAAAGTTTAGCTCTTCAAAGACCGGAAAATCCTGGGAATTGTTCCCGGAACTACATCCACCCAAAGCAAAGAAAGTAAGAAAAACCAAAGTAGCGAGCATCAATATTCTTTTTGCCATGTTCTTCCCCTCCTGAAAGTGCTCGAAATTAGAGCTTTTTAATCGATATGTTTCCCGATGTGGTTTTCACCACTATCTTTTTTCGGGGTTCAACAATGGTGCGACCCTGTAAGGTTTGCCATCCCGGAGAATTTCCTTCCCGAATCCTCAATGGTATTTCCGAAAGAAACTGCCCGCATACGGTCTCAACCGAAAGTTCAAAACCTTCTCTTTCATGAACCAGGATGAGAACATCCCCGCTTACTGAAGAGATGTTGATTTCGAGCGGGTCTTCACTCGGGGGGATAGCAACTTCAACCCTGCCGCTTACTGTGCGCACCTCGAGATTTCCCAATAACCTTTCCACGGTAATTTTTCCACTTATGCTTTCCAGTTTGACCTTTCCAGCCAAGCCCTGCACCAGGGTTTCTCCGCTTACCGTTTTTGCTTCCACTTCGTTTCCAATGTTTTTGACTTTTATTGCTCCGCTTATGGTTTGGACGTCCACTCTGGAGCTTTGAGGGATGGCCAGAAGATAATTCACACGGGGTGGGTAGAGGGAAAGGAGAGAATTCGAGAGCGCATCCAGGGGCTCGGTGGCAATCCGGATTGCGTTTTCTTCCACCTCGGTTTTCACCTCAACCTGCGATAGCAATTCCCGGGCTTTTTCTTCGGGAAGTCCCTTTACATATTTGGTGGCTACCATGTTGACCACGCTTTCCCGGTGTCCTTCTATAGCCACTTTACCCCGGATACTGGATACAGACACGGCAACTCCTTCTTTTACCAGAAAACTCTTTATGATTGGCTCTTCGCAAGCCCAGGCCATTGCAGCGCAAAGTAAAGAGAAAAGGGCTATCAAAAAAATTCTTGCAAGCCACTTCCGGGTCATCGCGAGCCTCCCTTCCGGTTTTTCTCATTGTAGCATTTTCAAGAGGGTCGATGCCCGAATTTTTTGAGGAGGTTTTATGCAACTTTACCATTGGGATGGGAGTAGAGGTTTTTGTTTCCCCTGGTTGCCAGTTTATTGTTTGTTTTCAAGCAAACTATCGAATTCAAAACCCAGTTTTTTTCAACGCTTTTTTACTATTTTGACTTCTTCCAACGAGGGAGGATAAAACTCATCGGGATATCTTATTTCGGCTGTGTAAAAGGTAAGACTTCCGGTTTCCATTTCTTCGAAAGCAGAGTCTTGTTTTCTGCGGAGTTCGGTTAAGAATTCAAGGTTATGGGTTTTTCCACAAACTGCTGACAGTGAAAGCATACCGCTCCTTTGGCCATTTCTTCTTCGGAAAGTTTTATTTCGTGTTCGATTACCTTTAAATCTTCGGTAGCTTTAATTAACCACCTTTTGACTTTTTCGGCAATCAAAGGGGAACACCTTCTTTTACTGCTTCCCTGGTAACGGTGCCTGGTATTTCTTTGTCCCGCTCTACTTCGCTTTCGGATTTAAAAATTATATCGCCATCTATTCCAAGTCGAGCGAGTTTTTTCCCTTATCTTTTTTGAATAATACATTTTTGCTTTTGCGGGTATTTCGTCTTTGATGATTATCATTACGCCCCAGTCGCTGGTTGGTTTAGCATTGCCCCTGGCTCGAGAGCCAAATAGGATGATGCGCGAAATTTTAAAATCGCTTGCCTTCATTACTTCATGAATTGTCTTTTTTAACAGGTTTTTTTCGTTCATAGGTTTTGCCTCGCTACAGGGCTTTCTCTTCAAATCTTAGCATGAGAACCTTGCGTGAAAAGCAAAAAAATAGAAATCATTTTCCTGGCCAATTTTTCTTCAAATTTTTTGGAAAAATTTTTTATTCTCTCTTTCAGTGTCAGGAATTGACCCTCCGCTGTTGTACAATCTTACTCAAGGGGGGTGGAAATGTGCTGGAAGGAATAAGGCAAGTAGGAAAAGCTTACCGGGAAAGCACTTCCAGGGGTTTTATTTTCAGCCTGGTTAACCGGCCACCGGAGGACCGGGATGGAGAAAAGAAACACCTTCTTGCAATGGATTTCCGCATTGCTGAGGGCTGCATCGAGCTTTCCTTTCCCGAACTCAGCGATAGAGTGTGTGAAGAGTATTTGTGGGTTGGAAACTGCAAGGGGAGCATTCCCCAGGATAGGCTAACCACGGACCAACTCCGCTATCTTTTCTTTGATGCCTTACCCAACCTGAACTCAAAGCTCGAGGATGGAGAGCTCAAAGAGACTATTGCTGAGGTGGTGGGAAAGTTTTTTACTGAAGCAGGAGTAGGGAGTGGTAAAGTTCGCTTTCTGGACATTCGGAAAGTGCGGGATTTTCCTTCTACAATTGAATTGCCCCAGGCAGAGGATGTTAAAAAATTCCAGAGAGAGTACATAAAGCTTTTTTTCAAGCTCCTAAAGGAAAATTACAATTTTTCGGATAAGGATTTCGGCCTTTTTTCACTGCTTATTGAGGGGAAGAAACCCTCAGAACTTGAAGAGTATGTAACCTATCTTGAGCGCTCAATGGTAGAAGAGCAATTCAAGGGCTCTTTTAGAGGCACTTGTTATGTTTGCGGCAGGGAGGACCAGCTTACCTTCGACACCACGCGCCTTCCAGATAAATTTTATATCACCAAGCTAATTATTTTTTCCTCAGATTTGGCTGGCAAGAGCAAAGACGCTGGTTTTGCTAAAAATTTTGCCCTGTGTCGGGAATGTTACAAGGACCTCATCTCCGGCATGCGCTACCTGCGAAATTATTTGAGCGCCAGTTTGGCTCGGAATACCCTGTACATCATTCCGGGTCTTTTTTCCAATCCGGTGGAAAAAACTCTTACCACAAGCTGGATGGATTTATCCAGGCGATTGGTGGTTTCCACTTTCACTCCAGAGGGTTTCCTGAAATTCAGAGAGGAAGTAGAGCAAGAACTTAAAGATTACCAGGAGTTTGCAAAGCTTATTGACTATGGCTACGTGGACCTCCTTTTTTATCGCAGCGAACAGAGTTCCTTCAAAATCAAGCGCTTGATCCGGGAAGTACCCCTGCGCAGAGTGCAGGAAATCAGAGAGGCACTTGAGGAGACCCGGAAGCTTGGTGCGGAGCTTCTGGGAGAGAGCAAAGACTGGTTGTTATCTCTTAACGGGATGTACTATCTTCTTCCGGTGCGCTCCGGGGCGGAAGTGGAGCACCGCAAAATTCTGGATGTATATGAGCACCTTTTCTTAGGTTATCCCCTGGACCGTAACCTGTTGATGCACTTTTTCCTCACTTTAGCTCAGGTCTACTACTTTGGTAGGCCAGACTACAACGTAAATCCTGGCAACAACTCTGAATGGGGCTTGGTTCGCTCCATCCTGCAAACGCAGCTTTTGCTTAAGTTTTTTGAAAAATTATCTTTGCTAAAAGGGGGTGGAAAAACAGTGGAAGCTAATCTTGAAGTGTTGGGTGAAGACATAGCACAGTACGTAAGGAGGATGGGGTATTCGGAGGAGGAGACTGCTCTTTTCCTTCTCGGGTATCTCATCGGAGAAATTGGTGCCAGGCAGTTAAGGGGTAGTGATTCGGCCAAAAAGCCCATCCTGAATAAGATTAATTTTAACGGGATGAGTGCCAAAAGAATACTTGCTCTTTCCAACGAGGTTTTTGAAAAGCTGGACCAGTATCAGATTCGTAAGTACAACGAGAAAACTTTTGCAGTCATGAAGAGTTTGTTGGATGCCCACATTAAAAACTGGAAGCTTTCAGAGGCCGAAAATGTTTACTATATCCTTTCCGGGTATGCCTTCTGCACTTACCAGATGGTGACCCGGAACAAAAGAGGGGAAGAGGAGGAGGAACAATGAACACCTATGGACGAAATTCGGAAATTCTTTTTCTCTATGATGCCAAAATGACCAACCCCAACGGGGACCCCGATGATGAGAACAAGCCTCGCATGGATTATGAAAAAGAGGTAAACCTGGTCAGTGATGTACGCCTGAAACGCTACATTCGAGATTATCTGGGAAGCAAGGGTTATGAGATTTTTGTTACCAAGGTGGACGGAGAAACGGTGGACGCCACAGAGCGCCTACAAATACTCCTTGGTAGGGATAAGCTGAAGTCTCTTTCTCCAGAGGATGTGGAGCAAATACTCGACCGACTCATTGATGTACGTCTTTTTGGAGCCACCATGCCCATCAAGGCTCAGGATGAAGGCGGGCGAGGAGCCAGCTCGACTTTCACTGGCCCGGTGCAGTTTAATTGGGGATATTCGCTCAATAAAGTGGAGTTGGTGCGCTCAAACTCCATCACTTCCATGTTTGCAGGACGAAGCGGTGAAGGAAAGGGTGAGTACGGTACTTTTGGCAAGGACTGGAGGCTTTACTATTCTCTGATTGCCTTTTACGGGATAGTGAGCGGTTACCGGGCGCAGTACACCCGCTTGAGCGAAGAGGACGTGCGGCTCCTTGACGATGCGCTATGGAATGCCATTCCACTTATGGCCTCGACCAGAAGCAAAATTGGCCAAAAACCGCGCCTTCTTATGCGAGTAGAGTATCGGGATTCATACACTTTTCTGGGGGACCCAAGAGGGAAAATCAGTATTGAGCCTGCAGAGGGCTTGCGGGATGTTTACGATTTTGAAGTTGATATTTCTCTTCTGGTTGATTTTCTGGCTCAGAATAAAGACAAAATAGCCCGCATCCTGGTTCTTGAAGACCCTGATTTGCGCATTAAGCAAGGTTCGCTACAGGGAGAGTTGCAAAAAGCTCTGGGTGGTGCTGTTCAGGTCGTTTCCTCACTTTAGGCGGTGATTACTATGGAAGTCTTGGTATTTGACATCCTTGGGAAAATGGCTCACTTCAGACAGTACTATACCAACTCTTCATCCCTTTCCTACTTTTTTCCTCCCCGCACCACGATTTTTGGAATGGTAGCGGGGATACTGGGTTTGCCTCGGGATTCTTACTATGAGCTTTTTTCCCAAGACAAAGCCCGTGTGGCGCTTTCCATCCGCTCGCCGCTCAGAAAGAAAATACAAACCGTCAACTATGTGTGGGCGGAAAAGCCTGCTCAATTCAACCTGAGTGCCGGGCAGCACACCCAAATACCTCTTGAATTCGTTCTACCCTATGATTACCGGGAACTTGTTGTGTACCGTCTCTTTCTCTGGCATGGTGATGAGCAGCTTTTTTCCCGGTTGAAGGAGATGGTCAGCAAGGAGCGGGTTTGTTTTCCGCTTTACTTGGGCATTTCGGAGTGTTTAGCTCACCTTTCTTTCGTGGGTTTGGGCGAGGCTGAGAAAGAGGAATTTGACGGTGAAGTCGAGGTAAGTTCGGTAGTGGGAACGGAGTATTTGAGAAGAAATGAGTGCTTTATTGGATTTCGGGAAGGAGCTTTTTATGTCAAGGAGCTCATGCCCTTTTCTTTCGACGCAGAAAGACGGCTCAATCAGCCGCCGCGAGAGTTTGTGGGTGAGGTGAAAACAGGAACTATCCGTCTTCGAGGTCGGGGAGCGATTTATCGGGTAGAAATTTCCGATTTCGAGGAACGGATTGTTTTTATGGAGGACTAAAGAATGCAGTTTTACTCGCACCAGGGAATTCTTCTTAAAGAGCATCTCAAGGAAGTGGGGAGGAGGTGCCGGGAGTTTTTCTTTTTCGATGCTCCGGGAGACCTTGGAAATCTTGCTCACATTGTTGGAATAACTCATGATTTTGGCAAGTACACCACCTATTTTCAGGACCGCTTGCTGGGGCGCAAAGACTGGGGAAAGTTTTCTGATCACGCTCTGCTTTCAGCGCTTTACTCGGCGCTGGCTGTGGAACGCCTTTCCGGGGTCTTCCCGGGGGTGGAAGAAATAGCCGAATTCCTACCCCTTGTAGCCTTCTTCGTGGTTTTTCACCACCATGTGGATTTGCGCTCCCTCTCGCACCTTGAGGAGCGCCTTCGAGAAGGTAGCGAGCATCGGGAAATAATCTTCAAGCAAGTGGACAACCTAAAAGGAAATGCAGAGGACATTAACCGGGACTTAAGGGAGTTGGGTTTGCCCTTACTTGAAGAGTTTGCTGGGGAACTGGAAGATGTGATGTACAAACTGCGCAGGGCGAAGTACTGGTTGGAGAAAAAGACTACTGAAGACAAAAAGGAGCGGGTGGCACTCTTGACTTTGAGTCTTTTTTCGGCTCTGATTGACGCTGACAAAAAATCCGCTGGGGAGGTGGAAGTCGTTGAGCGGCGGGTTTTGCCTTCTTACCTGGTTGAGGCCTACAAGGAGAGAAAATTTGGACAAAGCTCAGGAAACATTAATGCGCTGCGGGAGGAAATTTTTAATCAGGTGACTGGCAAGGTGGCAACTCTGGACCTGCGCAGAGACCGCCTTTTAACTCTCACTGCACCTACCGGGTCGGGTAAGACTCTTACCGGTTTTGCTTTTGCCCTCAAGCTTCGGGAGCGAATCGAAAAGGAACTCCATTACCTACCCCGCATAGTTTATTCCCTCCCCTTCATATCCATCATCGACCAGAACTTTGGAGTTTTGAGCGAGGTTCTTTCCCAGCTTGACGATTTCACAGAGAACAGCTCAGCTTATATTCTGGGACATCATCACCTCTCCGACCTGCGCTATGTAGAAGAGGGCGAGGAGAAGGAGTTTGACGAAGCCCTGGCGCTCATTGAATCCTGGGAATCAGAAGTAATCGTTACCACTTTTGTGCAGCTTTTGCACTCGGTTATCGGGTTCAAGAACCGCTTCCTGCGCAAGTACCACAACGTCGCCCGCAGTATTATCATCCTGGACGAAGTGCAGAATGTGCCGGCTGAATATTGGCCTCTTCTGCGCAGGGTTTTCAAGTTGATGGTCAAATATCTGGGGTGTTTTATCATACTTTCTACAGCTACCAGACCCCTTATTTTTCAAGAGAGAGAAGCTCTGGAGCTTCTTGAGGAAAAGGAAAAATATTTTCGGTCTCTTCGCCGGGTAACACTCCGTCCTCGGGTCGTAGAGCCGCAAAGCGTTGAAGATTTTACCCGGTGGTTTGCCGAGGAGTTCTACAACTCTTCGAAGTCTTACCTTTTGGTTCTGAACACCATTCGTTCCTCGCTTGCGGTGTATGAAAAGCTTAAGGAAATGGGCATTTCCGAACTTTACTATCTCTCGGCTAACCTGGTTTCAGCTGACAAACTCAACCGCATCCGGGAAGTAAAGGAAGCACTTAAAGAAGGTAGAAAACCGGTGCTTGTTTCCACCCAGGTGGTAGAAGCAGGAGTGGACCTTGATTTTGACTGTACAGTAAGAGACCTTGGTCCTCTGGATTCCATCATCCAGGTAGCTGGCCGCTGCAACCGCAACTTCCAAAGAGGCGCAGGCGGAGGCGAAGTTATGGTGGTTCACCTCAGAGATGAACGGGGAAAAGATTACGCCCAATATGTGTATCAAAAGCTGCTTCCAGGTCTTTCCTTTCAGATTTTGAAGGACTTACAGGAGGTTAAAGAGGAAGATTTTCTGAGCCTTGCCGACCGGTATTTCAAAAAAGTTGGAGAGTGGAAGTCTTTCGAAGAGGCCGAGGACATTTACCGAGCATTACTCAATCTGCGCTTTTACGAGGAAGGAGAAAAGTCAGTGGCTCATTTTCAGCTCATAGATGAAAAGGGGTTCATTTTCCCGGTGTTTATTGAAAAAGATGAAAAAGCTCAGAGAGTTTGGGAGCGCTTTCGGGAGATTACCGGTGAGGGAAGCCTAAAGCCCTGGGAGAGAAAAAAGGAACTGCTCCGAATACGCAGAGACTTTGAAGCCTATATTGTCAACGTTCGGGTGAACAAAAAAAGAGAAGCTGTTTTGTTTGAAATCATGTTTTCTGAAAACCTGGGTTATGTACCCTTTGAACGAGTAGAGGAGTTTTATAACCCGGAAACTGGCTTTCGGGTAGGCGATTCTGGGCCACAGGCGATAATGATATAGGAGGGGATTATGCAAAGGATTAACGGAACTATGATTGCCAGCTATTACGCCTGCAAGCGGGAGCTCTGGTATATGGCTCACCAAATCACTCCAGACCAGGATAACCCTTTTTTGGACCTGGGGCGCCTGGTGGAAGAAGAAAGTTACCAGGAAGAAAAAAAGAAGTTTTTAATCGGGGATGTCCTGATTGATATAGTCAGGAGCGAAGAGGGCAAGTTGATAGTTGGGGAAATAAAAAAATCAAGTCGCTCCAAAAGAAGCGGCATCATGCAGCTTTACTTTTACCTCTGGTACCTCAAGGAAAGAGGTGTGAAAGCCAGGGGTGAAGTGCTCTTCCCCCGGGAAAAGAGAAAAATACCCCTGGTTCTGAACAGAGCTATTGAGGAGGAACTCAAGCGGGCGATGCGTGAAATCGAGCTTATCATTGCTCAGGAAGTTCCTCCTCGCCGGGAAAAGATTCCTCTCTGCACACCTTGTGCTTTTAGGGATTTTTGTTTTGCATGAGTGAAAGTATTTACGCTTTTTCTCACGGGATACTCAAGAGAAAACAGAATACTCTCTTTTTTGAAAGCCAGGACGGCTCCCAGCGCTACCTGCCCGTAGAGGGAGTCCGGGATATTCACTTTTTTGGAGAGGTAACGCTTAACAAGGAAGTCCTCGAATTTTTGTCTCAAAAGTCGGTGTTACTCCATTTTTACAATCATTACGGATATTACGTGGGGAGCTTTTACCCTCGGGAACACTATAACTCTGGTTGTTTGATCTTGAGGCAAGCGGAGCATTATTTGGAACCGGAGAAAAGGCTTGTCCTGGCCCGGCAGTTTGTTCGGGGAGCGTTGCAAAACATCCAGGCCGTTTTGAAGTATTACCACCGCCGTGGTTTTGCTCTCGCTTCAGCAATTGGTCAAATGGAAAGTTTTCTTTGTGGGTTGGAAGAGCAAGACACTCCAGATGCGCTTATGGCTGTGGAGGGCAATGCCTGGGATATCTACTATCAATCTTTTGATGTTATTTTGAACGACCAGGATTTTCAGATGGAAAAAAGAACTAAAAGACCACCCGAAAATCAACTCAATTCACTGATTAGCTTTGGCAACTCTCTGCTTTATGCAGCTGTTCTTTCCGAGATATACAAAACTCACCTTGACCCCCGCATCGGTTTTCTGCATGCCACTAATTTCCGGAGGTTTTCTCTTAACCTCGACGTGGCAGAAGTCTTTAAACCGATTATCGTAAGTCGGGTCATTTTTACCCTGGTGAACAAAAAAGCTATCAACTCTTGCGACTTTGATGAACGCCTGGGTGGACTTTATCTCAACGAGAGGGGTCGCAAGGTTTTTGTTGAGAAGTTTGAAGAAAAGATGAAGAGTACAGTGAGTTACAAAAGGATTGGTCGCAAAGTTTCCTACCGCAGGTTAATCCGCCTTGAACTTTACAAGCTTGAAAAACACCTGCTTGGCGAAGAAGAATATCAGCCCCTTCTTGCAGAATGGTAAGCTGTTTCGCGCATGTATGTAGTCATGGTTTATGATGTGGAGGAGAAACGAGTTAATAAGGTTCTCAAAATAGGTAGGAAGTACCTCACCTGGGTGCAGAATTCGGTTCTGGAGGGAGAAATCACTGAAGCCCGGCTGGAGCGCTTGAAGTCGGAACTTAAAAGGTGTATAAGCGAGGAGAAAGATTCGGTAATTTTTTACATTATGCGGACCACCAAGTATTCTGAAAGGCAAATTTTAGGAGTGGAAAAGGGTGGGAAAGGCAACTTTCTGTGAATGTTTGTGCTTTCTGGGTTTTGCTTTACATGGCTACCCGCTTAACTCCAGAAGGTTTTTGTAAAATATCCGCTTTTTTCCCGAGTTCGAGATTGCCCTTTTTCCTATCTTGTTCCAGATTTCGGAGCTCAAGTAAAGACACACACTGTTATAAGCTTGGTTTTTTTCAGGACGCAAAGCCTACTTCCTTTTTGCTAACTTCAATCGCATGGAGCGCTTCTCCAAAGCCAAAGAAGTCGTTCAGTTTGCCGGTCTCTCTCCCCAGATTGAGCAGTCTGGAAAAAGCAGAAACCGAGCCTGGCTGAGTAAAAGAGGCAACCCTTACCTGCGCAAACTCCTCTTTCTCTGTGCCTTAACTGCTTCCCGCTACAACTCCCAGTGCCGGGCTCTCTATGAGCGGCTCCTTGGAAGAGGTAAACCCAGGAAAGTAGCTCTCGCTGCTTCAGCCAGTAAACTGTTGAGACAAGCCAATGCCTCTCTGAAAAGAGGTGTACCCTATGATCCCCATTACTTAGGAGAGAAAAGAAATGTTGGTCTTCAAAGGACTTGAAATGAAACACGGAACATCCTGAACCGGTGTCGGTTTTTTCGACACCGCCCTGAACCGGCCTTAATATTAATTAAGGCCGTGCTGAATTTATTTCAGCATCTCTTGTTTCAGGGTCTCCTTGTTATTTCAGGGTCTCTTATTTCAGGGTCTCCTTGTTTCAGGATCCCATAGTTTCAGGGTCTCTTTCAGCATCTCACGTTTTAGTCATACTTAATTGACAAATCTCCAGCTTTTGTCATGCTGAACTTGTTTCAGCATCTCCTTGTTATTTCATCATCTCATGGTTTAATCTAAACACCTGAGATTCCGAAACAAGTTCGGAATGACGGACTTCGCCGTCATCCTGAATTTATTTCAGGATCTCAGTTTTTCGGAATCTCAGCATTTCAGGATTTACTTCAGGGTCTCAGTTTTTTTCAGCATCCCCTTGTTGTTTCAGCATCTCCTTATTTCATCCCCCCTTCTTTCACGATTTTTGAACTTTTTCTCTTTCTGGAAGTCCTTTCTTTTCTTGCTTCCAATACATCGACAGAAAATGGTTCTCGAAATAGGGGTTTTGTGGCCTCTGATTGAGTTTTCATGCGGGTTTCAGGGTATTTTGGCTTCTTTGGGGCTTGTGGTGCGGGTTTGAGGGTATTTTGGGGGTTAAGGAGGGGTGATTTTTCTGTCGATGTCCGGTAACCGGAAAACCCCCGGGGATCGACAGAAAAATGAAAATGGGTTGTAAGTCTCTTGACATGGGTATTAGTTCATGTTTTAATGGTTTCAGATACGCACCTTGACAAGTGAATACCGATTTTAAAAAGCCTTTATTTATAACCCTTTTACGGGTTTGTAGCTTCCCTATAAGGGATTGAAACAGTTTATTGAGGAGTTGCTGGTGATTTTGCAGGGTGTTTGTAGCTTCCCTATAAGGGATTGAAACTAGTTGAAGCCGAAATTAATCCGAATGTGTTTGTGGTTTGTAGCTTCCCTATAAGGGATTGAAACCGACTCTGAAGGAAGGTACCTCGACTACTCACGGGCATGTTTGTAGCTTCCCTATAAGGGATTGAAACATGACGTTCACGCTGTCGGCTGTGATGTGCAGCCTGGTTTGTAGCTTCCCTATAAGGGATTGAAACAAAAGTACCTTGTATCCGGTGATCCAGCCAAAGTAAGTTTGTAGCTTCCCTATAAGGGATTGAAACTTGGCTGAAAACACAAGTTGTTGATGCTCCGGCCGGTTTGTAGCTTCCCTATAAGGGATTGAAACAGCTATAGACCAAAACAACGAGTCTCGGGCGTGGAACGGTTTGTAGCTTCCCTATAAGGGATTGAAACTCTTACCGACTATACCCACAACAATCAGACCGGCTATGTTTGTAGCTTCCCTATAAGGGATTGAAACCTGGTAGTAGTAGTGTATCTTCTCGCAGAGCCATGGTTTGTAGCTTCCCTATAAGGGATTGAAACTCGAATACTTTGCAAGAAAATATGCTCCCGTTGGGGGTTTGTAGCTTCCCTATAAGGGATTGAAACATTTAAAGCACCGTTTCGTGCCCGTAGAGATACTTTTGTTTGTAGCTTCCCTATAAGGGATTGAAACCCCTGAAGAATAGGAAGATTTTGCGCAAGCTTATTGATGTTTGTAGCTTCCCTATAAGGGATTGAAACGGTTGTTAGCGCTTTTGGGGTGTGTTGTGTGTTTTTGTTTGTAGCTTCCCTATAAGGGATTGAAACTCAGGAAACGCTTCCCTCAGCGCCTGAGAAAGGGCGTTTGTAGCTTCCCTATAAGGGATTGAAACCAACATCAGCCCTATGAACAATCCTCCCGCATACAGAACGTTTGTAGCTTCCCTATAAGGGATTGAAACTGGCATACCTCATAGCGTCCATAGCGTGGTCATTAAAGTTTGTAGCTTCCCTATAAGGGATTGAAACCGCTAAACGAGCTAAGGGCTACGCTGGCGGAAGGCAGTTTGTAGCTTCCCTATAAGGGATTGAAACAGAACCCCGTGGTGCTTTTTGGGCATAATTATGCCTGTTTGTAGCTTCCCTATAAGGGATTGAAACGTTTTCCGTAAGCAATATAACAGATGCTCTTGCATGGCTTGTTTGTAGCTTCCCTATAAGGGATTGAAACCTCTCAAGGATACTGTTCTCTATGCGACGTTTATATGTTTGTAGCTTCCCTATAAGGGATTGAAACAAGCATGCATAGGGGATAGGCAGAAAGTATAGGCCAGTTTGTAGCTTCCCTATAAGGGATTGAAACTTCTATTCCTAATTTCGTTTTTGTCAAAGACCGAGAGGTTTGTAGCTTCCCTATAAGGGATTGAAACCTTTGTTTTCCCCGACCTCAATATTACTACCAAAAGGTTTGTAGCTTCCCTATAAGGGATTGAAACCCTCAAGAGTTGCTGGACGATATACACCAGCAATGCTGTTTGTAGCTTCCCTATAAGGGATTGAAACTTCCACCATCTTCTTTCGGTTCCCATTCCAGGGGAATAGTTTGTAGCTTCCCTATAAGGGATTGAAACCGATGAATGTGATGACGAAATCGAAAAAGCGTGGATGGTTTGTAGCTTCCCTATAAGGGATTGAAACTTCTCAAGGGTTTCTCAGATTGAGAAGCTCGATAAACGTTTGTAGCTTCCCTATAAGGGATTGAAACAAATCTATTACAGGGAGAAAGAGAGGCAAAAACAGCGTTTGTAGCTTCCCTATAAGGGATTGAAACCACCACAGCTCTATATCTGTGAATTCACTATCGGAAGGTTTGTAGCTTCCCTATAAGGGATTGAAACCTAGTTCTTTTAATTCATTGATGGATAATTGCATTGATGTTTGTAGCTTCCCTATAAGGGATTGAAACAATCTACATACAGACCCTCATGACAGCGAATGGGTTCGTTTGTAGCTTCCCTATAAGGGATTGAAACACCGATGAAGAAGGTCCTTCTGAAAACGGAGTTACCGGTTTGTAGCTTCCCTATAAGGGATTGAAACATTGCTCGCAGGGACTATGGGAAAGCTCTGGAGAAGGTTTGTAGCTTCCCTATAAGGGATTGAAACGAGATTAAGAAAGGGGGTTTTCAAAATGATAAAAAGGGTTTGTAGCTTCCCTATAAGGGATTGAAACGATACCACGCAATCTCTTATATTCCAACCCGAGACGGGTTTGTAGCTTCCCTATAAGGGATTGAAACAACTCTCGTTCTCCTTTTTTTATTGCCTGCCAAAACTGTTTGTAGCGTCCCTATAAGGGATTGAAACACTTCAGCTATTTTCAATAGGCCTCGCTTTTCCATTGTTTGTAGCGTCCCTATAAGGGATTGAAAAAACCATAAATGTTGGCTGCTGAGAAGCCTTCCTGTTACCCTTCTTGCCAGTTTCTCCTTATGGTGATATAAATTTCTTGTTCAATAAGGATGGGGAAAGATTTTCTCTGGGGGAAGAGTGTATGAGGAAAGGGCTGTTTCTGGTAGGCATTTGCTTGTTGCTTTCTCTTGTTTTCGTGGAGCTGAGCTTTGGTGCTCGGGAAGGAGAGGGCTACTTTCAGATACCCTTTTCAAGCTTGGGCTGGAAAGAAAGCGTGAAACTCGAAGGTGGCAATCCCGCTTACACCCTTTACCTTCCTGACTTCACCGGCGTGGACTGGGGCCGCAGCTTTCTCTATCTTAACCTTTATGCTTCTCAGCTTATTCGTTCTCCTTCGTCGGTATCGATATACGGCGATGGAGAGCTCCTCCTCAATGCCGCTTTGAGGGCTGGTGAAAACAGCTTTCGTATCCCACTTGCTGCTCTTTCTACGGATAAAGATGTACACAGTATAGAAGTCAAGGCTCATCTGGTAATCAGCGATGACTTCTGTGAGGACCTGGCTTCAGGCAACCTGTTTGTGATTATAAGGAAAGACAGTTTGCTCAACCTTTACCGAAAAGATACCCCCCTTAAAAGCCTCGAGGATTTCCTGCATTTCCCTGAGGATGAAGTGGAGATTTTGCTTCCTTCTGGTGAATGGTCGCCGGACCTTCAAAGGGCGTTTATAGAGCTCTATGCTTTTTTGAGTCGATTTTACCGAGGATTGCCTGTCCGGATAACTGCTGGAATGTATAAGGGAGAAACAACGGAGTCCTCGGATCACCGCCGCATTTTCCTGTTAGAAGAAGGTTACCGGGATTTTGAAATTTATGATAAATCCCTTTATCTTACTCCGCAGGGAGTTGATGCCCTGACGCGTATTCCGGAGTTTTTCGTCTTTACTTCCTCGAAGGTTGAAAAAGTGGACAAGCAGTTTTCCTATTCTAAACAAAGGGTAACCCTGAGTGGATTAGGAGCAGATGGGCTTACTTTCCGTGGTTTAGGAGAAATGAAACAAACAGTTTACTTTACGCTTTCTGATTTGGGAGGTTTTCCCCGTAGCCTCAAACTGGTCCTTTACCGCAACCACCTTCCCTCGCGTTATGAGGCTACCTTTTCGATTAAGCTCAATGGAGAAATGGTTTACAGCGAAAAACTTGACATGGGTGGAGTAAAAGAGCTTTCTCCCCTTACCGTCCAGATTCCCACTGCTCTTCTTGGGAGAGAAAACTCTCTGGAGTTCCGCTTTTCTTATTTCCCCGAAGTGGGTCATTGTCGGCGAAGTGAAGCACCTTTTGAAGGTTTCATTAGTGGCAAGTCCTACCTTGAAGTTGAGGAGTTGGCGTCTCTTCCAGAACTTTTAACCTTTGGGGATGTTCCCACTTTTTTTGCAGGCAAGGCTCAGGTGGTGCTTCCCGATAAAGCATCTTTTGAGGATTTGATGGTTGCCTCTAAAATAGTGGCTTCTCTGCGCACGATAGACCGGGTGCCCATTTTGGTAGAAGTCCTCAAATATTCCCAGGTTACTGATTTGCTTGACCCTTCGCTAAATCTCTCTGTTTTTAGGAGGCCATTTTTCAACCTTTTTTATCTTCCCCGACGTGTCAGGGAATACAGCGACCACCTCAGGTTGCGCGGTACCCCGACTGCAAAAAGAATGGCCCTTTCGCTTGCTTTTGCCTGCGAGAACTTTATCTACACCCTGCGGGATTTTGTTCTTTTGCCTTGCCTTCCTTTTCTGGAAAAAAGCGTTTCCCCCCGAAATTTCTTGGTTTTTGTAGACCCTCCAGATACCCTTTTAAAGTCTCTTTCTTCCCCGGTAGTGATTGATGAGGGGACAATTGTTTTGCGGTCTGGGTTACAAAGTGAACGCCTTTTGGAGACTTCTCCTGACCAGCCGCTGGGTGTTCTTTCAGTTTTCAGGGAAGGAGCATTCCCGGCAATAATTTTTATCCCTTACCGGGAGAAAGATATTGCCCGGAGCTACTTCCTGGAAAATTTTGAAGGAGTTGAAACCCTGCGGTGGCTGAGCGGGAACGTGGCGATAATCGGAAAAGGAGGCCTTTCCAGGCTTTTGACCGTGGAGATACCTCCTTCGGGGTGGAGGATTCCTTCTCATTGGAGGGAGGTTTTTCGGAGCTTCCGTCTGGTGATATTCCTGGTGGGAGCTTCACTAATCGTGATTCTGGCCGGGTTCCTGTATCGCCGCCTGACCCGTCCTCCTCTGTAAAGAGTAGAAAACTTTTAGGCGAGATACTTCTTGAACGGGGCTTGATTAGTGAGCAGGATCTCAGCGAAGCTCTGGAACTACAGAAAATTAGTGGCAGTCCCCTGGGGGAAATATTAGTCTCCCGGGGTTTGATTAGCCCGCTAAAGCTTTACGAAGTTCTGGCTGAACAGGGAGACCTTTCTTACATAGGCAGGAACCTGGAAGAGCTCTACGGGCTTATTGATGAAGAGCTATTGAAGTCTTTTAATGTACGGGAATTAATCCACTTCCGCTTTTTCCCCATCAAAAGGGATGGGGGACACTTTCTGGTAGCGGTGGTCTCTCAGCACGATTCTTCGGTGGAAAAGCTACTTGGAGAAAAGTTCGGTCTGGTTTACGTCGAGAAAGCATTGATTACCCCTTACGAACTTGACCACCTTATCCATCGCTTCTTTGGAAAGTCGATTCTTCATGAAGCTACTGCTGGTCTTCTCTTCCGTTCTCCCCAGGAATCCGCATCACGAGTTTTCACACCTCTGCAGTGGTTGGTGGGAGTTGCCTCTTTAGTTGCCTTTCTCTGGGGACTGATTTTCTTCACCCTTCCCACTTTGAGTGTTCTCCTTTCTATAATTAACCTGGCCTATTTTGCCAATGTGCTGTTCAAGTTTGTAATCAGCCTCTGGGGAGCAAGGATAGAAAAAGAGAGCATCACCTTTGAGGGTGATTTTAAAGACCTGAGAGAAAACGAGCTCCCTGTGTATACCATTCTCCTGCCCCTCCATAGGGAGCCACTTTCGGTGATTAAACAGTTGGTTGAAGGCATTCGTCAACTCGATTATCCACCCGAGAAGCTGGATGTTCTTTTCCTTATTGAAGAAAATGACCGGGAAACTCTGGAAAATTGCAAGAAAAGCCACCCCCCTTATAACGTCCGCTTTATTCTTGTTCCAGAAGGTGCTCCCAAGACGAAACCCCGGGCTTGCAATTTTGGTCTTTTCTTTGCGCGGGGAGAATTGCTCACCATTTACGATGCCGAAGATGTTCCTGAACCAGACCAGCTCAAAAAGGCGGTAGCTGCTTTCCGCAACGCTCCCCCGGAGTTTGTATGTCTTCAGGCAGCGCTCAACTTTTACAACCGCAACCAGAACTTGCTTACCAGATTGTTCACCCTGGAATACTCTTATTGGTTTGACTATTTATTGCCCGGCCTTTTCGTGCTTCGCCTGCCCATACCTCTGGGTGGAACTTCCAACCATTTCAAGACTCAGGCCTTGCTGGAACTTGGAGGCTGGGATCCCTTCAACGTTACTGAAGACGCTGACCTGGGAATGAGGGCCAGTTACCGCGGTTACCGGGTAGGGATCATCAATTCCACTACCTTTGAAGAGGCCAACAGTAAGCTCCGCAACTGGATAAGGCAGCGTTCCCGATGGCTCAAGGGATACTTGCAGACCTTTCTGGTTCACAACCGCAGGCCTTTGCGAGTTTTACGTAGTTCTGGTTTTTCTGGTTGGCTTACGCTACAGCTTTTTATCGGAGGGACACCTCTGGGTCAAGCAGCATCAGTTCCTCTGTGGTTACTTTTTGTCTTCTGGCTTTTTACAAAACGGGCGTTTGGCTTTTCCTTTTTACCGGATTTCATAATGGTTATCGGCCTTTTGAACCTTCTTTTGGGCAACTTCCTGGGCATTTACCTTTCCATGCTTGCTGTGTTCCGTAGAGGGTTTTATGAGCTGCTTCCCTTTGCTTTGCTCAACCTCTTTTATTGGTTTCTGGCTGGAGTGGCGGCTTGGAAAGGCATTTTTCAGCTTTTTACCCGGCCCTTTTTCTGGGAGAAGACCGTTCACGGTCTGGGAGGAAAGCAGTAATCCATGAAGAAAAGCCTGAGGATTGCGGCTTTTGTGCTTTTTCTGGCGAGTTTTTGGGTTTTGTTTTCGCTTTTTGCGCTCTGGGCACAAAGGGAGGGTTTACTGTCTCCAGAGGCCTATTTCCTATCTTTCTGGGCTAATGCGGTGCACCGCGAGGGGGTTTTTAACCTTAAAACCTTCTTTTTGACTTATCCCACCCTTCCTTTCCTGCTTTCTATTTTTGCTCCCGGGGCACCCTTTGTGGTTTCTGCCTGTGGGGTTCTGGGAGTGGCCTTTGCCTCACGCTGGGTCTTCGGCCAGGACACACTGCTTGAGAGCCTGCTTTTTATGGCTTTTTTTACTTCCCCGCTTTTTCTTTCTTCGCTGTGCAGTTCTCCGATACTTACTCTTTTTGTTACTTTATTGGCAGGAGCTTTTTTTGCCATCTTGCGCCATAGAGAGTGGGGGCTCACCCATTGCTTGTTTGCAAGCGGTTTTCTGCTGGGGGCAGTCACCTTAACTTATCCCCGCTTCAGATGCATCATGGTGGCTCTGGCGGCTATTGTGCTGCTTTTTCCGGGTAGCTGGAGCAAAAAGCTGGGTCTTTTGCTGGTGCTCTTTTTCCCTATATTTTCGCTTTTGGGCACCCTTGCCTTTCTTTACTGGATTTACGACGGTAATCCGCTGGGTTTTCTGGACCTGCATTCCCAGAGTTTTGCTTTCTACTTTAATTTTGCTTCTCTGGGAGGGCTTCAAAAAACAGTTGCTGAACTTAGCAAATTCTGGCCTTTCTTTTTACCCTTTGTGTGGGCAATTCTTTCCGAAAGGAAAAGGTTTCTCTGGGGGTTGGGTGCGCTTTTTTCGGGCATTCTTGCTTTGCCTGTTTTCTCTCTGATGGTAGTTTTTCTAACTCAGGTTAGCGGGGTGCTGGAGTGGCGGGGTGAGCGGGGATGGGTAAAAGCGGTCAACGTGTTGTTGCTTTGCGTTTTTGTGATTCTGAGCTGGGGGAGGTTTGTGGTTGATAGCCGGGGTTTCTTTTTCCATCTCTATCCCCGGCTTGAGGAGAAGCTGGCTGAGTATCGCAAACTCGAGGAATTGGTACAGGGTAAAGTGTTGGTCATGGAGCCTGCTTCTTTTCTGGTTTCTTCCTGGAAAGATATGGACAGAGTCTGGACTCCCGAACTAAGGAATCCCAATAATTCTTTTTACGCTGATTTTGCTAATTATGACTATCTGATAACCTCTGAAAACTCGCTGGGTCTCCCTGGTTTTGAGCTGGCTTGGAAGGGTAGAGAGCTCAGGCTTTACCGAAGGTTGGACGTCCTGGCTGTAGATGAGTGATGGTATTTAGCGCAAAAGCTTTGTGCGACGGCTTTTCAGATTGAAGATACACGTTTTCACTTCCGGCACATTTTCCAGTGCATTCCATAACTCAAAGAATCCAAACCCTATGTTTTTCCAGTTTTAACCAGCATAGCAATATCGCTTACTCTGGTTTGCTGAAGCCCCAAATTATCGGGATTTTTGCCTCATACTTTTTCGAGAAAGAAAATTATAATTGAATGTCGTTTTTGTCTTGCGTTCTCTTTATTGAAGGAAGTGTTTCTCTGCTTCTCACTGCTTTGTTTTGTGGCTCTTTTAGGGGCTAAAGGAATCTGAAAAGCTGGTGAACGTTTCTTCGAGCCTTGCTGTCGGTTTACAAAAATTTTTATCTTTTCCGTCAGAACGTCAGAAATTGACATTGCTTACCGGTAGAATCAAGTACACAATGGGTGTACTGTGGCTGTCTATGCTCCTTTCCATCAAGGTTATAGGCATGATTGGCGCTTGGAAAAGATGGCGAAGGAGAGACTCCGCGGACCTTGTCGGAGAAGCGCTCTTCTTTTTGTGAAGAGATTTTGTTTCAGACCTTGCGGGCACTGGCCTTGCAGGCAGAAATGAGTCGGGAAGATGCTGAATTTATACAGGGTTTGAGAATGCTTTTTCGGGAGCAGTTAGTAGAAAAGAAAAACTTGTTTGAGAGATGATGAAGACAAAGAAAGAGCGTCCAGGGGAGGTGGTATCATGCTTGTTTGGGGTCGCTCGGATGATAACGGAAAGAGAATTTGCAGAACCTGCAATGGAACCGGACGCTGCCACCACTGTCGTGGTTCGGGTCTCAAATATTACTCTGGTTACGGAAGGCCGCACAGTAAGGATCCCTGTCCCTGGTGCTATGGCACGGGCGTTTGCCGTTACTGTCGGGGTACTGGTAGGCGTTGGTAGGTTGTAGTTTGCTTTGTGGCGCTTTTTCGCTTGCTATAAAGAGCAGCCGCCAAAGCCTCTGGCTGCCTTTGGGAAGTACTCCGATATGTTGTAGCTGATGGGTATTGAGCCACTGGATTTTGGAGAGAATAGCTCCGGGACGAGGTACGGGTGAAAGTGGTGCAGGCAATTGGCTAAAGCAGGAGAGATTGTGTTAGTTTATGCTTTGGAGTATAGTTTTGTAGAACACTGGCTCGAGCATAGAGGAAGCTTACCCTAAATAGGAAGTCTTTGGGTAGAGGACAATAGTAGTTACTGGAGAAGTGAGCGCTCATATTCAGTGGAATATTCAGTGGATAAAGAGGTGATGAGTTTGAGGTTAAGTTATCGCGTCTTGCTTCGAAGGGAGCCGGAAGGGGGTTACACAGTGGTAGTTCCTTCTCTTCCAGGGTGTGTTACTTATGGTGAAACAATAGAAGAGGCGATAGCAATGGCAAGGGAAGCTATAGAACTCTATGTAGAGAGCCTGCGGGAACATGGGGAAGAAATACCGACAGAAGAAGGGACCCTGGAGTACATGTTAACCGTGGAAACCCATGCATAGCTTCCCATCACTCACCCCTGAAAAAGTTATCAGGATCCTTGAAAAGAAAGGGTTTGTGCTGGATAGAGTGAGGGGAAGCCACCATATTTACTATCACCCGGAGACGAAAAGAAGAGTTACTGTTCCCCGGCACAAAAAGGATTTGCCAAAAGGCACCTTGTTCGAAATTTTGAAGCAAGCAGGTATCACCAGAGAAGAACTGAAAAATTTGTTATGAGTCCAAAACAGGGATGTATGTTTTTATTCCACTCAAATTTGCCACGTTTTCACTTCTGGGCTTCGTCTATCTTTAGAGTATGTCTGAAATGTTGACACTCAGCAAAAGATTTTTTTAGAAGTAAAAGTGTTTACTTTTTACAATCATCTCTGAAGCTTTAATCAGGTTGGGGTGGGTTAGCGGAAAGTTTAAACTGTAGTGAGTGCAGGAGATTTTCAGATTTCAAACCTTTCTGTTTTTGGGGAAAAAGCTACCTATGCGCTTATGGCAGGATGCATCGTATGGCCGGAAAGTATTAAAATGGGAACGCAGTTAGTATTTGAGCAAGGATTAGCCCCGGAAAACCTGCTTTCTTGGGGTTTTCTGGGGCAGTTTTTTACGAGCAGCAAGAGCAGCCGCCGAAAGCTCCGCTGTGGCCGCCTTTTGGGGAACAACCCAGCATGAAACCTCCAAATACCTGAGTGAGCTCCTTGCTCCCGCATTGAGGGCAGGTGAGGTCAAGACCCCGTTCTTTCTCTTCAATCGAGGCTTTAACTTCCATAGAACTTCCACACTGCTTGCAACGATACTCGTAAGTTGGCATTGCCTTCTCCCCTTTCTGTAGGTTTTTATTTTCTATTTAAAACCGAAAAAAGGAAAAATTCTTCCCCCGGTAGGGGGGTTGTCCGAATTTTTGCTGAAAAATGGGTTTCGCCAGCATCCAGCGTCGGTTTTTGACGCTGCGCAGGTTTTACAATAATTATTTTAAATTCTCACCTTGAGAAGCAAAAAGTGAGTTTTCGAGCGTTCTTCTTTTGTTCTGCAGTGAATATTTTGTTGAGTTTTTGTTGTTGACGGGAAAACCTTTATGGGCTTCCAGATTGTGGCTACTTTTGATTTTTTGCGTTATCGGGAATTCTGGAAAGGAATTTGTGCTTAATATTTGCAAGGAGGTGGTATTGGCACAAGGGAACTTTTATATCCGGTTACGTTGTGTTTTGAACTTGCCGGTCAGTTGAGTGTTTTAAAAGGAGATGTTTTAAGCGAAACTTGAAAATGGAGGGATGCATTGTGGAAGAGCGGAAGGTAAAACCGAGGAAAAGATGGCTTACCGATTGGTGGCCAAACAGATTAAATCTCAAAATTCTCCGCCAGAATTGCCCCAACTCCAATCCCTATGGCCCTGACTACAACTATCTTAGGGAAGTGGAGGGGTTGGATGTTGATGCCGTCATCAAGGACCTGAAGGAGCTCATGAAGACGCCTCAGGACTGGTGGCCGGCTGATTTTGGGCACTATGGCCCTCTTTTTATCCGTCTGGCCTGGCACAGCGCTGGAAGTTATAGGATTCATGATGGAAGAGGTGGAGCGAGGGACGGCAGTATCCGCTTTCCACCCCGGATTAATTGGCCTGACAACATCAGCCTTGATAAAGCCATAAGGTTACTTTGGCCGATTAAGAAAAAATATGGCAGAAAACTTTCCTGGGCAGACTTAATCATCATGGCTGGAACTGTAGCACTTGAGGATATGGGTGTGAAGATAATTGGGTTCTCTTTGGGCAGAGAGGATATTTACGAACCCGATGAAAGTCCGGATTGGGGACCTGAAGAAAAGATGCTTACCGGGAAAGAGCGCTTCAGAGGAGGAGAACTTGAAAGACCCTATGCCGCTACTGAGATGGGCCTTATCTATGTAAACCCAGAAGGTCCAGGAGGGAATCCAGACCCGGTTGAATCTGCCAAAGAAATCAGGGTTGCTTTTGCCAGGATGGGCATGAACGATGAAGAGACGGTGGCGCTCATTGCTGGTGGCCACAGCTTTGGGAAATGTCACGGTGCAGGTCCAGATAAGCACCTTGGTCCAGACCCCAGCTCTTCGCCCATTGAATCCCAGGGATTGGGATGGAAGTACGGTTATAAAAGCGGTAAAGGCCCTGATACCTTTACTTCAGGATTTGAGGTTATCTGGTCACCCACACCAACCCGGTTTGGGCTTCAGTATCTGCGCATTCTGTTAGAAAACGAGTGGGAACTTGAAAAAAGCCCTGCCGGCAAGAACCAGTGGGTTGCCAAAGATAGTCCGGCAATCGTCCCTGACGCGCACGACCCGCAAAGAAAGCACAAACCGAAAATGCTCACCGCCGATTTGGCCTTGAAATTTGACCCCGTTTATTCAAAGATAGCCAAGAGATTTCTTGAAAACCCACAGGAGTTCGAACAGGCTTTTGCCCGGGCATGGTTCAAGCTTACTCATCGTGATATGGGTCCAAAAGCGTGTTATGCTGGTCCTTACGTTCCCGAAGAGGAATTTATCTGGCAGGATCCTCTTCCCGCGCGTAGCTATGAGCTGATTGATGATACCGATGTGGCTGAACTCAAAAAGACAGTGCTTGCTTCGGGTTTGAGTATTCCTCAGCTTGTTTATACTGCCTGGTCTTCAGCGTCAACGTATCGCAATTCTGACCGTCGGGGAGGAGCCAATGGAGCACGAATCAGGCTATATCCCTTGAATCAGTGGGCAGTAAACCACCCGGATGAGTTGAAAGACATAATTGCTACCTATGAGAAAATTCAGCAGGAATTCAATCAGGAGCAGGAGAAAAAGGGTTCCAGAAAGCGAGTTTCTTTAGCTGACCTGATAGTGCTTGGTGGTTGTGCGGCTTTAGAAGCTGCTGCGCAGAAAGCGGGCTTCAACGTGCAGGTTCCATTTACACCGGGTAGGGTAGATGCTTCGCAAGAACAGGTTGATGTAGAGTTCTATAAAGAGATAGAACCCTTCGCTGATGGTTTCCGGAACTATTTCAGAGATCCTGCTGACATTAATGAGGGGGACGTTTACACCACTCCTGAATACTTCCTGGTTGATAAGGCCCAACTGCTGACACTTACCGTGCCAGAACTGGTGGTGCTGGTAGGTGGCCTGAGGGTTCTGGGGGCTACTTACAGGTACGAGAAATATGGAGTTTTGACCGATAATCCGGGGGTTTTGACCAACGATTTCTTTGTAAACCTGCTTTCCATGGACATTGAATGGGTACCAGCTGATGACTACCGTTACCTCTTTAAAGGGTATGACCGAAAGAGTGGAGAGCTGCGGTGGAGTGCAACCAGGGTAGACCTGATTTTTGGGCATCACGACGAACTGAGAGCGGTTGCAGAGGTTTATGCAAGTGATGATGCCAAAGAGAAGTTAGTACGTGATTTCATCGCAGCCTGGAATAAAGTAATGAACCTGGACAGATTCGACCTTAAATGAGGAACTTTGGTTGGGTAAATTTCCTGAGGGGCTTTTTGAGAGACCCCCTCCCGGGAAGAATTTTTGGAATTTTGCTTTTGAGTGATTGGTTGTATTAGCAGATAAATGCAAAGTTTTGCTGGGATAGAGCTTACGGTGAACACTTTTATAAAGAACAAAATATTACTTGACAAATCCTATGAAATGCTGGAAATTTTGAGTCTAATGTCCTAAAGTGCTTTAGGAGCTGTTTTAAGGTTATTCATTCTCGGTATTTTATATGAAAAGTTTTTAGAAAGTTATCCTATAACTGCTCTCGAAATTTCGGCTTCAGCAGACGAGGAGCAGGTTTCTGAAATTTTTGTGCGAATTAACAGTCAGGGTCGTACTCTTAACCAGGCGGATTTTATCCTTACTTTGATGTCGGTTTTCTGGGATGATGGTCGTAAAGAACTGGAGGATTTTGCTCGTCAAGCTAAAACACATTCTCTTGATGGTCGGCTCTCGCCGTATAATCCCCTTTTTCAACCTCTTCCAGATCAGCTGCTTAGAGTAGGTATTGTGTTGGCCTTTCGGCGTGCCAGATTGGAGCACGTTTATTCTATATTGCGTGGTAAGGACCTTCAAACTGGTGAATTTTCTGTGGAACGTCGTGAACAGCAATTTGCATTGTTGCGTGAGGCTCAGGGGTATGTTTTGGACCTTCAAAATTGGCATGACTTTCTTCAAGTTATTAACCGGGATGGATGCGTGCATCCTCGTCTTATTTCTTCACAAACAGCCTTTGTGTATACTTATGCTTTATGACTTATTGGTAAGCGTGATTTTGGTGTAGATCATTACACTCTACGAAATCTTTTGGCTCGATGGTTTTTTATGTCTTCATTGACGGGACGCTATTCCAGTTCGCCTGAGACGAGGATGGAGCAAGATCTTTCTTTATTGCGTGGCAAAGCCAGTAAAGAGGACTTTATTCATGCACTTGAGCAAGAAATGCGCGCTGTGCTCACTCCTGACTACTGGGAGGTAACTCTTCCCAACGAGCTAAACAGCGCGTCAGCACGTAATACAGCCCAACTAACCTATTATGCGGCTCTTTGCATTTCGGACGTATTGGTACTTTATTCAAATATGAAGGTGCGATAAATGTTGAATCCTGCTTTCCGTTTTGTCAAAAGCTCCCTGGAACGGCACCATCTTTTTACCCGTGATTAATTGCGGCGGGTGGGAATAATAGAGAAACGGGATGTTAACCAGGTTGCCAATTACGCCTTAGTGGAGTGGCAGGATAACGTTGCTATAAGTGACAAGGCTCCACACGAATATGTACCTTTACTCGAAAGTCGCTTTAAGAAAGAGGATCTTGAGAAGATGTACTATTATCACGCTCTACCTGAGGAGTGGTACCGTATGGATTATTTTGATTTTTTGAACGAACGACGTAAGCGCATTGCAAGTATTATTCGTGAGGGTTTCGAGCGCTCGCAAAGCGAAAGTAATCCATCTGGAGTAATGAGCAGAGTCTAAGCAATAACTCTTTTGAAGCTTTTGTGTGGTATTTCACCTTGAGAGTTTGTCAGATTTTGTGGGTTGCAAGGTTTCATAAAAGCTTGCCTCTTTCTTGTTTCTCATTTTCTTGGAAATTTAATTTGCTTTATATATAGGTCTGTCATAGATCAGCTTTAATTCCAGGAGTTGGGCAGGGACATTTTCGTAGTTATTTGAAAATGTTTCTGTGGCTTTCATTGCTTAGGGGTGTTCCTGCTTTTATGTGATATTGAATGTTGTTTGTGTTGCAAAAATCTATTACCTTACGGGCTATTGCTTCATAGAATTCTTGGCTATTTTTCCAGTTATGCGAATTTCTACCGCAATAATTGACCAGTTTGTTGTAATTTAGCTTTCCAAATATTATTTTTTTTGCAAAATGAATTTTTTCAAGAATTTTTTCGATTTGAGCAGCGTCAGGGTCTAATTCGGGTGTAGGATATGGCTCTATGCTAACCCATGTTTTTAGTCCAGCTTTCGCAAGTTTTTTAAGGCTTTCCACTCTTGTTTCGTATAAGGATGAATAAGGTTCGTATTGTTCTTTAAATTTTTTGTTAAATGAGACAAGGGTTATTCCATACTCATTATTTTTGGAAAATCTTTGGGTGTTTAGGAGATCCTCAGGATATATGCCCTTTGTGAGGATTGTGACCCTTATTCCATCACGATTTAATCGTTCAATTATTTTGAGGGTTAGGTCCTTAATTTCTGGAATAATCCTGTCTTTTTCTGCATCATACATAAATGGATCTGTCATAAAACATAGGTGGACAAAATCAATTTGATTTTTATATTTTGGGATTTCCTTTTCTAATAAGTCTAAGGCATTTTTAACGAGTTTTGGTTTTCTCCAGTCTTCGTAATCTTTAATCCATCCAAACTTCCTTGCCATCATCATTGCATAGCAGGGGAACCGGCAACCGTGTTTACAACCAACGATGTGGTTTATAGTCCAATCTCCATATTCAACTTTGGTTTTGTATAGGAGAGATTTTCTTGTGATGCATTCTATTTCTTGTGAAAACGTTATGAGGGCGTTTTTGTAAAACTCTTTACCGCCAAACAAGGTTTTACCTCGTTGTCTTTCTTTTTCCCTTGCATAAATATCTTTCACTATTTTGGTTATGTTGGATTTCTTGGAAGCAAACAGTAAATAATAGAGGACATCATTTCGGTTCGAATACGGCAGGTCATAAGCAACTACTTCCATATTATCGGACGTAAAAATTTGACAGTAGGATTTCATTAGCTCTACATCGTCTTTTTTAACAAAATCTATATCTTCTCCCATAAATTCTATAAACGTTTCCACTGTTTTTATTTCCCTATGAGTTAAACTTTTTCCTTCAAGTGCTTTTCTTGCTACACCACCTGTTCTTCGAACGCCCTCTAAGATGTAATTGTAAAGGATGTCTTTACGGTTTTTTAGTTCGAGGATTTTCTTAAGGTTTTCTTTCTTAAGCTGAATGCCTGTTGGATCGATCAGAACAAAAAGTGGGTTTTTGGGAGTGTTTTTGATCTGCTTAATAATATCGTTTATTGCTGAGTTTGCATCTTTATTAAAGTAGAATAATTTAACGCTTTTTTTAAGTTCTTTATTTTGATTAAGAAAATCGTCAATGTGTACTTTTAATGCGTGATAATTATTCCTATTTTTTTCCACCAAGAATAACTTAATTTCCAGATCGGTTCTTAGCAATTCCGCCTTGGTGTTAATTGCATCAAGAAAGATAAGCGGAGATCCGCTGCTTCCATCATTGTACTTACCCTTTCCAGCAAACAAGTCTATTACGTACCACTCGTTAGATGCCCAATTCTGCTTGTTCCAGATGGTGAGCCACACTTCAAAAACCTTTTTCAATATTTTAAGCTTCATTTGTGTTGCAGGTCTATTCGATAAATCCCAAAGATCATTTCCCACCATATATCTTCATCCTTCATCTCCCTCTCTCATTATAACATTTTCAGAAGTTATTCCTTTCTTTCATTCGAAAGCCACAGTTCCGGTGAAGTGCTATAATAAATATGCAGTAATTCCTCAATGAGGAGGGGGTAGCAGTGAAGAAGTTTTTGGTTTTGCTTCTTGCTCTGGTGTTTCTTTTGAGTTGCGCTTCCTTAGCTTATTCGCTCAAACTGGTTGTGGTAGGAGACGCAGGCCATAACTTGAAGCCCTTCGATTGGTATGCGCAGGATTTCAAAGAAAAGTTTGATGTAGAACTTGAGGTAATTGGTGTTCCCTTCGGTGAGCTTTACGAAAAAGAAAAGATGGAATTGATTGCGGCAACCGGTGCTTATGACATTATGATTGTCTATCCGAAGTTTCTGGCAGAGTTCGCTGCTAATGGGTGGTTGTATCCGCTTGATGAATTTGCTCAGAAGCTGGATCCCAAACTCGATGACGTCACTCCTGGTTACCGGGATTTTTACTGCAAGTATAGCGGTAAGCTTTATGCTCTCCCCTATGACGGCGATGTTTTAAACCTTTACTATCGCAAGGATTTGCTTGAAAACGAAGAAGAGAAAGCGGCGTTTAAGGCAAAATATGGGTATGACCTTAAGGTTCCTGAAACCTGGGATGAGTTCCTGGACGTGGCTGAATTCTTTACCCGTAAAGCTGGTGAGAAGCTTGCCGGCCAGGTCCTGGAGCGCGATTTTTATGGCACTGCCTATTACGGCCAGAAGGATCAGATTTTTGCCTGGTGGGGCAATATTTTTGCCAGCCTGGGTGGTGTGTATTTCGACGAAGAAACCATGGAGCCCGCTATCAACTCTGAAGCCGGCGTAAAAGCCCTGGAAATTTTCAAGCAAATTCATCAATACTGCCCACCGGATGTTCTTTCTTACGGTTATGAGGAACTAAAGGATGTTTTCCTGGAAGGCGATTGTTTCATGGTAATCCAGTGGCCCTGCGTAGGTAAAAAAGGAGCAGATCCCAATCAGTCCAAAATAGTTGGCAAAATCGGCGTAAGTCATGTTCCCGGTGTTAAGAAAGATGGAGAAGTTTATTACCGGGCACTCATGCCTTGTGGAAGGGTGCTGGCTGTAGCAGCGGAAGCCAAAGATCCCTGGAAAGCCTACCAGGTGATTCATTACCTCTCGGTTGAAACCAGCATGGACGATGTTTCCACCGCAGAGACCGGGTTGGATCCCTATCGTTATTCTCACTTTGCGCATCCTGAAGAGTATGAGATGTTTGCCAACGTGGAAGATGCCCGAATTTATCTTGAGGGTGTGCAGAAAAATATGGAAAAGGGATATCCTGAAATGGTGCTCCCTGGAACTGTAGAATACGAAGAGACCTTAGGTGTAGAGCTGACCCGTGCTTTGGCTGGAGAAAAAACTCCTGAACAGGCTCTCAACGATGCCGCAGCTGCGTGGCGAGATATTCTGAACAGGTTTGGTAAGGAACAGCAAAAGAAGCTTTATCAGGAACTGGTTGCCGGATGGAGAGCTGCTGGACTGTGGTAAGGTAGCTTACTCAGGCTGAGCGAGCAGCAACTCGCTCAGCCTTTTTATTTTGGAGGGGACAGGCGTGATAAGGAGAGAAAAAAGGATAGCCGTTCTTTTTGTTCTCCCTACCATTTTGATCCTCCTGGCCATTTCCATTTTCCCACTGATTTATTCCTTCTATCTCAGTCTTTGCCAGTGGGACGTTGGTATGGGAGGAAGAAGGATTTTTATCGGGGTCGGGAATTACCTGAGGCTTTTTTCTGACCAGCGTTTCTGGGGAGCCATGAAGAACACCGGGTTAGAGCTTTTGATTGGTGTGGGTACCCAATTCTTAGTGGGACTTGGTCTGGCGTTACTTTTGAACAGATATTTTCGGGGAAGAAACCTGGTGGTTACCCTCTTTCTTCTTCCCATGATGATTTCTCCGGTAGTGGTGGGATGCATCTGGAGAATCATCTATCACTATCAGTATGGTCCGTTGAATTTCCTTCTCGCCCGGATGGGTTTAAATCCGGTAAACTGGCTGGGGAGCAGTCAGGTTTCCATTTATTCGATTATCATTGCCGATATCTGGGAATGGACACCTTTTATGCTGATTACTCTTTTGGCTGGATTGCAGGCTATACCAGATGAACTTTATGAAGCAGCGAGAGTAGATGGAGCAGGGCGCTGGGCGATTTTCTCCCGAGTTGTGCTTCCTCTTTTGCGTCCGGTAATCATTATTGCTGTTTTAATCCGGGTGATGGATGCTTTCAAGATATTTGACCTCGTGGTGCTTCTCACTCACGGTGGACCAGGCCAATCCTCAGAAACTATTGCTTTTTACAACTATACTACAGGTTTCAAATACTTTAGCATGGGTTATGCTTCGGCAATGGCCTACTTCCAACTGGCCGTTATTGTCATCATTGCCAATGTTTTCCTTGCTTCCTGGAAAAGGAGGGAAGTGTCTTGAAAATCAGGGATGGAATGAAAGTGGCAATTTTCCTGACTATTTTCGTTGTCCTCCTTATAATGTTAAGCCCTTTCATATGGAACGTTATGACTTCTTTCAAAGACAAGGGAGAATATTTTACCTATCCACCTGTTTTCATACCACGTTCTTTCGACCTGGAACATTACGTCCAGGGTGGGAAATTGGGTGGCATAAAAGGCATGCGGGATAGCCTGATTATCGCTTCCTCAACTACTTTGATAGCCATTGTGCTGGGCTCTCTGGCAGCTTACTCACTGGCACGTTTTCGGATTGGTGGCGATAACCTCGCTTTCTGGATTTTGTCGGTGCGCATGATGCCACCCATTGCCTCGGTGCTACCCCTTTTTCTCTTTTTCCGTTTTTTGCGCTGGCTGGATACTTACCAGGCTCTAATTCTAACCCACTCTCTGGTGAATTTACCCTTTGCGGTCTGGATGATGAAGGGATTCTTTGAAGAACTGCCCCAGGAGCTTGAGGAAGCAGCTTTGGTGGATGGTTGTGGAAGGCTTGGCGCTTTCGCTCGCGTGGCTTTGCCTCTGGTTGCTCCGGGTCTCGTGGCTACGGCTCTTTTTTGCTTCATGTTTTCCTGGAACGAGTTTTTGTTTGCTTTAATTTTAGGACGTTCACGCGTAACCCCGATCACCGTGAACATTGCCGGGATGATTGGTGGACACGAAATACTATGGGCTGAAATATCGGCTGTTTCCATTATGGCCAGCGTGCCGATTATTATCATGGCCATCGTTTTGCAGCGTTATCTGGTGCGTGGACTTACCCTGGGAGCTGTAAAGGGCTGATTTCACCAGGTTTCGCTTTTTTGGGAAGCGTTAGCAAGCCATTCTTCGAATTCCTGGCGTTTTACAAAGGATTTCTGAGTGCCTCGTTTTTCGGTGGAAAGTGCTGCATAGGCGCAGGCAAGGTCTATGGACTCTTCAAGAGGTTTTCCTTCTGCCAGGAAAAGGCCCAGAGCACCCAGAAAAGCATCGCCGGCTCCAGTTGTGTCTATGCTTTTTGCCTGATAGGCAGGGAAAAATTGAAAGCCTTCGCGGTTGCCCAACATGGCTCCTTTATCGCCTAAGGTGACTACCACATTTTCCAGTCCTTTTTCAAGCAACCTTTCGATTCCTTCTTGAATGCTTTCTTTGGAGGTTACTGATATACCGGTCAGGTTCTCAAGTTCGGTTTCGTTGGGAGCAAAAAGATAAATTCCTTGCAGCTTTTCCCAGTCCAGTTTTTGAGCAGGTGCTGGATTAAGTATGGTCTTTATGCCCAGTTTTCGGGTAAGTTCAATCGCATAATAGGTGGTTTCCATTTTGATTTCCAGTTGCAGGAGCAAAAATGAGGCCCGGCGCAGCGCATCGCGGGCTCTGGTTACATCTTCTGGGTCCAGATAGTGGTTTGCACCGGGGATTATGAAGATGCTGTTTCTGCCCTGAGGATCGACGAAAATGGGAGCCACGCCACTGCTTTTTCCAGGTACAATCTTTACATAACGGGAACTTATTCCTTGTTCTTCAAAGTTTTTGCGCACCAGGGGGCCAAAAAGGTCGTCACCAACTGCAGTGACCATTATGACCTCTGCACCCAGCTTTGCCGCAGCTACCGCTTGATTGGCTCCTTTTCCACCAAAGCCAATTTCGAAATCTTTACCCAGTACAGTTTCGCCGATACGCGGAAAAGCATTTTCGTAATAGGTGATAAGGTCCATCATGTTGCTTCCCACTACAGCGATTACCGGTTTTTGCTCCTTGGGGCTCAAATTTCCTTCCCTCCTTTGGTGGGCTTGCTTTTTTAAACAAGATAGCACAATTTTTCTGGAGGGAGAAGGTCGAGTTTTGAGTACTTCAACTCTGGATTACCCTTTAACCGCCCCGGCAGTAAGCCCTTCTACAATTTTTCTTTGGAAAAGAATCACGAAAGTCACCAGAGGTAGAGTGGTAAGAACGGTAGCTGCAGAAATCTGGTCCCAGGGTATTTCGTATTGTGAAGCCCCGGAAAGCATGGCAATTCCCACCGGCACAGTTCGGGCAGCATCCCGGGTCATAAAGGTCAAGGCGAGTAGAAATTCGTTCCAGCAGAAGATGAAGACCAAAATGGCGGTGGTAGCCAGAGCTGGGGCAGAAAGAGGAAGGATGATGCGTACCAGAATTCCCAGACGACTCAGACCATCAACCTTGGCAGCATCTTCCAGTGCTCCCGGTATCTGCTGAAAGAAACTGTTCATGACCCAGATGGCAAAGGGAAGGTTAAGAGATGCATAGGGAATGATTAGTGCCAGCCAGTTGTTCATCAAACCCCAGGAGCTAACCATTTCATAAAGCGGAACAATAAGGACTACCGGAGGGAAAAGGGATAGAAGGAGGATAAAGAGCAAAAACCCCCGTCCTCCCATAATTTTAAATCTTGCCACAGCGTAAGCTGCCAGTGATGCTACAGAAAGACACAAAAAAGTGCTGATGGAGGCTATGAAGATGCTGTTGAGTATTTGTCTTCCAAAAGGGTGGCGAATGAAAATCCGTGAGTAAGCACTCAGGTCGATGTGGCTGGGTAGATATTTCACGGGGCGTGAAAAGATTTCCTGTGAAGGCTTAAAAGAGGTGATAACTTGCCAGAGAAAAGGAGAAAGGCTGAATAGAACCACAAGAGCTATCAAGCAGTAGAAGAAGACCATCCTGCCTTTTTTGCTTTTCATCCCAGTTCCACCTCCTCTCTCTGAAAAAAGAGGATAACGAAGATGATAATCAGCGAAAGAGCAAAAATGGCCACCGAGAGAGCAGAACCGTAGCCCAGATTTAAGTATCGAAAAGTGTAACTGTAAAGATATACCGAGAGGGTTTCGGTTGTTCCCCCAGGGCCTCCCTGAGTCAGTACCCAGATTAGGTCAAAAACTGCGAAGGCCTGCAGGCTTCGAAAAAGGAGGGCCAGAATGATAACCGGTCGCAGGAGAGGGAGAGTAACATATCGAAACCGCGCCCAACCACCGGCGCCATCGATACTGGCAGCTGCGTAGAGTTCCTGAGGGATGGACTGTAACCCGGCAAGCAGCATCAGAGCCATGAAAGAGGTGGTTTTCCAGGCATCGGAAAAGATGGCAGCATGCATTGCCAGAGGACTTTTTCCTAACCAGGCCACTGCTTCGCGGATGATGCCCAGACGAAGGAGGATATCGTTGGCTACACCATAGATGTCGTGGTAAATCCAGCGCCAGGCCATGGCCATCACCGCGGTGGGCAGAGCCCAGGGAAGGATGACACTGGCCCGGGCGAAGTTTCGAAAGCGAAAGTTAAGGTTTAAAAGGAGTGCAAAAGAAAGCCCCAACAAAAACTCTATGCCTACTGATACCACCGTGAAATAAAGTGTGTTACCTAAAGCCTGGCGGAATCGAAGGTCCCTGGTGAATATTTTCAGGTAATGCTTGAATCCTGCAAAACTTTCTACCATGCCAGTAGCGATGCTTTTTTCGTGGAAGGAAAGATAGACGTTTCTGGCTACTGGATAGATGATAACCAATCCGAAGAGAAGAAGAGCCGGAAGCAAGAGAAGATACCCAAAACGCCGATCGGTAAGAAATGGTTTTTTTCCGTGCTTCATGACTATCCCCCAACTGTAGGGGGCGGATTTTTCCGCCCCCTACGTGTCTTATTGGCCTAACAGTTCTCTGATTTCCTGGGCAGCACGCTTTATCGCTTCTTCAGGTTTGATGGTTCCAGTCAGTCCAGCATGGAGGTTTCTCTGGAGAATATCTGAGATTTGTGCATATTGAGGATGTTGTGGTCTGGTTCGAGCATTAATTTGTACTCTCCACAGATCTGGATAGTGAGGGCTTTCCTTGAGAATATCGGGATCTGCAAAGAGAGCATGGCGGGTGGGGATGTAGCCATTATAGAAATGGAGGATTTTTTGCGATTCATAACTGGTGGCGAATTTAATCCATTCCCAGGCTTCTTCCTGGTGTTTGCTGAATTTGGAAATTACCCATCCCCAGCCTCCTTGGGTAGCTGCACTCTGAAATCCTTCTTTATGAACCATGGGAGTGATACCTACTTTGCCCTTTATGGGTGAGTCTTCTTTCTGGGCCAGAGTCCATACATAGGGCCAGTTGCGGTGGAAAACGGCCTGTCCGTTGTGAAACACATGACGTGATTCTTCTTCTTGGTAGGTGGTGACCCCTGGTGGAGAAATCTTGTAGGTGTTGATCACGTCATACATAAACTGTAACGCTTCTACTGCTGCGGTGCCCTGGTCGAGCACTACCTTACCCTCTGCGTCAAGGAGTTCTCCTCCTGCTCCCCAGAGAAGCTCCAGGTAGTCACAGATTAGACCTTCATATTGATTGCCCTGCCATACAAATCCCCATAGATCCGGTGGGTTCTGGAGTTTCTGTGCCTGCTCTACCAGATCGTCCCAGGTCAGTGGTGGCTCAAAACCTGCTTCCTCCAGGAGGTCTTTGCGGTAGTAAAGCATGCCGGCGTCGGACTGGCTGGGTATACGATAAAGCTTTCCTTGGTACATTCCTCCTGCAATATCTCCGGGGAGGAACTGTGCAATTTCGTAGGGAGTTAACCGATCTCCCAGAGGGATGATCCAGCCTGCAGCGGCGAACTTGGGCACCCAAATCAAGTCAGCGTAAGCCATGTCATAGGTACTTTCTCCGGCCATAAAAGAAGTGGTGTACATGTCTTCCCGGGTGTTGGTTGCTGAAGGGCCTTCCTGCATTTCTACCTTAATGTTGGGATGAGTTTTTTCAAAGTTTTCGATGAGTACTTTCCATCCTCCGCCAAAGTCGGTTTCAAAGAGCCAACGAATGGTGACCTTTTCTTGAGCTAAAACACCGGTTGTCAAGAATGCTCCCAGAACGATTAACACCAGAAGAGAAACCCATAATTTACCCTTCATTTTTTACCCTCCCTTTCAAAGTAGTTTAATTAGACGGACGGTGCTTTATGCATGATTGAGTTCTCGTTCTCTCACCTCCCTTTAAAGTTTGAACTTGAGATAAGAATCAAAAGTTTTTAGATATTCTTCAAGAAGCTCTTGGGCAAGTGCTGGGTCATCGATCATTGGGTCCAAAGCAAAGGCCTGCAAGGCCAAAGAACGGTCTTCTTCTACAATGGCCCGTACGGTAAGTTCTGTAATTAGTGCCTGTCTGCGACAGAGCTCAGCAATAGGTTCAGGTAGCTTCCCTAGAGCTATTCCCAGAGGGCCAGTGTTTCCAAGCAAAGCTGGCACTTCCACTATGACGCCTTCGGGAAGATTTTCGATATATCCCCGGTTGGGTATGTTGACCGCTTCTTCGTAGGAATTAAGGTTTTTCAAGATTCCAGCAATGATAAACTCGCCTCGTTCAGTTTCTACTTCTTCCATCTTCTCAAGCGGTGTCTTGCCTTCCAGGATTTTTTCTATTTCTTCCCACATTTTTTGTCGGCTTTGTTCGGCCCATTCAAAGTCGTACATTTGAATGTCGTATCTTTCCCAGGTTTTCCGATTTACACTGTGAGTGTAGGGCAGATATTCACAAAGATGACAGTCGCCTGGTACTGGCATAATCCCAAAGATGCGGAATACTTCCATAGTTAGTGGTTCGAAAAAGGAAGGAACTTTTTTTACCTTCTCCCGGATTTTAGGGTAGAGATCTTCTCCAGTCTTGCGGTCGGTTACCGAGATCATCCAAGTGAAATGGTTGAGCCCCCAAGCCCGGATTTGGAAATGCTCTTTCCCCTTTTTGCTCATCATCCGAAAGAGAGCCAGGGACTGGTCGTTCCAGCGAAAACCAAAGTCGCGAGGGAGTTTCAACCCCAGTTCCTCTTTGAAAAGCCCGGCCAGAATGTAGTAGCCAAAGTTTATTTGATGACAGATGCCAATGGTTTTTATCCGGGTATAGAGGGATGCTGCTGTGCATATTTTAGGAACCGGGTTGGTAAAGTTGAGAAGCCAGGCGTCGGGACAGTACTTTTCCATGTCTTTCAGGATGGGCATGATAACTGAAAGATTTCGGGCGGTATGGGCGAAAGCCCCCGGGCCTCCATTTTCCGCATAGTGGTTGATTCCGTATTTGAGAGCAATTTCCCGATCCAGCTTCCAACATTTTTCTCGGTCAACAGCAATGGAAAGCACAACGAAAGAAGCGCCTTCAAGGGCTGAGGCTCTGTGGGTCGAGCTTTTCACCGTTACTTCTGAGCCAAAAGTCTGGTTCATTTTTTCCGCTAATTGATGGATTTTTCGCAACCCCTCCTCATTTATATCGTGCAGGAATAACTCGATACCCCGCAAATTGGGATGACGGAGTATGCCAACTAATGTGGAAAGACCGAAAACAGCGCTTCCTGCACCGATGATGGTAACCTTGGTCTTTTCCATAACGCGTCCTCCTTTCACCTTGTATTTACTGGTGCTGTTGATTCCTTGATGTCCAGGCTAACTTCTTCAATAACACAGTTTGGAATGTTGTTTCCTCTGATGAGCCGAATGAGCATTTCTACCAGCCTTTTTCCAACGAGTTTTTTGGGGATGTTAACTGAGGTGAGAGTGGGATTAGTGAGCCTGGTTACAAAGGTGTTATCGAATCCAACGATGGAAAGCTCTTCCGGTACCTTTATGCCCAGGTTTTGGGCAGCTTTCATCATCCCGCATGCGGTAGGGTCATTGTGGGTAAACACTGCGGTCACTTTTTGGTGAGCATTGCTCAGAAACTCCAGGCCGAACTGGTAGGCTGCCTGGAAAGTGAGCGGTATTTCTACCATTAGTTGGGAATTCACAGTAATTCCAGCTTCTTCGAGCGCCTTTGTATAGCCTCGGAAACGATCTCGAAAGATGGAGAATTTCCTGGGGCCTCCCACGCATAAAATCTTTGAGTGTCCAAGTTCGGTGAGATGTTTGGTAGCCAGATAAGATCCTTGCTCATCAGGAAGGAGGACGCTGGCAGAAAAAGGAACTTCCAGGTTGCCACCCAAAAACACCATGGGTAGATGAGTGGAAAAGGCTCTCTTTAGATGAGAGAGAGAAAGACGTGTAGCCACAATTACCCCATCTACTTTCCGGTTTTCCAGATCTCTCAGATACAGGATATCTTCGCCCTGCTTGATGGATGATAAGATGAGAAGGTTATAATCCATGCTCCGAGCTGTTGCTTCTGCAACTGCAAAAACTTCAGTAAAGAAAGGGTTAAAGATGTCGTCGATGAGCATGGCAATCAAGTGAGAGTGGGCCCTTTTTTTGTTAACAGGTATTTCTATCCCCAGCTCTTCCATAGCCTTAAGGACCTTTTGACGCAGGGCTTCACTGACAGGTCTTGTACCGTTAATTACGTGGGAAACAGTAGTAATCGAAACATTTGCTTTTTGAGCGATTTCTTTAAGCGTGGCCATTTTTCTCCTCTTTGCCAAATTTCCAAATTTGCGAAAATTTTAGCAAAAAGAGGGGTGTTTGTCAAGGAAAAGGTTCTGGAAAGTATGGTGGTCCAGAACAAGCAATTTTTACCGCAGGTTGCTTACTTGTGGCGATGACTCCGGAGTTTGAAATATCGCCGCTATTTGAAACACAACTTATCCACCCGCTGTTAAGAGTGGATAAGCTTTAAAGCAAGATTATTTTAATGTTTCGGGGAGTTTGATAAACCAGAGTTGAGTGTTACTTTCAACCGCGTCAGGGTTGGGAACGATTCGAAAAAACTGGTTTGGCAACTTTGTTGTTGTATTTAAGGCTACCGTCCGGGTAAAGTGTGTAGTCCAGAACTTCGGTATCTTGATTTTCGCTATCCTGAACATCAATGGTAATACCGAAATCGTTATCGCTTGCCACTGCTATGGTTTTTCCGTCAGGGAGCATGGCTATTCCTTCCGCTTTTTTGGCTTTCCATCCATTTGCTCTTAAGTCGATTATCATTGTTTTGGATGCAAACTTAATGGTGGAGAGCTTATTCTTATCGGTGATGAATTCTGGTTCTTTCCCGTCTATTTTTAAGTTTGAAATATCTGTGGCGCCTTGTAATTCAACGAGATAGATGATATTGCGCATCTTTTTTTCCTTGTCTTTGCCCTGTTCAATTAGAAGAAGCTTGTCGTTGGAGATAGCGAAGATATCGCCTATCTTGGCGTCCTTGGGAGAATTATAATTTTCTCTATCAATGGGGTAAGCATACATCCTGGTTTTACCCGTAAGAGGATCAAGTTCCACAATCCTTGTGAACTGGGCGGTGACAGCTGTTTTTTCCTCTATGTTTAAAACACTTTGCACTGCAATATAGATTTTCCCGTTTGGTGCTACAGTGATGCCTTCAAATCCCCTATTAGGAATGCGGTATTTTAACACTTCAGGCAAACCATTGCCAGTGGCGTATTTCTTTAAAAGCTTGCCTTTTTTATCAAATTTGGCTACAAAGGGACCGTACTCATCACAGACCCAGAAATTGCCTTCGTGGTCGAGTGCAATACCTTCCGGGTCAAGACCGTCATTACTGTAACCTATAATTTGCAAGTTTTCAGTTAGGGCAATTTCGTTGGTGGCACCGATCAAGCCAGGTGTAATGGGTAATCCTGTGATGGGTTCGCCCTCTTTGTTTTTGAGACCGATTGTTTCAACAATTTCTACTTTTCCGTTTTTGAGAATTCCTAAAGCAATCTGAGGCTGAAATGTTGGGACGGGAAAAATTATACCGCCACGTTCGTTGCTACTGTCTTTATATTTTGGACCATCGGTGTTTGGCCCCCGGTCGGTAATGAAATAGAATTCAATGGAACCATCTGAATTGACCGATTTAACAGTAATTCCAGAACCAACAGCCAGTTTGAAACCGTTGGGGAAGTCTTTCTGGTTATTGCCTTGGTAGGGAACGTAAAATTCTTCTGGAATGATGACTGAGTGCTTAATCACCTCAAGAGGGCTTATTTGTGCATACGATGTGCCGGTTACATGACCAAAGAGAAAAATATTTGACAAAATTAGAGCGACGGAAATCACTATTGAGATTAAGATTTTCCTGGTGATTTTCATCACGAAGGCACCTCCTAAGAGTTTTTGTTATCTTAGTGCTTGAATATGAAACTGTTGTTAAAAATGGTTTAATATTGTTTTAAGAATCCTTTCTTCCGAGGCTCAGAGATAGCGGTATATAAGGTGGTAAGTATGCAAGTTTGTTTTGGTGGAACTGGCTTTGCATCTTTTTTGGAGAGTCCTGGTCAGAATTCCAAAGAATAGCTTTGGAGCCAATTTTCTCAGTTGAGAGTTCCGCAATTACTTTGGTCTTGCGTATTTAAATGGATTGTCAGAGAAGCTCTTTTTGAGCAGTTAACTCATCAGGGATTCTTTCGCATTCGGAACGTTCAGTAATTCCCCGAGCATTTTTGACTCACTGGTTGCTTTCCTTAAACATTTTCTACAGCCATTATGCAACCGCAGCTCGTCCTTTTACAGGAGTTATAGGGCGTTGCTGTGCCGGGAACCTTCTATTATCGTGGTTTAAGCCCAGAGATTTCGGAAGTTTTTCTCTTTCACTATATGAAAACCTTCGATTTTTTCTGCACGGCGACAGATTTTGACATCAGTGGTTTTTAAACTTTTAAGCATTGAGACTCTCTGGAGGAGGTGTTTTACTTGGGCCGAAAGTTCCTCATTGTGGTTTTTGCAGTACTTATAATTGCCGTGTTCCTTTTGGCTGGTTGTGGCGAAGTAACTCCTACTTCTTCAAATGTTGTTCTGCGCCTTGAGGTGCTGGGAAGGAACACTTATAGTGCAGACGTGCGGTTAGTTTACGCCAATTATAGTTCAGAGATTTTTTACGCGAACCAGGTAAGTATTGAAGCTTGTTTTGCAGGTAGCCAGTGTTTCTCAGTTAGTGTTCCTGCTTACTCTGATCCGCTTTATCCTGGAGAAGTACGTTCCGTTACTGAAACTTTTTATCTGGTGGACCCAATCTACGGTCAACTGGAAAGCCTTGAGCTAACGGTTGAGGGTTATTTTCCCTCTGGAAAACACATAACCTTATCTTCGGGTAAGACTTACCTTTAATAAGGGGGGTAGATTTTTTATGAAAATGCTCGTATCCTTTTTGCTTTCTTTTTTGCTGCTTGCTTCTTTTACCTCTTTTGGTTGTTCTCAGGAGTATCCAGTTATTGCGGTGGTGGGGTTTGAAAATCATTCTGATATAAAGACACCCGATCTCGGTAACATGGGACTTCAATATCTTGAAAATGCGCTCCTTTCTATGGGGCGATTTACCCTTGCCGATCGCCTTACTGTGCAGAAATCGCTTACTGAGATAGGTTTTAGCAGTGTTTCAGGACTGGTGGATCCTGCTTATGCCATTCAGCTTGGGAAGATGTTGGGAGCAAGGTATCTCGCCATGGGTGATGTTATAGAGGTAGCTTCCAAGACCACCGAATTTCAGGGGTATGGCATCAAAACCCGGCGCAGCAGTTTTTCGGTAACTGTGGGATTGCGAATAATAGATGCGGAAAGAGGTTTGGTGCTTTTTGCCGACCAGTGCTCACTTTCTCGGGAAGGCCTGCCCCTGAAATCTCTGGGGGTGACTGTAGAAGAAGAGTCTCTTAACGTGGTTGAGAACTTGTTGCGCGAAGCAGTTCAAAATCTGGTTAATCGTTTTGACACTCGTTTAGCAAAGCAGTGGCAGGCAAGCACTGAAGCTCCCAAGAAAGTAAAAATAGTGGTAAATTCCAACCCTTCAGGTGCTGATGTAGAGGTGGGAGGAATATTTTACGGCAATACTCCTTGTGAGCTTCTCCTCAATGAAGACAGTGTCGTGGAGATAACCGTCAGCCTGCCTGGTTACACGGTTTGGGCCAAAAAGGTCAAAGTGATGCCTGGTTTACAAATTATGGCCACTTTGCGGGAAGAGCCTGTGGAGTCAACAAGCCCTTCTAAGGTTGAAGTGAAGGTGGGCATTGAAAGTCAGAATTCGGGAGGTGAATAATTTTGTTGTGCAAGCGGGCTCATTTTTTGCTATTAATTGCTTTATTGATTTTTTCTTTTGCGTCTTTTGCTCACGCCGAGGTTAAACCGAAAGTAGTCGTGGTTGGTTTCGACATAACTGTTCCCGGTTTTCAGTATGAGGAAACCCTCCCCAATGCCCTGACGGATCTTATGATTGATTCTCTCATTAACAGTGGGCGCTTTCGGGTGTTTGAACGTCGTAAGCTTTCCAGTTTGGTAACCGAACAGAGTTTTCAACATTTTTCGGGTTTGGTAGACACCCAGACTGCCGTTCAACTGGGACGCATGATTGGTGCCCACTTTGTGGTCACAGGTAGTATAACCGATATAGCTAAAAGCGGTGGCGGTGGCTTGAGATTGGGTTCTATCAGTTTGGGCAAATCTTCAATCCGGGTAACCTTGACGGTACGTATTGTAGATGTAACAACGGGAGAAATTCTTTACTCAGCCGTGAAGCAAAAGAAAGCCAGTCGTTCCAAAGTGGGTCTGGGCTTTGGAGATGTTTCGATGTATTCCGACAGTAGTTTGAGTGTTATTTCTGCCGTAAAGGAGCTTTGTGACGGGATTGTTGCAGACTTTGTTTCCAAGATTGACGCGGGCATTGGAGAACTTGCCGATATTCCTCTTGAGGGGTATGTAGTGGAAAGCAGCGGGAAGACCGCTTATCTTAACCTGGGTGAGGCTACTGGAATAAAGGTGGGCAGTAAAGTGCGCATTTTCAAACCTGGAAAAAGTATTGTGGATCCCAAGACGGGAGAAGTTCTGGATCAAGAACTTATCCCCGTTGCTGAAGGCATGGTTGCTGAGGTGCGCGATCGGGTTTCGAAAGTGTTTTTAACCCAAGCAAGGGAACCAGTTAACAAGGAGTATGCGGTAAAAGTGATTTCTGGAGAAGAAGCCGAATCTGGAGAATTTTCTGAAAGACTACTTACTGAGGAACTGACAACTGGAGAGAACGAAGAAGTAAGTTCTAAAGAACCGGTTTATGCTGAGGAAAAGCAATTTTCTGAAGAAGTTGTCGGGGAAGAAAGAGAAGAAACCTCCATGGAAATTACTTCGCTACCCAACCAATTTGAGGGAAAAGAGGTACTTGTTGCTCAAGAGTCATATCCCGGTGGGAACAAAAAACTCGAATACACTTACTACGAGGTTGATGGTAAACAAGTTTATCATGGGCCGTTTACTAAATGGTACGAAAACGGCGAGGTTATGATTCAAGGCACATATCGGGACGGAAAGAAAGACGGAGTGTGGAAAGAATACTTTAGGAACGGCATACTGAAATCTGAAGGAACTTATGTAAATGGCTTAAAAGAAGGTAAATGGATCATTTACTATGGAAGTGGCCATAAACACTGGGAAGGCAACTATCATCAGAATTTGAAGGAAGGCCTCTGGATTGAGTATGCAAACACTAAGGAAGAGAAAAAATTCGCTGAAGTTGAATACAAAGCGGGAAAAGAAGTTCCAGGCACTTACCTGCAGTACGATGCCTATGGAAATGTGGTGAAAAGAAAGTAGCGGATTATCTGATATCAATTTTGAGCCCCCTTTGCCAGAAAGGGGGCTTTTTTATTCTTAATTGTTATATTAAGGTTAAAAATTTCCTTTTCCTCCACAAAGAGTTAGGGGTTATAATAATGATGATAAGTCAATGTTCTGGCAATAATTTTAAGGAGTGAGGCCGGTGCGGTTTTTTAAAAGGAGCAGGTGGGTAATTCTTTTTTTAACGGTTTTTCTTTGTGTGAATTTTTCGGTTGCTTTTTCACAGGAAAAGGTGGTTTCTCCTCTGGTTGAAGAACTCGAAAAAATGGAGCGCATTCTCTATGGAGTACCTCAAAGCGGAGGGGTTTTGACGCGTATTGAACAGATTGAAAGAGACTTAATTGGAGATACTCTCTCGGGGACGCTTGCTGAACGGGTGGATACGCTTAAGCGTTTCATTCTAACGGGTACTCCTGAGGAACCTTCGCTGGAGTTCAAGATAAAGGCGGTACGCCTTACCCTCAATGCCAAACCTTCAGAAAGCGGTATTTTGACGGCAGAGCTTGACGAGCTGGAACGACTGGTATTTGGAGTTACCAGTGATCAGCCCATAGGAGTGCGAGTGGACCACCTGTATCGCACATGTGTGGACATTAACAAAATTAAAGCTTTTACGGTTACTGTGCCTGCAGGAACTCTGGTCAAAATATCCATTGATACGGAGCTGCACTCAGAAAGAAACAACAAGGGAGATGCAGTACCTTTCACGGTGGTCGAAGACGTGAAGGTGGAAGACATTCTGGTTATCCCGGCTGGAACAAAGGGTGTAGGTACTATTACTAAATTAAAACGCCGGGGCAGTTTTGGAAAACCTGGGTTACTCGAGATTGACTTTGGAGAAGTGCCGGCCATTGATGGAACTATGATTTCGCTTACTATGGGAGAAAAAGCTATCCAGGAGAACAAATCAGTTGCCTATGCAGTGGGTGCAAGTATCGCCGGGCTGGCTGTTTTTGGCCCCATCGGGGCCGTAGCTGGTATTTTTGTGCAGGGCGAGCCGGCAAGGGTAGAAGCGGGAACCGAGCTTTTTGTGGAGGTAGCCGAAGAAGCAAAGGTTTCTGGTCCGCTTGTAGCTGGTGAGTATGTACCTGGTGGAGGGCAAGAATTAGTTCCTGCTGGTGAGGAGGTTCCCTGGGGTGAGGAAACTCCTTCTTATACCGATACCGAGAAAGGATCTTCTGCTCTTGACATGCAAGAAGTTCCCCAAGTGGAAGTTGAAATCAGGCCCCTTGAAGAATGGGGTGAGGAGGTATCCAAATGAGCTTTAGAAGAGCACTACTTTTTGTCGTTGTTTGCATTTTGCTGGTTTTGCTTCAGACGGGAGCTTGGGCAAAGGTAGACTATGACCGCATATACCAGGAAACGCTGGCCAAATGGACAAGGACACAAACGGTCCGTGATACATTCTCAGTAGAGGCAGTGTATTGGAGTGAAGAACTGGTGCAGGCTTGGGTGGCCAAATACGGAAGCGAAAATCTTTTGTCTTCCGAAGAGCAAGAAGCCTATCACCGCGACTATATTCAAAGAGAAGGTTTGAACCGCTATCTGGTGTTTGAAGTCACATTACGTAAACTGAAAGGTCCTGCTCTGTATCCCATGGATTTTGCTAAAAACACTTACCTTATTGACGACAAAGGCAATAAATGGTATCCGGTAAAGTATGATCCGGGTTTTGAAGAAAAGATTCACCGTGAGTTTACTGGAAAGATCTATTTTGCTCGCTTTGATAAAGAGGGTAATCCGATTATTCATCAGGATACAGAATATATCGCACTGCACTTTGCCAAGATTTCAATAAGCCCCAGCTTGATTAGCGAAGAAGTGCTACTTCGATGGGACAAGCCTTATCTTCCGCCCGATTACTCAAAACCAGAGTGGCAACCTCTGCTGGAAGAAGAAATCCTGCGTCTTGAAGAGCGAGTTAAAGAGCTGGAGCTTCAGAAAGAGAACCTTGAAGAGCAGAAAAAAAAGATAGAAGCCAAGATAGAAGAGCTGCAGCAGAGGATTAAAGAACTCGAAGCTCAAAAGAGTGCTCAATCTTGAGAGCATGAGGCGCTGGGGAGTTCTGGTTCTAATTTTTCTTGGACTGGTTTGGGTTTCCTGTTCTAACGCCCAGGAGGGCATTCACATTGAGGCTGGGGAAATAACCTATGACGAGGTCAACCAGGTTATCGAAGCTCAGGGAGGAGTGAAGCTCACCTGGCAGGATCTTGCACTTTCCACCTATCGGCTTCTTTACTTTCTTTCCGACCATACACTCCTGGTTCCCGAGCCCCTGGAGGTGGTTTTGGGTAAAAATCGGGCAAAAGCAAAACGTTTCTTTTTCGATTTTCAAAAGAACACTGGTTGGATAGAAGATGCAGAGCTTTTTTACGTGATTGACGCACAACGGAAGCTCTATTTCCGGGGTAGCAAGATACGTTATCAGGAAGGAAAATGGTGGGGAAGGGATTTGCTCCTGACCGGCTCTCAAAAGGAACCCCCTGCCTACAGTTTCAGGGCTGATGAGGTTACTGTGTATCCGGATGAGAGAATCGAGATGCAAGGGGTGGGCTTTTTTATCAATGAACATCGGCTTCTCTATTTGCCCACTTTGAGTAAAGACCTGCGCCGTGCAGGTTCAAGTTTTCTTCCTCAAATTGGCCACCAGAGAGAAAAAGGATTTTTTATAGGGGGCAATTACGAGCTGTTTTTTGCCGAGAAGTGGCGGTTGCTTTTTGAAGCTGAGTACGCTTCCAGAGCAGGTTTTCTGGGAAGCGGTAACCTTTTCTGGGAAAATGGCCCTTGGACGGGAAGCCTTTTTTATGATTTCCGGCAGCAGGACGAAGACAGTTTTGGTGGTTATGTTTTCTATGAAGGAAATCGCTTTCGAGGGGGGGTAATTTCTTACTTTAATCAGCCCCTTGACGATGCGAGAGACGGCTTCCTGAGCCGACCACTTCAGATGGTAGCCCGTTTTAACGGGGAAGAAGAAAGAACTTCGTGGGGACTGGATTTGAGTTATGGTCTCTTCGAGGAAAAGCCGGTTTCCGATAGCCGTTTCGATGTGCAGGGCACGCTGGAATGGAATAACGAAAATGTAAGTGTTTCTCTGCTTGCTCATTATACCAGCTTCGGATTTTATCCGGACCGCTTTCTGTGGGGGGGCAAGGTGCACTTTTTTGAAAAAGCAGGTCCGGACTTTTCTTATGGGGCAACCTATACTTTTTTGAGCGACAACGTTGCTTCTCCCTTTTCTTTTGATACCGAAAGAGAGCATTCGCTGTCGCTTGAATTCTCGCTGGGGAAAGAGGAGGAAAGTCACCTTCAGGTACGTGGTGCCTATGACCTTTTGCAAGGTTGCTTTGATGAGGTTATTTTTGGCCTTAATCTGGGTAGCGAAGATTTTGCGGTGGGTTTTGAAGAGCAGTATTCCTTTGTGGATAATGAAGTTCTTGAGCGCCGCTACTTTATACGCAAAAAGATCTCCGATGCTATTTTGGTCGAAGCTTCTTATCTCAGCGAGGAACAGACCTTTTACCTGGACGCTACCTTGATTGGTTTCGATGCTCCTCCCAAGGACCGCTCACTCTTTGTCGAGGGAGAACCTTTTGATCTTTTTGAGGTGGGAAGAGACAACTGGTGAAACTGGAAGAATATTTGCAGCAATTTCGGAGGGCCATTGCCTGGGAACGCAAGGCGGAAATTGAAGCTATGAAGCAAGAGATATACTCTCTTTCTCCTCGCGAACGGGAACAAAAAGGAAGAGCCCTGCTTTCGCTTTCCGGACGTTATTTGGGTAGAGAAGCAGGGGGATTTTACCTTGTTCGCCTGGGTCGATCACAACCCTTTGGGGACCTGGAAATCCGGGTGGGGGATGTGGTTCTGGTAAGTAGAGAAAATAAAAATCCCCTCAAAGAGGGAGTCGAAGCTACCGTTGTGGAGCTTACCTCGCGCTCGATAACTGTAGCTTTTTCAGATTTCCCCCCTCGCTGGGTTTCTGGAAAAGGGTTTTTGAGAGTTGACCTTTATGTGAATGACACCACTTTCCGCCGCATGGAAGAAGCCCTTTTTGATTTTGCAGCGAAGAGCGAAGATTTTTTTCCGTTGAAAAGAGTTTTACTTGAAAGCTATGGAGACGAGCTTCCTCGGGAAGAGAGCGCTTTTGACCCCATCTTTGTGGATACCGAGCTTAATCCCTCTCAGCAGGAAGCGGTTAAGAAGGCTTTGAACAGCTCTCTCTTTTTTCTGATTCATGGACCACCAGGCACTGGCAAAACCCGAACTGCGGTTGAGTACATAGTTCAGGAAGTACGGAGAGAGCGGAGGATTCTGGCTGTTGCAGATTCAAACACTGCCTGTGACAACCTGCTTTCCGGGCTTGTGAAGCGGGGAGTGCGGGTGGTGAGGGTGGGTCATCCTGCCCGGGTGGAGCGGGAGCTCGAGGAACGTTCCCTATTTTTTATGGTAAAGAAATTACCGGTTTACGGGCGGGTTGAAAAAGTCTGGGAAGAAGTGTTTCGCCTGCGCAGGGAACAGGAGCGGCATCTCAAGCCACTTCCCCAGTGGCGACGGGGTATGGAAGATCAAGATATTCTGGAAGCAGCGAGAAAGGGAGAGAGTAAGCGAGGGGTGCCGGCTTCTAAAATTGTCTCCATGGCTCGCTGGCTAAAAATAGAGGGACGTATTCGTGAGCTGGTTAAAGAAGCCCAGGAACTTGAGAATCAGGCGATTCAGGAAATACTCAATAACGCACAAGTGGTGGTGAGTACCAATATTGGATCAGGTAGCGAACTTTTGAAAAACAAAAGTTTTGATGTGGTGGTAATTGATGAAGGTTCGCAGGCAACTGAGCCCTCTTGTCTGGTGGCGTTGTTGAGGGGACGGAAACTGGTGATGAGTGGCGATCACTTGCAGCTTCCCCCCACTATTCTCAGTGAGGAAGCCCGGCCGGTTCTTTCGAGAACTCTTTTTGAGCGTATGATGGAGCGTTATCCCGAGCATTCTGCTTTTTTGAACGTGCAGTACCGCATGAACGAAAAAATTATGGCTTTTCCTAACTCGAAATTTTACCAGAATCGCCTGGTTGCCCATCCCAGCGTTGCCCAGCGTCCCCTCTCTCGGCTGGGGATTTCACTGAGAGGAAATCCACGTTGGAAAGTGGCTGTGGATCCAGAATTACCACTTGTTTTTATGGATACTGTGCTGTGCAGTGGAAAAGGAGAGAAGCAGTATTCAGGCTCCACTTCCTATTACAACCCCCTGGAAGCACGTATAGTGCAGGAGATAGTGGGAGACTTTCTCGAGCTGGGGGTTCCCGAGGAGTGGATAGGGGTGATTACTCCTTATGATGACCAGATGAACTTGATCAGAAAAAGTTTGCCTGATGTTCGCGTGAGTACCGTGGATGGCTTTCAGGGCAGAGAAAAAGAAATCATTTTGCTTTCACTGGTTCGCAGCAACCCGAAGGGTGAGGTGGGTTTTTTGCAGGATACCAGGCGGCTCAATGTTGCTCTGACCCGAGCCTGCAGTAAGCTGGTGGTTATAGGGGACAGTGCCACGGTTTCCCAGGAGGAAGTTTACCGAGAGTTCATTGACTTTGTGAAAGAGGAGGGTTGTTACTTTCAGATTGAGGGTTTAGGATGAGACTGTGAGCTATGTTTTGGAAAAGTGGCTGGTATTCTTCAAACTTTTTGCTTTCAGAAAGGCATATAATGCGGAAGAAAGCGTTTTTGCCGTACAGAAGATAAACCAGGCCTTCAATTTCGTCATCTTCTTTTCTCCACAGGTAAGTAAGCCAGTAAGCAGGTTGACCATCGATGGTGGAGGTTCCTGAATTGGTGAGAGTTACTCCTGGTGTATTCCGAACTTCCCGGCTTACTGTATCAAAGAAGCTTTTCAACGAAGAATAAGCACGATACTCTATAGAAATTCCCACCTGCTCTCGAAAATGATCCTCTGGTGAATCAGAGGGGCTGATAAGGATTACTGCCGTGAAGGGGTCAGGGCTATCTGGGGGCACCATTATTTCCTCCCAGTCCGCTGGAAAGGATACCTGAAAACCTCCCCGCCTAACGAATGTAGTTTTCCAAGGTTGTTGGGTAGTTAGAATAGATGGGGCAGGTAGAGTTGTGCGGAATAGAAATTTTAGAACGAAGAATCCCGAAACTGAGGCTATAAAAATAACAAAACCAACAATAACTACTCTTCTTTTCATCAGGTTAAGTTACATTTTTAGTTAGTTTCACGTACTAATTATCTTATTTTTGGGGAAGAGTTGCAATACTTGTGTGTCGAATTAAAAAACGGCTCATCTCATCAAAAGTTGCGAGGGCTGGGAAGTTGCTTTGGTCTAGCTTTGTACCTGAAGATTGACATCAATAATGATTATTTTTAAAATGTTTTCAAAATTTGAAAATATTTTCGGGAAATGGCTCGTATCATGCTATTTTTCGACTTTGTAATTGTTGAAAGAAAGGGCGTGGAACGCATTGATGAAACAGTTGGAGAGGAAAGCGCTCCAGTTGAGAATCGAGGTACTCAAAATGATCTACGAAGCTGGTTCTGGCCATATCGGAGGTTCTCTTTCTTCGCTGGATATTTTGGTGATCCTCTTTTATGAAGTTATGCGATTTGACCCTCACCGCCCCTTTTGGGAAGAACGGGACAGGTTTATACTCAGTAAGGGGCACAGTGTTGAGGCTTATTATGCCGTGTTGGCTGATCTGGGCTTCTTTCCCCGAGAAGAGTTGCGTAACTACTGCCGTTTTGGTTCTCGCTTGACTGGTCATCCTACCACCAAAGTGCCCGGGGTTGAAGTTAACACTGGATCTCTGGGCCACGGCTTGGCAGTAGGTGCTGGTATGGCCATGGCTGGGAAGATGGATCAGAAAGGTTACAAAGTTTATGTCTTAATGGGTGATGGCGAGTTGGGAGAAGGCTCGGTTTGGGAAGCGGCGCAAATTGCTGCTCACTACAAACTGGACAACCTGATTGGTATCGTGGATAGAAATAGACTTCAGATAAGTGGCTGCACTGAGGATATTTTGCGATTGGAAGATTTGATGAATAAGTGGAGTGCTTTTGGCTGGGAAGTTCTGAATGTTGACGGACACAATTTTGAAGAGTTATTGAAAATTTTTAAAGCAGTACCCTTAACTAAAAATAAACCTCATGTGATTATCGCTCACACCACAAAAGGAAAGGGTATATCCTTTATGGAGAATGATCGAAGCTGGCATCACCGGGTTCCCAGTAAAGAGGAGCTTGAGAAGGCTTTGGGAGAGCTAAGTACAAAGTTGAGGGAGTTTGAGGAGAATGAATAAAATTGCTTTGCGACATGCCATTGCCGAGGCTTTGTTTTCGATTGCTCAGGTTGACCCCAGGGTTGTGGTGGTAACCTCTGATGCTCGAGGTTCTGCAGGGATAAGTATGTTTTTTGACCAAATGCCTGAAAGAGCTGTGGAGGTGGGTATAGCAGAACAATCGGCTGTGGGAATAGCTGCTGGCCTAGCACTTTCTGGCAAGAAAGCTTTCGTTTTTGGTCCTGCTTGTTTTTACTCTGCACGCAGCTTTGAGCAAATTAAAAATGATATTGCCTACACAGGAAGTAACGTTAAGATTATTGGAGTAAGTGGAGGAGTGAGTTATGGACCACTTGGGAGTACCCATCACACTCTCCACGATATAGCTCTCTTTAGGGCTACACCGGGTATAGATGTTATATTACCTTCCGATGCTTTTCAGGCTACCGCAATAATAAAGATGCTTTGCGAAAGGGAAAACCCAGCTTATTTGAGAGTGGGCAGAAATCCGGTTCCACTTATTTATGATAGTTCAGAGAGCACTTTCGATTATGGGAAAGGAGTGGTTTTGAGAAAAGGTCAAGACGTGGTTTTAATAGCCATCGGAGAGGTAGTATGGCACGCTCTTGAAGCAGCCAGATTTCTCGCTGAGGAAGGCATTGATGCCACCGTTCTGGATATGCCCTTTATAAAGCCTCTCGACGAAGAACTGATAATTGAAGTGGCTTCGCAGATTCAGCGAGTGGTTACCATTGAAGAACACAGCGTGTATGGAGGGTTGGGAGAGGCGGTTGTCCACTGTCTTTCCGAGCTGCCGTCGGTAGCGGTAAAGATTCTGGGTATTCCTGATGAGTATCCGGTTACTGGAACCCAGGAAGAAGTATATAGGCATTACGGTTTCCATGCTGAAGGCATAAAGGGTGCAGTGATGGATTTTCTTGGGAAAGTTGGGTGATGAGCTTGTCGGTGTCTTATGTCCTGGTTATTGACCAGAGTACTACAGGGACCAAAGCTATCCTTTTCGATGAAAGGTGTCGACCTGTGGAGCGAGCTAATGCTCATCATAAGCAGTGTTATCCTCGTCCTGGATGGGTGGAGCACGACCCGGTGGAAATCGTTAATTGTACTTACGAAGCTTGCAAGAAACTAATAGAAAAAGCTGAAGTGGATGTGCAAAAAATAAGAGCTATTGGTATTACCAATCAGAGAGAGACAGTCGTTGCCTGGAACAGGAAAGGGAAACCAATTTATAATGCTATCGTTTGGCAGTGTCAGAGAGGAAAAGAGCTTTGTGATAGTTTGAGGGAAGCTGGTTATGGGGATTTTGTAAAAGAGAGAACAGGTCTTTTACTCGATCCTTATTTTTCAGCAAGTAAAATAGCCTGGATTTTTAGTAACCTTAAAGGTTGGCCAGGAAGCCGTGAATTGCGATGGGATGAGATTCTGGTTGGGACCATTGATTCCTGGTTGGTGTGGAATTTTACTGGTGGAAAGACGCATGCCACTGATTACTCCAATGCCAGCCGAACCATGCTTTTGAATATTGATACTTTGGAATGGGATGAAGAAATTTTGGAGTTGTTTTCCATACCTCGTTTGGTTCTTCCTGAACTTCTTCCTTCTGATGCCCTGTTCGGATATACGGATCTGGGAGGTATTTTGCCTAATCCTTTACCGATTGCTGCGGTTATGGGTGACTCAAGTGCTGCTCTTTATGGTCAACTGGGATATGAATTTGGGGCAGTTAAAGCGACTTATGGGACAGGAACTTCGATAATGGTCAATACCGGCAATACAAAGTATGTCGCTCGCTCAGCGGTTACCTCGGTTGGTTGGTTTGTGAATGAAAAGCCGACTTTTGTGCTGGAAGGTAACATCCATAGCTCTGGAGATACCATCCGCTGGTTAATAGAGGAAGTGGGGCTATATTCAGCTTATGAAGAAGTGGAACAATTAGCCAAAGCCCTAGATGATAACCAAGGGGTGTATCTCGTGCCTGCTTTTGTGGGACTGGGAGCTCCTTACTGGAAAAGCGGTGCACGCGCTTTGATTTGTGGTATTTCTCGGGGAGTTGATAGGAGACATTTTGCCAGAGCTGCAGTTGAGTCCATTGCTTATCAGGTTTTTGATCTTTTTGAAGCCATTGCCAAGGAAGGAGGATTTCGTTTCGAGCTTTTGCGAGCTGATGGTGGGGCTACCAAGAATGATTTTTTGATGCAGTTTCAGGCCGACCTTTTGCGTGTACCGGTTGCAGTAAGCAGTATAGAGGAATGTTCGGCAAGGGGCGTGGCTTTGCTGGCAGCACAAAAAGTTGGAATACTTGATGAGCAAGCATTGTCGCTAACTTCCCGGCTTTATGAGCCTCGGATGGATCTGGCACTTCGCAATCAATACCTTTCGGGATGGCACAAGGCTGTGGAGCGAGCAATACTTGGAGTGTGAATTTGCTTTTTATCCGATTCTGTTTTAGAGTCAGTGGGGTTAGAAGAAGCGGAATTAATGTTTAATAACTCCTCCCGATAGCTTAGACCGAAGGTAAAGAACCTACTTGCAAGCTCCTTTGTGGTGCCTCAAAAGCAAAGTTGACAGTTTCTTGGTGTTGGTTACAATTTGGGATAATTCTGACTTAGGGAGGGAGACGGTTGCAGGCGCTGATTATACAGCACGTACTTTGTGAAGGTCCGGGTCTTTTGTACCCGGCTCTTTCTGCTGCAGGTTGGGAGCTTGATTTACGGGTAATGAGTGAGGGAGGAGTAGTTCTTCCCAACTCTCTGGAGGGTTATCAGGCATTGATAATCCTGGGCGGTCCGATGGGGGCTTATGAAGAAGAGCGCTATCCCTATCTTTATCAGGTTGAAAACTTAATACGTGATGCTTATGCGCAGAAGATTCCCACGCTAGGCATTTGTCTTGGAGCCCAAATCATTGCCAGGGCGATGGGTGCCTGGGTGGGTCCAAACACAGTTAAAGAAATTGGTTGGTCAAAAGTTTATTTAACTCCAGAAGGTAAAGATTTCTGGCTCTTTGAGGGACTTCCCAAAGAACTCTGGGTTTTTCAGTGGCATGGCGACACCTTTGCTTTGCCTTCAGGGGCTACGCTTCTTGCAGAAGGGGTGGATTGCAAAAACCAGGCTTTTTTGCTAGGGGATAGTCTTCTGGCTTTGCAATTTCATCTTGAGGTAACTCCAGAAATGGTGGATGAATGGTGCAGGGTGTATCGCGATGAACTGGTCGAGTTTGGGGGACCGGGTTTTGCAGAGAAGCTTTCTGAGGAAACCAAAAGGCGGTTTGAGGAGGACCGAAAAATCCGAGAGCGTTTTCTTGAAAACCTGCTTCTTTTCCTTGTAAAAGGTAAATAAAAGAAGATCTTGTGGGGAGTACTTCCTGGTTATTATTCCCCACAAGTGGTGTATAACGATTAACCTATTTTGGCAGCCTTAAGAAGAGTTTGGTAAAGTTCTTTTGCATTGACAGGTGGTATGTGTATTGAGAAAAGTTCCAGGTTTTTGCTACCAGTATTTTTAATTTGAATTGTGTCTCCTTGTTCGACCAGTATGGCTGTTCCTTTACCAATGTCATAGTTTCTTCCATTACAAATAAGAATGCCCTTTCCGCTGGCTATTATGATTAATTCAGTAAGGTTTCTTGGTCGATAATCTGTAGAGCTGTGCGGATATATTGTTGCGGTAACTAAATCTAAATCCCTGACTCGATCCTGGTCGGGCGCAAATACTACCCGAACCCGTCGCTTGAAGGGCTCTGGTACTTCAACTCCTTCTACCTCATAAATGTTTTTTAACTTCATCGTTTTCTCCAGATTATTCCAAAAGGTTTTTTTCTATAAAGTTTAGAGAAGTTTTGAGGCTTTTTTCAATTTCTTCAAGAGGCTTTATTTCGTTGATAGTTTCAAATGGAGCCCAGTTTTTACTTCGGAAAAAATAGGGAATTTCTATGGTAATAGGAATTTTCCTATTACTCTTCTTTAGGATTTCGCAGATTGTTTTAAAATCGATAATCCCTTCTCCTATAGGACATATGGTGAGAGTGTCATCGCTTTCAAATTTAACATCCTTAAAATGTATAGTTTTTATAAAGGGTAAGGCTTTTTGAAAATCGTCTGCTATGTCGATAGCTCCTCTGTGAGAGTAAAAAACATTCCCAAAGTCGTATGTCAAACCTAAATAGGGAGAGCTAATTTTAGCAAATACTTCTTGGGCATCCTTTGCATTGCAGATCATGTCGCCGGGCATTTCCGTTTCCAGACATACTGTGATGTCAAGTTCTCGAGCTCTTTTTTCAATGGTTTCTAAGTTTTGATAAAAAGACTCTGCTTCGGTTTTTGGCCCCTGATTTGTGGCAATATAGCTTGCTCCAATTTCTTTCGCAAACGCCATTTTTTTCTTGAAAAGCTCCACCTCTTCTTTGGTTATCAGGAACATATGCCCGCTAAAGGTAATAGTTTTGAGACCATAACTCTCCATTAAGCTGCGGATTTCCTTAGTCCTCTTGAAGTCTTCTTCTGTAATATGTGCTCCATATCCCTTCCCCCTGAAAGAGGTGGGTGGAGGTTTTATCCAATCTAGATCCACGTACTGAAAACCGATGTTGGAAACACTTTTAAATACAGTTTCAAGATCATAGCCTCGATACAAATTTGCTCCAGCTGCGATCACCCATTTTTGTTCCTGCATTGGTCTTCACCCTACCATTTTCTGGTATATGACTTTAAGAATAGTTATGGGGTCGTCTTTGGCAATCATCTCTTTTATGGTTTGTTCGTCAAGGGTTTTAGTAAATTCCACCAATTTTTCGGTAAAAGCAATGCTTTCAGTGAATATCTGGACGGGGTCACGGTGTCTGGGCGTGGTATCAAGAGAAATCCAACCCTGATAATTGAATTCTTTTAGATAGTAGAGGAATTCAAGATAGGATAAAATGTTTCTGCTTCCAGCAACCAGGTCCCAGTCCCATTTTCCATCATTGTCGTTTATGTGGATATGGAAAAGCCTTCCTTCCCGATGAAGTAGTGCTAAGGATTCGGCAGGGTTTTCTCCAGCAAAGAGAGCGTGTCCAAAGTCAAGGGTGACCCCAACGTTTGGCATGTTTACTTTTAGACAAGTATAAAGAGCGCTGTGAACATTACCAAGAAGGTAATGGACCAGCGGTTCGCGGAATTTATATTCTAAGCTTATGCGGACTTGGGGATATGCCTGGGCAATTTCTTTCACACCAGATAAAAAGTATTCCCAGGCTTTTTTGTAGTCTACTTCAAAGTGATAGTCGTAACCGTCCTGCAAAGGGCATACCGAGACGAGATTAGCTCCTAACTCTTGAGAGAGTTCTGCACCTTTCTGGACGTAGCCTATAGCTTTTTTTCTGGTGTCTACCAATTCGGCAGTCAAAGCGCGCCTATTCCAGTGTGTTTCGCCCTTGATGTCCACGTTTACTGCGCCAACTTTCAAATCATACTTTTGGAGTAATCTTTTAGTTTCTTCAGGATTTGCAAAATCATAAGGATACACCAGTTCTAATCCAGAAACTCCCTCTACCTTTTTAGCTATCTGAAGTTTTGCTTCAAGGTCTCGTGGTTCCTGGTAAAGCTTAAAGCGATCCTTGAGCTGGCCTAAAAACCCGCTGATTATGGCATATTGATAATTCATTTTGCATGTTCCCCCTTTGCAGGTAGTTGACCCGCATAGTTTTTCAGACAACTGATTGTCTTTTGGATGTGAAGGCGCATAGCCCTCTCTGCTCCTTCTGGATCTCGATTTCGGAAACATCTGAGAATTTCCATGTGTTCTTGGTGCGTTTCTTCGGGAGGTCTGATCAAGCCCTTGATGAGACATTTTGCCAAGAATCCAGATCGGATAAGGGCCGATTTGAGATCCAGGTAGGGGCACTTTTCAGCTACAAAGAGATGGAAGGATACATCCGCTTTTCGATAACTCTCAATGTTTTTTTCCAGGTAGGCTTTAGTAAAGCTTTCTTCAAAGGTGCTTATTTCTTCTTCGTTCACCAAAGGAGTGATATATTTTGCGGCTAGACCTTCTAAAGCTTCTCTCATCTCAAAGAGCACCAGTACTTCTTCAGGGGCAAACTGACGCACAAAAACTCTCTGATTGTTTGCTCTAACTATAAGATTTTCGCTTTCCAGTATTTTTAGAGCATGCAATAAAGGAGTCCTACTGATTCCGAGTTTGGCAGAGAGCTGTTCCTGAACTAAAGGTTCTCCTGGCTTTAGATCCCCTTCGAGAATCATTTGCTTGAGTATGTTATAAGCTTTTTCGGTAAGTGTGGTTCTTTTTATCATTTTGAAACCTCGTTCTCATTGTTGGATTTTTGAATACTATGTTCTGTATACAGTTTAGCAGATATGAAGATATAAAACAACAATAGGTACTGCCTTGTTTAGAAAATTTAATTGAAGCATAAAATTTTGGAGCAGGTTTGAAAAAGGGGAATGAATATTTGGTTTGATAAAACTCGTTTGGGGCAATTATTTTTGATAGGTTAGTTGCTTTTCATTTCGAGATGTTACGCAATTTATCACGGAGTTCGATTTGACATGAGTTGATATTTGTGTTATTAATAAACTGTATACAATATACGGTACTCTATTTTTAAGGAGGAGGTTGGAGAAGAATGAAAAAAGTTTTGTTGGTTGTTGTTTTGTAGTTTTGTTTTGGCTAATGTAGAAGCCAAGGAAATCGATTTTTCTATGATGTTGTACACAAGTGTTGATGCACAGGACAAGCTTTTAAAGGAGTTGACTGAACAGTTTGAAACCGAGACTGGAATCAAAGTTAATTACGAGTTTATTAACTGGGCGCAAGCTAGAGAAAAGCTCACTATGTGGTCCTTGGGTGGAGAAGCTCCTGATGTAGCAGATATGTTCTGGTCCTATACTTTTTCTGACCTTGGTGGTGGTAAATATGGTCCGATGCCTATAGAAGCGCTTGTGGGAGAGTATATTCCTGATTTGGAAGAAAGATGGAATCCAAAGTCGCTAGTCGATGTTAAGTATAAAGGGCATCTTTTTGGAGTTCCTTGGAGGATAGATCTTCGACCGACGGTTTTTAGGAAAGATTTTGTTGAAGAAGCCGGTTTGGATCCTAACTCTTTGGATACATGGGATGATCTTGTTGTGTGGGGTCAAAAGCTTACCCAAAAGGATGCTCAGGGAAAAGTTGTGAGATGGGGTGTTTCGGCCGTAGGCCAATACGATCAATTTTTCTTTCCCTTTATATGGCAAGCGGGAGGAGATGTTGTAAATAAGGAAACTTGGGAAGTTACGTTATATTCTGAAGAAGGTAAAGAAGCACTCCAGTTTTTAACTGATTTAGTGCATAAATATAATATTTTCCCGGCTGACTATGTTTTGGATCCTTCCTATAATGGTGCTGCGGAGTTTATAGCTGGGCACGTAGCAGTTATTCCTTCTTCCCCTGCTGATGTGAGAGATCTTGTTGAAAGAAACGCTCCTTTTTTAGCTGATAAGATAGAAACGCAGAAACCACTTAATAACAAGTCGAGAGTGGCTTTTCAGGGAGCTGGATATTTTGGTGTTTTGCATGGTGCTAAAGACGTAGACGCTGCGATGCGTTGGTTAGCTTTTCTAGCTCGTACTGAAGTTCAGCTTGAGTTATCCAGGGTTTGTGGTCAGATGACTCCCTGTTTACCGGCTCTCGAAGATCCTTATTTTGCTGAGCATTGGTGGTACAGTGGAATGATAGAATGCATTCCTTATGGTCGAACCACTCAATATCCTCATCCTGGTTGGGGGGCAGTAACTAATCCTAAACCGGGTGCACCTCTTTATGACATGATGGTTAATGCTTTGGGCGGAAAGATGAGTGTTGATGAGGCTTTGCAAAGAGCCCATAAACAAATAGAAGAACTACTTGCTGGTTTTGAAAAAGAAAAATAAATAGCACTCAGACTCTCAAATTCTCCCTAACTGCAAATTTGCAGTTAGGGAGAATTTGAGGTGGAGAAAGGAAAATAAATGTGATGCGACAGCGAAGATTACCCAGTACAAAGATGATAATAAATAAGTTTTTTCCTTATTTGATGATTGCGCCCACTATTCTTATTTTAGGAATTTTGATTTTTTATCCCCTTGTAGTTGGTATAAGATTGAGCTTTTTTGATTATAATTTAATGTTTCCCATTAGACCTTTTGTTGGGCTGAAAAATTATTTTCTTCTTTTGGGTGATAGGCGTTTCATTTTTCTTTTATGGAATACAATTTTGTTTGCGTTACTTTCAGTTGCTTTTAGTACTTTATTAGGTCTCTTAATAGCGCTTTTTTTAAACCGGAGATCTCGAGTTACAGGGGTTTATCGTGCAATCTCTTTTATACCTTGGATTACCCCATCGGTTGTAGTTTCTTTTGTTTTTGCTTGGATATTTAACAAAAGCTTTAGTCCAGTTAATAGCTTTTTAGTGAGGGTTTCTTTAATAGATGAACCTGTAGCCTTTTTAGGTGATTTTGCTGTTAAATTCCTTGGTTTAAGCCTACCTTTTTGGTCAGTTCTAGCGGTAAGAACATGGACTCAGTTTCCTTTTAAAATGGTAATGTTTCTTGCTGCTTTACAAACCATTCCTCAAGATTTGTATGATGCGGCAAAGATTGATGGTGCCAATAAAATTCAGCAGTTTCGATTTGTAACCTTTCCTTACATTTTGCCTGTTGCTACTTTGGTAATTTCTCTATCTTTAATTTGGAATTTAGCGCTTTTCGATATCAATTTCCTTATGACCAGCGGGGGGCCCTATGATTTAACGAATGTAGTTCCAATTTTCATCTACAATGAGGCCTTTGTACATTACCGAATGGGATTGGCTTCTGCAGCAGGGGCTATAATTTTAATTTTTGCTTCGATTATTGGTCTGATTTACTTAAGATTAATGAGAAGGGAGGTAAGTTTGTGATTCTTTCTAAGAAGTATTATCTCTTATGGTTTTTATTGATTAGTATCTGTCTCTTATTGTATGTATTATTTCCCTATTACTGGATGACCGTAAGCGCTCTTAAACCCAAAGAAGAATTGTTCCTTTCCCCTCCCACTTGGTGGCCTTCGAGAATAGTCTGGACAAATCTTCTGCAACCATGGCGTATGTTTCCTTTAGGTAGATACTATCTTAATAGTGTTGTGGTTACTGGCTTGTCGGTTTTGATAACAACCGTTTTAGCATCTATGGCTGGTTACAGTTTGAGTAGATTAAGGGTTAGAGGAACAGAACTGATTGTTTTATTCATTTTAGTAACACAATTTTTGCCAGGAATTGTTACAATAGTTCCTTTCTACTTTTGGATGTTTCGATTAAAGTTGATTAACACATATACAGGTTTAGTGTTAGCTTACGTAGCTTGGTCTTTGCCATTTTCTACTTTAATGCTTCGCGCTTATTTTGTTAGTGCTTATCCTAAGGAGTTAGAAGAAGCTGCTATGATTGATGGCTGTTCAAGAGCTGGAGCTTATTTAAGGATAGCCGTTCCGCTTTCCTTACCGGGATTAGTGGCAGTTGCAGCTAACACCTTTATGATTGCGTGGAAGGAGTTTCTTTGGGCTTCTATAATGCTAAGTAGCGGTTCAAAAAAGACTTTGTCGGTTGGCATGAGAGACGTGATTGGCCAAGCGGGCAATGTGATGTTTATTTCTGAATTCATGGCTTCCGCTGTAGTTGCTGTAATTCCTGCTTTTGTGTTTTTCTTTGTCTTTCAAAGGTATATTTTGAGCGGCTTGGCTGCTGGTTCTGTAAAAGGATAGATCTTATTTTGAGTACTGGAGGTGTACAGGTTTGAACAGGATAACAAAAATTTCTTTCGAAGGCGAAAAAATAGCGATTAATGGTAAGCCTACTTACGAAGGAAGATATTTTGAGGGTAAGCTTGTGGAAGGCCTTCTTTTTAACGTAAGAGCAGTCCAAGCAATATTTGATGACGAAAACCCGGAGACTCGAGAATTGTGGCGATATCCGGATACAAATCGGTGGGATCCAGACAGAAATACCGAAGAGTTTGTAAAGGCTTTACCTATGTGGAAAGAAAAAGGTGTTTTGGGATTTACGGTTAATCTTCAAGGAGGTATGCCTGTACTTCACAGGGAATTTTCACAACCTTGGGTTAATACGGCTTTTAAACCCGATGGTAACTTAAAAGCTGCTTATTTAAACAGATTGCAAACGGTGTTGGACGCCGCTGATAGATTGGGCATGGTGGTTATTGTAGGTTTGTTTTATTTTGGTCAAGATGAACGCCTTGAAAGTGAGCAGGCAGTTATTAATGGGGTTAGAAATGTTATCGAATGGTTGTTAGAAAAGGAATATCAAAATGTGATTGTTGAAATCAACAATGAATGTGACATCCCAGCTTATGAACATGATATTTTGCGGCCTCATAGAGTGTCAGAGTTGATATTATATGCCAAGGAAATCATTGCATCTAGTAGCCATCGTCTTCATTTGCCAGTTTCAACCAGCTTTAGCGGGGGGAAGGTGCCTGTACCTAAAGTTTTAGAGTGTGGTGATGTGGTTTTGGTACACGGAAATGATCAACCTCCTGAAAGGATTAGACAAATGGTGGCTGAAATAAGGAGCAATGACATTTTTAAGAAACGACCCAAGCCAATCATCTTTAATGAGGATAGTGTGGATGTGCTTAATTTAAACGCTGCTTTTGAAAGCTATTCTTCGTGGGGATATTATGATCAAGGTTTTAATAATTATAGGGATGGTTTCCAGTCTCCACCAGTTTGTTGGGAGATTAACACCGAATATAAGAAGAGATTTTTCAATAGGGTGGCTGAAATAACAGGCTATAATGTTTCTTAACGTAGTTTTATCTGAGTCCAGTAATTTTGTTAGACCATTAAGTCTTTACCGGAATATGAGGAAATGAAGTTTTTTAAAAACGTTAGTACTTTTGAAATTTGTTCCTTTTTAACTAAATGGTTCGGTTTTTTGGAGAAGTACGATACGGTTTTTTCAAAATTTGATTTTTGTTTATTTAGGATAATGTGACAGGTAGTTTTTTGGAATTAACAATATTTTTGTATGAAGTGACGAAATGAATTTTTTGATTTGTCTTTCTTGACCGAAACTGGGATTACTGGGTACAATTCGAGTTGATTGTAGTTTTTTAGATTTTAGATAAAACCCCGAAGGGTTGAGCGAAGAGAGTCTTCTGTGAAAGTGGCAGTAGTTGACGGATTAGGTGGCGGCCTGGGTTGCCAGATAATTGAAAGCTTGAAAAGAGAGCTTGGGGATGCAGTGGAAATAATTGCCCTGGGTATCAATGCTGGGGCGACTGCTAATATGCTGAAAGCAGGAGCCAGGCGAGGAGCCACCGGGGAAAATGCTATTCGGGTTACCGGTAAAGAAGTGGATGCGATAACTGGCCCGGTAGGAATAATAATTCCCGATTCCATGATGGGTGAGGTAACCGCAGGGATAACTGAGGCAGTGATAAGTAGCCCTGCCCGGAAATTTTTGCTGTGTGTTAATCAGCCCCACGTTGAGTTTATCGGTGTTGAGAGCCAGCCAGTTAGTGTGTTGATTGGGAAGCTGGTCGAGAGAATTAAAGAGTTTATAAAAGACGCATAAGCTTTAGGTAAAAAGCAAGATAATTTTGAGGAAACGGGATCACGAAGGTCCCTATCCGGCTCGAAAGCCGAAGGGATTTTTCGTGATTTTTGTTTTTAAAGGGGGTTTTTCCAATCGCCAGAAGAATTCTCTACTATGATTGTTTTTCAGGAATAAGTGGGGATATGAACCTGGGTGCTATGCTTGATCTGGGAGTGGACCCTGATTACCTGAGAGGGGAGCTTAAAAAGCTCGATCTCTCGGGCTATCAGTTAAAGGTATATCGGGACCAAAGAAAAGGCATAACCGGAACCAGAGTGGAGGTTGTTGTTACGCAGCACCATCATGCTTCTCATTCGCACAGAAATTTCCAAGATATAAGGCGAATAGTGGAAGAGAGTACCTTGAGTGAGCGGGTGAAAGAGTGGAGCTTGGAGATATTTAAAAAGCTTGCGGAAGCGGAAGCTAAAGTTCATGGAAAAAGTATCGATGAAGTGCATTTCCACGAAGTGGGAGCCGTAGATTCCATTGTAGATGTGGTAGGTGCAGCTATATGTAGAGAAAAACTCGAGGTGGACAAGATCGTCTTTTCGCCGATAGAAGTAGGAGGTGGATTTGTGGAGTGTGCCCATGGCCGGCTTCCAATACCTGCGCCAGCCACTGCGGAGCTTTTACGGGGAGTGCCTATAACTTCTGAGAGTATCTCTGGTGAGCTTACTACTCCTACTGGAGCTGCCATAGCGGTTACCTTTGCTGAGGAGTTCACCGCAAAGAAGAATTTTCGGATGCTGAAGGTAGGTTACGGTATTGGCAAACGGGACAGCGAGGACCTTCCCAATGTTTTGCGAGTGTTTCTGGGGGAGATTGAGGAGAAAGTTTCCTTCTGGGAGGAGGAGCAAGGAACAGTGGTTGTGGAAACCAACATAGATGATATGAGTCCGGAGGTGTATGGGTATGTGATGGAGAAGCTTTTTGAGAGCGGTGCACTGGATGTTTATCTTACTCCGGTGATCATGAAAAAGAACCGGCCGGCTACTAAAGTGAGCGTTCTGTGCCGAGGTGAGGACGCAGAAAAAATCACGGATATCCTTTTTCGAGAAACAACCACCCTGGGAGTAAGAAAATACCGGGTTGAAAGGAGGCTAATGGACAGGAAAAAGGTGGCTGTGCAGACTCCCTATGGTGAGGTGGAGGTAAAGCTTGGTTTGCTGGGAAATCGGGTGCTCAAGTTTAAGCCGGAGTACGAACAGTGCCAAAAAATAGCCAGGGAAAATGGACTTTCTCTGGATGAGGTTTATGAGATGGTAAAGGAGGTTTACAAATGCACATACCGGATGGATTTTTAGATACCAAAACCTGGGTCACCACGGTTGGAGTAAGTGCAATTTTTCTGAGCTATGGAATAAGCAGGTTGAGAGGGGAATTCGATTATCGGAAAGTTCCCCTTATGGGGGTCGTTGCAGCTTTCATATTTGCTGCACAAATGATAAACTTCCCCGTGGCAGGAGGGACTTCGGGACATTTGATAGGAGCACTCCTTGCCGTGGTTCTCGCTGGTCCTCTGGAGGCCATGGTCATAATGTCGACCATTCTCATAGTTCAATGCTTTGTGTTTATGGATGGCGGGGTAACCGCTCTGGGTGCAAACATATTGAACATGGCTTTAATAGCTACCTGGGTGGGATATTATGTTTACCGGCTTCTGGACAGGGAAAACGCTTTGCAACCCTGGGCTCTTTTTTTGGGGAGCTGGGCTTCAGTGGTGGCAGCAGCAGTGGCAGCATCGATAGAGCTTGCAGTGTCTGGAACCATTCCTCTTTCGGTAGTTCTGCCAGCCATGCTTTTCTGGCACCTACTCATTGGGGTGGGTGAGGGAGCGATAACTCTTCTTGTAGTAAGTTATGTGAAAAAAACCAGGCCGGAAATACTTTTTGGGGAGGGATGAGAGTGCGAAAGATAGGGTTTGTTCTGGCGGGACTTTTAGTGGCTTTTGTAGTTGGGGTGTTGCTTTCACCTTTTGCCAGCTCTTTCCCGGACGGCCTGGAACGGGTGGCTGAAGACAAGGGTTTTATCGAGCGGGCAGTGGAGTTGCGTTTCCCTTTTCTGGTTCCTGATTACACTTTTCCTGGGATAAATAATGAGAAACTGGCTACTTCTCTGGCGGGGCTCCTGGGAGTGGCGATTACTTTTGGAATAACTGTGGCTATTGGTAAAGCAATGGCCAAAAAAGATAGTAAATGAGTTGTCTTTCTGAGCGGGAAAAGAGCATTCTTCACCGCATGGACGAAAGAGTGAAAATACTGAGTTTTGTGTTTTTCATAGTGATGGTAGTGTCTTTGAAGACACCACCATCACTTTTCTGGTCTTTTTTCGTAGTGCTTTTCGGTGTTTTTCTGGGAAGGGTAGGAGTGCGAGAATTTTTCGCAAGACTTGCTTTAGCTCTTCCCTTTGAGCTTTTGATAATAGTTTTTGTACCCTTCACCGTTCCAGGACAAGAAGTTTTGAACTTGTGGGGTTTGAGTTTGACGCTTGAAGGTCTGCAGCGGGCATTGCTTTTCTTTTTGAAGATGGAAGTGGCTTGTTCAGTTATGGCGCTGCTCATGCTTACCACGGGTGCTGACGGGATAATCAGGGGTTTGAGGGGGCTAGGTCTTCCGCAAGTCATGACCGTGCTTATGGAGTTTATTCTCAGGTATTTTGAGCTCTTCAGGCAGGAGATGGAAAAGATGAACCTGGCTCGCAAATCCCGGGGTTATGTGAGGGGTAGACACCTTTTTCACCGCAAGACCTTTAAGGTTTTGGGAGAAATTATGGGAGGAACTCTAATTCGCTCTTATGAGCGTAGCAGAAAAGTTTACCAGGCCATGCTTTCTCGGGGATATGCTGGCCATATGGCGGGTAACCATTTTCGCCGTTCTTTGAAGTTTGGAGAGATTGTTTTGGGAGTGTTGTGGGTAGGAGCGGCAGTGGTCATCTTTATGTTTGAGCGGAGTGGAGCAATGTGAAGAGAGTTATAGAAGTGCAAGACCTCAGTTACCGGTATCCTGATGGCACTGAAGCCCTGAAGGGTGTTAGTTTCTCTGTTGATTGGGGAACAAAGACCGTACTGCTCGGACCTAATGGTTCGGGGAAGTCCACCTTAATTATGCATCTAAATGGTGTTTTTCTCCCTCAGAAAGGAAAGGTATTCGTAGATGGTCAGGAAGTGACCAAAAAGACGGAGCAGGCAGTGAGAAGGAAAGTGGGTATTGTTTTTCAGGATCCTGATGACCAGGTTTTTGCCTCTACCGTTTGGGAGGATGTGGCTTTTGGGCTCTTCAATCTGGGTATGCAGGAAAAAGAGGTAAAAGAAAGAGTTGAAGAGGTGCTTAAGCTTATTGGTGTGTGGCACCTTAGGAATAGAATTCCCTATCACCTGAGCTACGGTGAGAAGAAAAAGGTTGCTCTGGCTGGGGTTCTGGTTATGGAACCTGAAATCATCGTTTTGGATGAACCAGGAACCTATCTTGACCCCCAGGGAAAGCGGGAGCTATTTTGGATGCTGGATGAGCTCTGTAAAAATCGAAAAACCCTGCTTATAGCAACTCATGATGTGGACCTGGCTGCAGAGTGGGCGGATAAGGTGATCATTTTGAAAGAGGGGAGGGTATTAAAAGAGGGAGGCAAGGATTTACTCCTTGAAGAAGAAGTACTTGCTGAAGCTAATCTGGTTTTTCCCAGGATATCTGAACTTTTTTTGCGGGCGGGCTTTCCTAAAGAGAAGGTTCCATTTACCGTGGAAGAGGCGATTCGAGTTTTGAAAGGGGCAATACGATGACTGGAGAAGAGAAATATCAAGAATTGCTTTCCAGTTTGCAAACTCTGGGTAGTTTGGTGGTGGCGTTTTCAGGAGGAGTGGATAGTACGTTTTTGCTCTATGCAGCCAGGCAGGCTCTCGGAGATCGGATGGTGGCTTTCACCGTGGATACACCCTACCATGCCCGTTGGGAAGTCGAGGAGGCTGTTGCGCTTGCCCAAAAGTTGCAGGTAAAGCACGTAATAAAGCGCAAAGAAGAAATTCTACCCGAGGTTAAGAACAACCCTCCTGAGAGGTGTTATCTGTGTAAAAAGGCTCTATTTAAGGAGATATTGGGTTTTGCCAAGAAAGAGGGATTGGCTTGGGTGGCGGATGGAACCAACGCAGATGATTCGAAAGATTATCGGCCCGGGCTCAGAGCCTTGCGGGAGCTGGGGATAAAGAGTCCTTTGTGTGAAGTGGGTTTTACCAAGGAGGAAATAAGGACTATTTCCAAGGAGTTAAATCTTCCCACCTGGGATAAACCAGCTTATGCTTGCCTTCTTTCAAGAATCCCCTACGGACAGAAAGTAAGAGTAGAAGACCTGAAAAAAATAGAAAAAGCAGAACTTTACCTGAGAAATATGGGGTTCAAGGTGGTACGAGTGAGACTTCACGAGGAATTGGCCAGAATAGAAGTTGCCCCTTCTGAGCGGGGAAGATTTTTCCAATTTCAGCTTCTGGATGAGGTAGTCAGGAATTTTAAAGGGATGGGTTTTAAATATGTGGCTCTTGATTTGGAAGGGTATCGAACAGGAAGTTTAAATGAGGTGTTGTGCAATGGACGAGGAAAAACTGAGACAGCTTCTTGAGCAGCTAAAAAGGGATGAGATTTCCATCGATGAAGTGCTGGATAGTCTAAAAGAATTGCCCTTTAAAGACCTGGGTTTTGCCAAGGTGGACCACCACCGGGAGCTTAGAAAGGGTTACCCCGAGGTAGTTTATGGGGAAGGGAAGACCGAAGAGCAGGTGGTGGAGATAGTAAGTGAAATGCTAAAAAAGGATAGCAACATTCTGGTGACCAGGACCAGCCAGAAAACGTATCAGGCAGTAAAAGAAATTTGCTCCCAGGCTGAGTATCACCATCTGGCACGTGCGATAGTTATCCGACGGAGAAAAATCGAAGTGAGCGATACTTATATTGCTGTAATTACTGCAGGTACTTCCGATATTCCGGTGGCTGAGGAAGCGGCTCTGACGGCTGAGATGATGGGTAACCGGGTGGAGAGGATATTTGATGTGGGAGTGGCAGGAATTCACAGATTGTTTTCACATCTAAACGTTATAAGGGGTGCAAAAGTGGTTATAGTGGTAGCGGGGATGGAGGGCGCTCTGGCCAGCGTGGTGGGTGGTCTGGTCGAAAGACCTGTAATCGCTGTTCCCACCAGCGTAGGTTATGGAGCCAGCTTTAAAGGATTGGCTGCGCTTTTGGCTATGCTGAATAGCTGTGCAAGTGGAGTAGCTGTGGTTAACATAGACAATGGGTTTGGTGCCGGGTATCTGGCCAGCTTGATTAACAGAGGATAGGGTAAAGAATTATCTTTTCCTTCTTTTTTCAACTTCAGTGTTTTCTTCTTTATTGATGGACCTGGTAAGTTTTTATTTTGGTACTTTCTTAAAACGATTTAAAAACATTTAAATAATGTTTTGTTATTGACAATAAAAACTATATTGCTAAAATGTAATCATAAATAAATCGTTTTAAGAAAGGATAAAAAAACTTGCCGGTAACCATCAAGGACGTAGCTCGTTTGGCTGGAGTATCTCCAGCTACCGTTTCTTTGGTTTTAAGCGGAAAAGGCCAGGTTGCTGAGGCAACCCGAAAAAAGGTTCTGGAGGCAGCACGTAAGCTGGGTTATCGTCCCAATATCCTTGCTCGCCATTTAGTCAAGGGCAAAACCAATACTGTTCTTCTTTGCGCTTTCATCAGAGGGAAAAAACTTTCCACTTTTTACGGCAACCTGCTGAATAGTTTATTAACCGCTGTTTCTGCTCAGGGTTACTACCTGCAAATAGTAGTTAAAGGGGAGTTTTATAACGGACATCCCTTGGACAAACGAGAAGCTCTTTTGAATATTGCCCACAATCGGCTGTTTGAGGGATTGATTATTCTTTCTCACTGGCCAGTCCACTATTCAGAAGTCAGCGAGCTTGTGAAGGAAAAGTTTCCCTTTGTAGTGGTTAATCAGAGAGTAGAAGGAGATGGAGTAAGTTATGTTGATATAGACCACTACCAGGGAGCAAAGGAAGCAGTTGCCTACCTCATAAAAGAGGGCCACCGTCGTATTGCACATATTCGTGGTCCGGAAGATCACCGCCATGCTGAAGAGAGGTACCGTGCCTATATGGATACCTTGCTTGAACACGGGATTGAGCTTCGCAAAGAGTATATAGCTTCCGGGAATTTTAGAAGATTGAGTGGTCGGGAAGCTATGGAGAAATTACTCAAGACCAATCCTCTACCTACTGCCCTTTTCGCTGCTAACGATAAGATGGCTATTGGAGCGTTGCAGGTAGCAAAAGAAAGAGGTGTCAGAGTCCCTGAGGATCTTGCTATTGTCGGTTTTGACGGGATCGAAGCAGTTAAGTATACAGACCCTCCCATTCCCACTGTGGAACAGCCCCTGGAAGAGTTGGGGAAAGAAGCGGCAGAGATTTTGGTAGACAAGATTAAAGGGGGTGAGGCCAGAAAAGTAGTTTTACCGTGTAGGCTTAAGGTGTGGGATTGACAAAAAGCCGTGTAACAGGAATTTTGTTTTTGTTTGTGGAGGGAAAAAGAGTGGGTGAGCAGCCCTTAAGTGACCAAACTGTTGCTTCTTTATATCGTGTATCTTTCCAGATTGAGGAAATTCAGGTTACTCCCTGGGAGCGCGAGGTCCTTCGGGAGCTGGCGTTGCGGGTACGAGAACTTGCCGAACTTCCTGAACAGGAGGAGAAGCGCAAGCTCTGGTACAGCATTAACGCCCTTGAGAGAGTTCGTCCTGTTATCTTCTGTGACCCAGAGAACGGCTGGAATGAAATCATTACCCCTCAGGATATCCAGTGTAAAGGCAGGTTGGCCAGGAGCTGGGAAATGGCTCTTCGCAAGGAAATATTCTGGGGAGAGTCCATGGGAGATGATAAGGTAATCGAACCCTATTTCGATGTTCCTTACGTGTATCAGGAAACTGGCTGGGGTCTTGAGGAGAAGATAATCAAAACCGATGCAAAAGGTTCTTACCGCTGGGAACCTCCTCTCAAAAGTTACCAGGATATGGATAAACTTCGTTTTCCAGAAATCCACATAGACCATGAAGCGAGTGAGCGACTTCTTGAGCTTGCTCAGGAAATTTTTGGTGACCTACTAATGGTACGCCGTAAAACCACCTGGTGGTGGACGCTGGGCATGACCTGGACTCTGATTAATCTGCGAGGTCTGGAACAAGTTATGACGGATATGTACGACCACCCCAAAGAACTCCACCAGTTGATGTCTTTTCTTCGCGATGGACATCTTGCAAAACTGGATTTTCTGGAAAAAAACAATTTGCTTTCGCTCAACAACGACGGTACCTACGTTGGGTCTGGCGGCTTTGGATACACTCACGAATTACCCCAACTTGATTTTGATGGGGTACATGTGCGCACCATCGATATGTGGGGATTTGCGGAGAGTCAAGAAACCTGCTATGTCTCTCCTCAGATGTTTGAGGAATTCATCTTTCCCTATCAATACCCTATTCTGGAGCGCTTTGGCCTGAATTGTTATGGGTGCTGTGAACCATTACACCCTCGCTGGCATGTGGTGAAGCGCTTTCCGAAGCTTCGGAGGATCTCAGTTTCTCCTTGGGCAGACCTTACCAAAATGGCCGAATATCTGGGCACAGATTACATATATTCAATGAAGCCCAGCCCTACCGATTTGGCAGTGCCTCAAATTGATGAGGATTATTTGCGCAAGAAACTTCGCAAGGCTCTTGAAATAACCAAAGGGTGTCGAGTGGAGGTGATAATGAAAGATAACCATACCATAGGGAATAACCCTCAAAACGTTATTCGATGGTGTCGGATAGCTAAAGAAGAAGCAGAACGCATTGCTTCAAGAGGATAGTATCTGCCAAGTGGTGAATAGTTTTTAGTCTGATTGAAAATTTTACAGGGAGGGAAAAGTTGTGAAAAACAAATGTTCAGTTTTGTTTCTTTCGGTGATGTTGGTTGCTCTTTTTGCTTTCGCTGCTTTTGCTCAGCTTCCAGCAGGAATATCAAGGGGAGACACACTTATTGCGGACCAGCTAACTGGTAGAGTGGGAACACCGAGCAACTTTAATCTGTGGTCGGGATGGCGGTGGCAGGATCGTGGTTTGCAGCAGCTGGCCATAGAACCCTTGTGGACTGTAGATTATGCAACAGGAGAAATTATCCCTGGTCTGGCTTCGGAAATGCCTATTTACAACCCTGATTTCACCCAGATGACTATCAAACTCAGAGAAGGCATTTACTGGAGCGATGGAGTGCCCATTACTGCTGATGATGTGGTATTTACCATTGACCTCCATGTACGCACCCCGGGCCTTCTTTATCACGGTCCCATGGCCGAGTTTGTGAATAAGGTTTATAAGACAGATGATCACACAGTAGTTGTGGAGCTAAAAGGCCCAAATTCCAGGTTTCACACCCATTTTCTGGATAGATGGGGTTGTCTGCGCATTATGCCCAAGCACATTTTTGAAAAGGTAGAAGATCCACTGGCCTTTGAGTTCAACCCGCCGGTGAGTTCTGGACCTTATGTCCTTTACGATTACGACCCGGCCGGTTTTTGGACTCTCTGGGAGCGCAGGGAAGATTGGGAAAGAACCCCTACCGGGATGTTGTATGGTGAGCCTAAACCAAAATACGTGTTTTTCAGAGCATTTGAAACCGAGGAATCAAAAATTCTTGCTCAGGTACGGCACGAGCTGGACATGGCTCAGCATACACCTGAGGGTCTTCGAGCGGTTCTGGAAAAAAGCGATACAGTGAGAGCCTGGAGAAAAGAGTGGCCCTGGGTGGTCAACATTGACCCTTGCATTACCGGGGTGATGTTTAACAACATGGTTAAACCTTACGACAACAGGGAAGTGCGCTGGGCTCTGGTTCTGGCCATCAACATTGTTGATTACATGGCGATAGCTTTTGACCTCATGGCCCCGGTTAGCCCCATCCACCTTCCACCGGTTCCTGCTTACCGAGAAGCCTTTTTCGAACCTTTGGAAGGGTGGTTGAAAGAGTTTGAACTCGACTTGGGGAACGGTGAAAAGTTCAAACCTTATGACCCCGAAGTGCCTTTCAAGATAGCCCAGGCTGCCAAGGAACGAGGCTTCCCGGTTCCTGAAGACCCTGAGGTCATTAAGGAACTTTTTGGCATTGGCTGGTGGAAGTACGCTCCCGATGTTGCAGAGAAACTCCTTAAGAAGAACGGTTTTAGCAGGGGTGAAGATGGAAAGTGGCGTTTGCCTGATGGATCTTTGTGGAAGATACAAGTATTTTCGGCTACTAATCCTGCACATCATAACTTTAGGAATGCAGTAGCTGTTGCTGAACAGTGGAAGAAATTTGGTATAGAGGCGAGCATGTCTCCTACCGAAGCTTTTGATAGCTTAGTACTTAATGGAGAATTTGAAGTTTCTACTCAGTGGCCTGCAGCTGAACCCTGGGGTGCTGGAGTGGACCTCTCGCGTACACTGGAGCCCTGGCATTCACGTCTCCTGACGCCTATTGGGCAGCCAGTTACTCTTGGGCCAGGTGGAGGTGCGCGCTGGTCCAATCCAGAACTGGATAAAATCATCGAAGAAATGGGAATGACTGACCCCTTTGCAGACGTTGAAACCACTATCGCTTTGGGTATCGAAGCCTTGAAAATCCTGGTAAGAGAAATGCCAACCATACCCACCTATGGTTATTGTGGCGCTGTGGCTTGGGACGAGTACTACTGGACCAACTATCCTGGTGCAGAAAATCCTTATACTCAGCCCTATCAGCACTGGCCGAACTTCAAGTATATGCTTCCTTTCTTAGAGAAAGCGAAGAAGTAAGTAGGCTCAGTTGAGTTTAGGGGGTCTGGGGTTCTGTGCCGGACCCCCCTGGGGAGGAAATGTGATGCGGTTTTTGAGAAGCTATCTTCTGCCACGGTTAATACAATATGTGCTGGTGGTTTTCTCAGGGATAACGGCGGTTTTTCTCATTCCGCGCTTGACCGGCCAGGACCCGGTTCTGGAGATGATTGCTCAGATTCAGGCACAGGGCAGTGCTCTGGATCCGACGGCGGTGAGAAGCCTTACTGAAACGCTTAAAGAATTGTATGGGCTCAAGGGCACCATGCTGGAACAGTACCTGACCATGTGGAAAAGAGTACTTCACTTTGATTTTGGACCTTCTTTTTTCCAGTTTCCGACCCCGGTTTCTGACCTGCTTCGGATATACCTGCCCTGGACTCTGGGCCTTTTTCTAACCTCTACTGTGATAGCCTGGCTTCTGGGCAACATAGTTGGAGCTATTGCCGGATATTTCTCTCACCGAAGCTGGTCGAAAGCGCTTGATACAGCAATTATGTTTGTACGACCAATTCCTCACTACATTTTTGGAGTTCTCCTGTTAATCCTTTTTGCTTATGCCTGGAGGATTTTTCCTCCTGGAGGTCTGGTGTTTGGAAGGAGAGTGGTTTTTAACTTTGCTCTGGTTGTGGCTGTTTTGAAACATTCCTTTTTGCCGGCACTTACTTTAGTCATACTGGGTGGTGCGGCCTGGTTTCAGCAGATGAAGCTTCTGGTTCAGAATGTAAAAAGGGAAGACTTTGTTCAGTATGCACAGAGTGGAGGAATACGCGAGAAAACCCTTATTTTCAGGTACATATTGCCCAATGCCATGCTTCCTCAGGTTACCCAGCTTGCTCTTCTTTTGGGTCAGGTTTTTAGTGGTGTTTTGATGGTGGAGATGGTTTTTTCCTATCCCGGTATGGGTCTTTTGCTTTATCGGGCAGTTACCAGAGGCGATTATAACCTGGTGATGGGTATCACAGTGCTTTCCATCTTAACCATCACCACTGCGGTTCTTTTGCTCGATTTGCTGTATCCACTTCTTGATCCTCGGATTCGACACAGGTAGGAGAAAATCATGGTGTGGCTAAAAGAATTGTTTAGAGATTATCGCTTTACCGTGAGTTTTGTTTTACTCTGTTTGCTTTTAGCGCTGGCTGTGCTTTCCTTCTTTTCACCTTATGATCCTGTCCGCTGGCTTCAGGTTCCAAGAGATAAGCCCCCTGCCTGGCCCCATATTCTGGGTACCAATTCCAAAGGCCAGGATGTGTTTTGGGAGGCTACCTTTGCCATTAGAAATTCTCTGATTATTGCTTTCATCGCTGGCATAGTGTCACGGGTTGTGGCGGTGCTGGTTGGCTTTGTAGCTGGCTACCGGGGTGGTCTTGTGGACCGAATGCTCATGGGTATTGCTGATGCACTGCTGGTTATACCTCTTTTCCTAATTCTGGTGATGATTGCCATGCTTTTGCGGGAGGCAATGACCCTGATAAACACCGGGTTGCTCCTTGCTTTCTTTGGTTGGGCCTGGGATGCACGAACCATCCGTTCCCAGATTTTAAGCCTGAGAGAGCGGGAATTTACCCAAACTTCCCTTCTTTCGGGTAATGGCACTTTGCCTCTGGTTACCAAAGAATATCTACCCTTTACTATTCCCTTGATACTCTCTACTCTGATTAACAACATTGCCTGGGCAATTGGCATGGAAATCGTTCTGGCCATTCTTGGTCTAGTCAGACTGGAGATACCTACCCTGGGAACTATGCTGAAGTGGGCCATAGATTACCAGGCAATGCTTCTTGGTCACTGGTGGTGGATATTGACTCCCCTGGTATTGACCGTATTTCTTCTGGTTGCTCTGTACCTTCTTTCAGTCAGTGTAAGCGAATATCTGGATCCCCGAGTGCGGATTCAAAGAATAGGGACACGGTGAAGGCAGTATGAAAACCGTACTAAAAGCTGAAAACCTGCGGGCTTTTTATGTCCTTCAAGTTGCGGGAAGAAAAAAAGTGATTCAGGCGGTTAACGGTGTAAATCTGGATATCCAGGAAGATCAGGTTTATGGCATTGCCGGAGAGAGTGGATGCGGCAAGACGACTCTGCTTAAGGTTCTTTTTGCAAAGGCGGACCCGCCGCTTCAGATTTTTGAAGGGGCTGTTTACTATCGTGAAAATGATAGCTTGCTCAACGCTATAGAACTTGATTCTGAGCAGATGAGAAAACTTCGCTGGACTTACATTTCCTACATTCCTCAGGGCTCGATGAGCGTTTTTAACCCGGTGAAGAAGATAAAGTCCACTTTTCTGGATTTTTTGCAAAGTCATGTGCAAAGCAGGGTGAAAAAAGAACTTCTTGCGCTTGCTGAGGAGCATTTAAGAAAACTGGGTCTTTATCCACGGCTTCTGGATGCCTATCCACACCAGCTTTCAGGAGGCATGCGGCAGCGAGTTTCCATAGCGCTTGCCACTTTGCTTAGCCCCCGGGTTATCCTTGCTGACGAGCCCACTACCGCTTTGGATGTAGTGGCGCAAAGGGCGGTGTTGCAGCTTCTTCAGGAGATACAGAAACAGCTCAAAAACACTATAGTCCTGGTTACTCACGACATGGGCATTCATGCTAACATTGCCACCCATATGGTCATCATGTATGCTGGAAAAATTGTTGAGGAAGCCTCAACCAAAGAAATGTTTACCAATCCCTTTCATCCTTACACCCGTTACCTTATCAATTCCCTGCCCCGGATTGGTGACAAAAGAGTGAGAGAAAGTGCTCCCGGGAATCCACCTTCCCTAGTAGACCCACCTCCTGGCTGCGCTTTTCATCCTCGCTGTCCAGAAGCCACAGAGCTTTGCAGCAGCAAACAACCCGAGTTTGTGGAAGTAAGTGCTGGACACAAGGTAGCTTGTTGGTTGTACGGAGGAGCTGACCATGGGACCTTTACTTGAAGTAAAAGGCCTTTCCAAAGTTTTTACTCTGGGTAGTTTTTTATCTCGAGTTCGCATCAAAGCTGTGGATGAAGTTACTTTTTCCATACAGAGTGCCGAAATTTTCACCCTTGCTGGGGAGAGCGGATGTGGCAAGACAACTACCGCCAGGATGATTCTGGGCTTTGAGACCCCTACTTCAGGCAAAATACTTTTTAGGGGAGAGGATGTGGAGGGATTTAGAAACCGGAGGAAATGGTTCCTCCAGGTGCAGGCAGTTTTCCAGAATCCCTTCGAGACTTTCAATCCTTTGCGAAGAGTGGAAAGTTATTTCTTGGAAACGGTGCATAACTTTGATTTGGCAGCTACTCCCTCGGAAGCATACTCTTTAATCGATGAAAAGCTAAAGGCAGTTGGCCTTTCCTTGCAAGAGATTTCCGGTAAGTATCCCAGTGAGTTTTCCGGCGGTCAATTGCAAAGGGCTTCCATAGCCCGGGCACTGCTTGCCAATCCTTCTCTTCTTGTTGCTGATGAGCCGGTTTCTATGGTTGATGCGTCGTTGCGCATGTCTATCGTTAACCTTTTTCGGAAACTCTGCGACAATTTTGGCGTCAGTGTGCTCTATATCACCCATGACCTTGCTACCGCCTATTACATAAGTGACCGAATTGGAATTATGTTTCGGGGCAACCTGGTTGAGATGGGGCCGACTGAGAAAGTGCTTGGAGACCCAAAACATCCCTACACGAAGCTACTCTTGAATTCCATTCCTCAACCGGATCCCAGAATGCGGTATAGAACCACTATCCAACTTCTTGAGGAACAAGAGGAGTACCTTTTGGAAGGTTGCAAATTTGCAAACCGCTGCCCGGAAAAGGGAGAGCTATGCCCTGAAGAAATGCCTGCTGAGACCTTTGTTGATGGAAGGATGGTCAGGTGTCATCTTTATGGCCCTGATGGGAATAATCTCCCTGAGAGGCAGGGAATAAAAAGGAGGTAAGTCAAGATGGGCAAAACATCCGAACTGGTACGTGATTTACTTTCTCGAATGACTCTTGAGGAAAAAGTAGCCCAGCTTTGCGCAGTGCATTCTAATCGCCTTACCGAAGACGGGAAATTTTCGCCGACTAAAGCCCGGGAGTTGCTCAAAAATGGCATTGGTCAGATAACTCGTTTGGTTGGCGATCCTGAAGCCGATCCTCAGCGGGCAGTAGAACTTGGCAATGAAATCCAGTGCTTCTTAAGAGAAGAAACGCGGTTGGGTATTCCGGCTATGATCCATGAAGAGTGCTTAAGTGGATTGATGATGAGAGGAGCTACTGTTTTCCCCCAGGCTATCGCGTTGGGGAGCACTTTCTCGCCAGAGCTTGTAGAGCGAATGACCACTACCATCCGTAAAAAAATGCGTGCGCTGGGGGTCCATCAGGGCCTGGCTCCGGTGCTTGATATTCCTCGAGATCCCCGCTGGGGAAGGACCGAAGAGACTTTTGGCGAAGATCCCTACCTGGTTTCCCGAATGGGTGCTGCGTACATCAGGGGTTTACAAGGGGAAGACTTGCGCCAGGGGGTTGTAGCTACTGCTAAACATTTTACTGCTTACGGCATTTCTGAAGGAGGTCGCAACCTTGGTCCTGCTCGGGTAGGGGAACGTGAATTGCGTGAGGTTTTTCTTTTCCCCTTTGAGGTGGCCGTTCGGGAAGCTGGAGTATGCTCTATCATGAACGCCTATCACGATATAGATGGTGTTCCCTGTGCTGCTTCTTATTTTTTGTTGACCAGAATACTTCGTGAGGAGTGGGGATTCGAAGGCATTGTGGTTTCAGATTACAATGCAGTACGCATGCTTGAGAACTTTCACCGAGTAGCCCGGGATGCAAAAGAAGCAGCCATAAAGGCTCTTCAAGCTGGAATAGACATAGAGCTTCCCGATATTGATTGTTACCAGTTTATCGTTGATGCTGTACGCGAAGGCATGTTAAGCGAAAAAGTCGTTGATGAAGCAGTGCGAAGGGTTCTCAATGTTAAGTTTGAGCTGGGGCTTTTTGAAGAAGAGATGGTTACCGTGCAAAGTGAAAAAGTTGTTCAAGTTTTGGATACCGAAGAAGAGCGTGCTCTGGCCCGAGAAATAGCCTGTGCTTCAATGGTTCTTTTGAGAAACGACGGAGTGCTTCCGCTCAGTAAAGATGTGAAGGCCATAGCAGTGATTGGCCCCAATGCGGCGGAGAAAATTAACCTCCACGGAGATTACAGCTACAGTGCACATATTCCCAGTGTCCAGGCCTGGAAAGGCAAGGAGGCCGTCTGGAAGGAATGGGTTAAGACAGTGAGTGTCCTTGAAGGCATTAAAAACAAAGTTTCTCCTCAAACCGAGGTTTTATATGCAAGAGGATGTGATTTGGGCGATGACTCGCGGGATGGGTTTCAGGAAGCCCTAAACGTTGCCCAGCAAGCGGAAGTGATTATAGCAGTCATGGGTGAACGAAGTGGACTTTTCAAACAGTCTATTTCGGGTGAAGGAAGCGACCGTACAGAGCTTACCCTTCCTGGAGTGCAGAGAGAGCTGCTCAGAGAGCTTAAAAAACTTGAAAAACCAATAGTTTTGGTTCTTGTCAATGGGCGGCCTCTGGAGCTTGGGTGGGAAGCGGAAAATCTTTCTGCCATTCTTGAAGCCTGGTATCCTGGGGAAGAGGGCGGAAATGCTGTGGCTGATGTGCTTTTTGGTGACTACAACCCAGCTGGAAGGCTGCCGATTTCTTTCCCAAAGAAAGTGGGACAAATACCTGTTTACTATAACCGGAAATCCACCGCTTTCAGCGAGTATATTGAAACTGATGCTCGGGCACTTTTCCCGTTTGGGTACGGTCTAAGCTATACGCGTTTTGAGTACCAGGACCTTCAGATTCAACCTGACCGGGTCACTTCTTTGGAAGGCATCAGGATACGCTTTCGGGTGAAAAACGCTGGTAGGGTTGCCGGGGATGAGGTAGTGCAGCTTTATGTTAGAGACCTTGTTTCCTCTTTGGTCCGGCCGAGCAAGGAACTCAAGGGGTTTAAGCGAATGCACCTTGAGGCTGGAGAAGAGCGCACCGTTACCTTTACGCTTTATCCCGAGCAGCTCGCCTTTTATGATGAGCATATGCGTTTTGTGGTGGAACCGGGTGTTTTTGAAGTGCTGGTAGGTGCTTCTTCAGAAGATATAAAGTTACAGGGTACTTTTGAAGTTGTCAGAGAGCAAGTGATTACCAAATATCGGCATTTTGCAAGTAAAGTGGAAGTACTTTAGGCGAGGTGAAATGTATGGGCGCTTTATCCTGGAAAGGTTTGCACCACGTGGCAATTTTTACCCGGGATATGGAGGAGAGCCTGCGTTTTTATGGCGAGGTTTTGGGGTTTAAAGTTACAGAGCGCTTTTACGATGAGGGTGAAAAAGCAGATATAGCTTTTCTGGATTTGGGGAATACGTTGCTTGAGATCATTGCACCCTCGGATGATGAGTGGTCGCATTCTTCTTCTTTCCATATAGCACTCCAGGTGGAAGATGCGAGCAAAACTTTCGCAGCGCTCCGAGCGAAGGGGATACCGGTTGTTCTTCCCTTAACTGAGACGCATGGTTTCCGTTACGCTTATTTTGCAGGACCTATGCAGGAGACTCTGGAGATAGTGGAGCCACCGAAAAAACCTTGAGGTTGATAAGGGGCTGAGGCCACGTCTTAAGACGTGGCCTTTTGGTTGTTTTTCTGAGAGTGGAGGATTATACTGGAAGTGCGAGCTGCTGCCCAGTAAGGAGGTTGGTCTGACGTGAAGAGACTGGGCTGGTTAGTTTTGCTTTTGCCTCTTTTGAGTGGTTTCGGGTTGCTTGCCCAGGAGGGGATACCCATTTTCACGCTGAAAAGCGAGGCATTTTCCCAGGGGAGTGAAATCCCACTCGAGTATACCTGTTTAGGGGAAAATCTCTCTCCTCCCCTTTGCTGGGAAAATTTACCCGAGGGTACCAGGAGTTTGGTGTTAATTTGCGAAGATCCTGATGCCCCGCGAGGTATTTTTACGCACTGGGTCCTTTACAACATTCCTCCTTCGCTTTCCGCCTTACCCAAAGGTGTGGGCAAAATCAACGAAGCAGTTATTATGGAACACATCTTTCAAGGTAAAAACGACTTTGGAAAATTGGGTTATGGGGGTCCTTGCCCTCCACCTGGCAAGCCACACCGCTACTTTTTCAGGCTGATAGCCCTTGATACAGAACTACCTGGGGAAGCTGGCTTGACCAGAAAGCAGGTTCTGGAGCTTATTGAAGGCCATATTCTTGGAGAGGCCCAGCTCATGGGTATGTTTGGCCGGGTCAGCCTGGGCAAGTTTTTGAAAGGCTTCCTGAAAGCAAAGCTTTTGTGACGACCTGAAAGCTCTTTTGCTTTTGGGTTATTTTTTATATTTTTCGGGATGAGGCGCTTTGACTACAAAGAACTCCAGGAGTTCTTTGCCTTCGTTTTCTATCAGCATTCTGGTATGATAGGATATCTGAAGTATGCTTCCCCGGGAGTACCGCCCTTTTTCACCTTCCAGAGAGAGGCTCATTTCACCCTGGATGATTATCAGGTAAACGTTGGAGTTGCTGTGGTGTTCAGGTACTTTTTCTCCTGAAGGAAGGATTATGTGGTTGATTTGTGCTTCTTCCTGGTCAACAATGCGCTCGATTAACTTTCCCTCTTGAGAGGAGAAATGATAAACTTTAGGTTTCATAGGGCACCTCATCTTTAAGTTTTTAAGGATTTTAGCATGTTTTGGACTTTGTAAGGTTAAAGTTTCTGCAAAATTTCTGTCACAGTTCTATTTCAGCTACTGAGGGGACCACCCGGGTTGGACGGTATGGAAAGTGGGAAATGTCTTCAGGTCTGGTCACCCCACTTAAAACCAGAATGGTTTCCATACCTGCTTCCAGTCCCACCCGAACGTCGGTATCCATACGGTCACCAATCATCACTGCATTTTCTGAATGCTCGTCAAGATACCTCAAAGCGGCACGTAGAATAAGGGGGTTGGGTTTTCCTACGAAATAGGGAGCATATCCTGTGGCCTTTTCAAGGAGTGCCGCTACCGCTCCACAGGCGGGAACAATTCCTTCTTTACCCGGACCTGAGGGATCAGGATTGGTGGCAATGAAAGGCACGCCGGAAGCAATGAGCTGGCAGGCGCGGATTATTTTATCGTAAGGATAATGCTCCATTTCTCCAAGTACCACGAAATCAGGCCGGTAATCAGTGAAAGAGTAACCTACTTCATTCAGGGCTTGATAGAGACCAGTACCTCCCAGGACAAAGGCGGAACCCTTTGGTTTTTGCTTGCTCAGGAAATGTGCGGCAGCCATTGCACTGCTGAAGAAGCGTTCAGCTTCAATGTCAATGCCTGCCCGACTCATTCTGTGTTGCAGGTCAAAAGGTGTGTACTGCGAATTGTTAGTGAGAACCAGAAACTTGTATTCTTTTTCCCTCAGCTTTTCTATAAACTCTCTGGCACCCGGTATAGCCCGGTCTCCGTAAACCAGCACGCCGTCCATATCGATAAGGAAGGCCTTTTTGTTCATTTTTGCCTCCCGGAAGCGATTTTTGCTTAATTATACTATAGCAGAGTGTTTTGAAGCGCTGGGCCGGGGATAAGTGACATGTTGATTAAGATGTAGGAAAAGCACGTATTCTGGAAAAGGTCAAGTGAAGCCCAAAAGGGAGGTTATTGGGGACTTTGTTTTTTTATTAAGATTGGGGGGTGAGTGAGCGTTGTGCACTAAATTGGAGGAAAAAACCCAGACAAGATGTAGGTTTCCGTTAATACCTTTTTGCCGTTCTTGGTATAGCTTGTTAACCAACTCTACTTCTACTCGATAGTAATAATACTTCTTTTCTCGAAAATCTCAAACAGGTAAAACGTGTTGTAGCCTCTTTATTGTGTCTTTTCGTTCAAAAATGTTGGCAAGTTTGAGCCATTCAAGAAGCACGGACTCGGGGTTTTTATAACCAAAAAACAACCCCTAAAAGAAAGAGGACGCTTGCGCTCTCGAGCAGCTTATAAAGCGGGCTTCAGCACTTCCTGGCGCGCCCGGAGGGAGTCGAACCCCCAACCTACGGATCCGTAGTCCGTTGCTCTATCCAGTTAAGCTACGGGCGCACCTTGCGTGAAAAATATACTCCCAAAACCCTTTTTTGTCAACTTCAGTGTTTTTGAGCTGGCACCGGTTTTTTTCAGAGTTAAAGATGCGTTAGATAAAAGGGAAGCTATTTTTTTAAAAATTCTGGTCAGGGTTTGGGAATTGTATTGACATATTACAAAAGTGTATTTATAATAAATTTGTAATTATTACAAAATAGAATTTATTGTAAAGAGGTAACTGGAAAGTGTATTCTCAAAAGCAAATTAAGAAATACTTAACTCAAAAAGGACTACGGCCCTCGCATGTGAGGATGCAGGTACTCAGATACCTGTTAGCACACCGTACTCACCCTACTGCGGAGGAGATTTTCTCCTCGCTGATAGAGGAAATGCCTACTCTTTCCAGAACTTCGGTTTACAATGCCCTGCGAGCGTTCACTGAGGCCGGCTTAGTAAAAGTTATCACGGTTGAAGGAGATAGGGCGCGTTTTGATGCCGATTTAAAAGACCACGGTCACTTCAGGTGTTCTCGGTGTGGTAGGGTCTATGATTTTGGGTTTTCCTTTGAAGGGTTGCAGTGGGAAGGCCTGGAAGGCTTTGAGGTAGAAAGTAAAGAGCTTTATCTCAGGGGTTTATGCCCTGAGTGCAAGTTAGATAACCAAAAGAAAAAAGGGGGAAATGGAGATGGAGAATCAAGCCAGGATGCCACTTCTTGGTGAGAAATTTCCGGAAATGGAGGTGAAGACCACCCACGGCATCAAAAAACTGCCCGGGGACTATGCGGGTAAGTGGTTTGTGCTTTTCAGCCACCCTGGAGACTTTACTCCGGTTTGCACCACTGAGTTCGTGGCATTTGCGAAAAAAGCGGAAGAATTCAAGAAGATTAACACCGAGCTTATCGGCCTTTCAGTGGATCAGGTTTTTGCTCATATAAAGTGGGTAGAGTGGATTGAAGAAAAACTGGGAGTAAAAATTCCTTTCCCGGTAATTGCCGATGAGTTGGGTAGGGTGGCTTTTCAACTGGGTATGATTCATCCCCAGAAAGGTACCAACACGGTGAGGGCAGTGTTTGTAGTTGATGACAAAGGTATTTTACGGTTAATGATGTACTATCCTCAAGAAGTAGGTCGCAGCGTGGGCGAGGTTTTGAGAGCAGTTAAGGCCTTGCAGGTTTCAGATGCCAATAAAGTGGCTCTGCCTGAAAATTGGCCAAACAATGAGCTTATTGGTAACAAAGTTATCGTTCCACCGGCAGCAACCGGAGAGGCCGCTAAAGAGCGGTTGCAAAAAGCACAAAAAGGCGAACTGGAATGTTTTGACTGGTGGTTCTGCTACCGGGAGCTCTGATTTATGCTTCCAGCTTTGACTAAATAGTCTTAGCGCCCTCCCTTTTGTGCTAAACTAAGTACAACGTTTTGGAATTCAAAAACAAGGGAGGGCGTTTTTATGACTCCGCGCGAGCGTGTTATTGCTTCTCTTGAGCACCACGAAACGGATGTTCTTCCTCTGGACCTTGGTTCTACCTTAGTTACTGGAATCCATGTTTCCAGCCTCCACAAATTAAAAGTAGCCCTTGGCCTTATCAGAGAGGATGAACCAGTTAAAGTTATCGACCCTTTTCAGATGCTGGGAGAGGTTGACGATGAATTGCGCAAGGTTCTGGGGATAGACACGGTACCTCTTTTTCCTCCTAAAAACTTTTTTGGTTTTGAAAATACTGACTGGAAACCCTGGACTTTTTTTGATGGTACACCACTTTTAGTTCCCGGCAAGTTCAACACCACTCCTGATGCCAATGGCGATATCTACCAGTACCCCCTTGGCGATACCCGTTTTCCACCTTCTGCCAAAATGCCCAAAGATGGGTTTTACCATGATGCCATTATCCGCCAAAAGCCCTTTCGCGATGAAGACCTCAAAGCTGAAGATCAGATTGAGGAATATACCCTGCTTACTGATGAAGAACTAAGCTATTACGAGCAAGAATCAAAACGGCTTTATGAAGAAACGGATTATGCTGTGGTGTCTTCAGGAGTTCCTGGAACCAACTTAGGTGATATCGCCTATGTTCCCGGTCCAGCCCTTCCAGACCCCAAGGGCATCCGGGATGTGGAAGAGTGGTATATTTCCCTGATGACCCGCAAGGAGTTTCTCAAGGAAGTTTTCTCCCGTATGACCGAAATCGGCCTTGAAAACCTGAAGAGATTCCACCAGGCAGTGGGAGAACGTATTCAGGTGATTGTGATTTCCGGAACTGATTTTGGCTCTCAGCACGGTCCGTTTATTTCCCCTTCACTGTATCGAGAACTTTTCAAACCTTTCCATAAAAAAATCAATGATTGGGTTCATCAGAACACGTCCTGGAAAACCTTCATTCATACCTGTGGCTCAGTTTACGCCCTTCTTCCAGACCTAAAAGAAGCCGGGTTTGATATCCTCAACCCGGTTCAGATTTCGGCTGCTGAAATGGACCCCCAGAGGCTCAAGGATGAGTTTGGTAAGGATTTTACTTTCTGGGGTGGAGGTGTGAATACCCAGACCACTCTTCCTTTTGGAAAACCTGAGGAAGTAAAGGAGGAAGTTCGCCGACTTATAGAAATTTTCAAGAAAGGTGGAGGCTTTGTTTTCGCCACTGTACATAACATCCAGGCCAAAATCCCGGTTGAAAACCTGCTGGCTTTGTTTGAGGCAGTGAATGAGTACCGTTGAAGTGCTTCTCGTTTGCATGGTCTTGATAGCTTTTTGAGGTTTTTGTTAAACATCGCTCTTTTCCCCTAAAAAAAATGGCTCCTTTGCCGATATTTAAATTCGAGGACTGTTAGAAAGGGGGATTTGATGAAATGAGTGTTCAGGAAAGTGGTCGTCACTTTAACGAAGTACAGCTGGTGGTTTTTCAGCTGGGTAAGGAGTATTACGGCGTAGATATTCATCAGGTACAGGAAATAATTCGTTTTCAGTCGCCAACTAAGGTGCCAGGAGCACCTTCTTTTGTAGAGGGTGTTATTAATTTGCGAGGGCGGGTTATCCCGATTATAGACCTTCGTAAACGCTTCCGGTTGCCCGAAAAAGAAGTTACCAAGGATACCCGGGTTATAGTGGTCGAGGTGGCTCCTCATACAGTGGGCATGGTAGTGGATGCCGTTGATGAGGTGTTGCGCATTTCTGAGGACAAAATTGAACCTCCTTCGCCCCTTATTGCTTCCATCCAGGAAGAGTATATCCAGGGAGTGGGCAAGCTTGAGGACAAACTGGTGATAATTCTGGACCTTCAGAAGGTGCTCAGCAAGGAAGAAAAGGCCAAGCTCGAGGAAATTGAAGAAAACAAAGAAAATTAGGGGAGAAGCTTAAATGAAAAGAAAAAGTAGCCTAAGGGGGAAGCTACTTTTCTGGTTTTTGTTGTTTTCTTTGTTGCCTCTGTGTTTTATTGGCTTTTACGGTCTTTCCAATTTTCAGAAGTCGTTGCTGGATAAGACCAATAGAGAGATAAGCAGCCTGGTAAATTTGGGAGCAAAGTCCATAGAAGTAGTCCTCAAAGAAAAGATACGCCAGGCAGAAGAAGGCAAGTTGAGTGCTTTTAATTCTTTTTGGGCCAATCCCAGCGGGGAAGCTACTGATAGCCTGGGTAATCGGGTTGATTTTTCGCAGTATCCGTTTTTTACAAAAACTATTCAACAGGGCAAGGCGAACCTCTCTAACCTTTTTATGAATCCTGAAAGCGGTAAGTTGATTTATTATTTAGCCACTCCCAAGCTTGTTGAAGACCAGGTAATTGGAGCGATGGTCTTTGAGGTTGAAGGAAGGGATATCCAGGATTTGGTTTCTGGTCTGTCCATAGGGGAAGGAGGAGTTTTCTATTTAGTTGGCAGTGATGGGCTGGTGATGTTGCATCCAGAGGAGGAAATGGCTTTTAAGGCTAACATAAAAGACTTGCTTGGTTCCCAGATTGAAGCATTCTTTAGCAGCGATGTCGGGGTCTTACAAATTAACTCTGGCGATGCTGCTTCTTTGTTAGCTTTTGCCCTTTCTCCCACTTCGGGCTGGAGGGTGGTTGCTGAAGTACCGGTTGCTTCTGTGTATCAAGATGTATTTGCAATGCGCAAAATGGTCATCCTGGTTATTGTAGTTGTAGCTATCTTGATCTCCGTTTTGGTTACGGTTATCGTGGGTCGGATAACCGGTAATCTTCGGAAAATCACATACTTGGTTCAGGAAGTGGCCCAAGGCAACCTGAAGATTGATACTGGATTTTTGGAAACTATTCAGCGCAAATTGCGTGATGAAGTAGGCGTTTTGGCTGGAGCGTTTTTGAAGATGATTCAGAGCATAAAGGGCATCGTTGGCGAAACTCTCAATGCCTCTTCTTTGCTTTTCAACTCTGCAAAAGAGCTTGCTGCATCGGTTCAGGAGGTTTCCAAAGCCACCCAGGAAATAGCTCAGACTATCTCCCAGGTGGCAGAAGGTTCTAATCATCAGAGCGAAGAGTTGGGAGCCGTCGAACAGGAGGTTTCTGGTATTGCTCAAAGGGCCGATCTTCTCCTGGAAACCACCGAGCGCAACGTGGGAGCGGTGCGCAACATTCGTTCTCATATGGAAGAAAATTTGGCTGCAATGGTTGCCATCGAGGATGCGCTGAAACGGACCGCTGACGAGGCTCAGAACGACAAAAGAGAAGCCGAAAGAGGCAAAGAGCTTCTCAGGGGTTTGAGCGGAAACATCCAGACTATATCTTCTGCGGCTCAGGAGGTAGCTGAAGCGGTTCGCACTTTGAGTGCTCGCTCTGAGGAGATAAGCAGTATAGTAGGTATTATTACCGGCATTGCTGAGCAGACCAACCTCTTGGCCCTCAATGCTGCCATTGAAGCTGCCCGGGCTGGAGATGCTGGGCGAGGCTTTGCGGTGGTGGCTGAGGAAGTGCGCAAACTGGCTGAAGAATCCTCCAAGGCTGCTGACCAGATTGCTTACCTTATTGAAGAAGTCCGTAAGGATATGCTGAAAGTTTCTTCCAGCATGGATGAAGCACAGAATGAGGTACAGAAAGGAGTGGAGCAGCAAAAAGAAGTGAATCAGAACTTCGAGGCAATCATTGCTTCGGTGGGGAGGACGCTTGGTGAAATTGACGCTCTTTCTGAGTCTCTCAACAGGGCCAAAGCGCTACTTTCCAGAACCAGCGAAGAGGCAGAGGTGATAGCCAATCTTTCCGAAGAAAACAGCCGTTCTCTTGGAGAGATGACAGCATCCATTAAGAGTATAACCGAAAAAATCGCTTCCGTTGCTTCCATTGCTGAAGAGAACGCCGCATCCAGTGAGGAAGTTTCTGCTTCTACGGAAGAACAGAATGCATCACTTGAGGAAATTACTTCTGCTACCGAGACACTGGTTAAACTTGCAGAGGATCTGAAAAGTAAGATTGCCATTTTTCAGGTTTAAGGCTATCTAAGGTTGTAGAGCAGGTAAGGGGAATCCTTCAGGGGTTTTCCTTACCTTTCTTTTCTGGTTCGCTTTCTTGCTCTTTCATGAGTTCTTCTGCAAAGAAGGGGAGTTCTGGGTTGTTCCTGTATCCCTCCCGTAGGAGTTCCCGGTCGTAGCTACTTCTCTGAAAGCTTACCTTAAAACCTTCTTCGATTTCAATCAGCGCCCAGCAGGCCTTCCAGTTGCCGTCTTTGGGAAGGCCTACGCTTCCATCGTTAATCACTTTCAGGGTACCAACTTCTCTTGCGAAGGGAATGTGGGTGTGTCCGCAAACGAGAACGTTGGCTTCTTCGTTCTGCATCATGTGAAAGAAACTGGAATCGGGCCGGTCTGGGAAAAGGTACTCGTTGATGCGGCGTGGGCTGCCATGCACAAAGAGCAAATGGTATGCTGAATGCTTGATTTCGTAACGGGATAATAGATTTCTCAGGAAAGCTTTATTCTCCGGGGTTACCACCTTCCTGGTCCAGGAGAGAGAAATATGCCCTCTGGCTTTCTCTTCGCTGCTTCGATAAGCACATCCGCAGTCATCGAGGTCAAATCCTACCCCTTGGTCGTAGTTGCCCATGATGGTGGGGATGGCGAGTGAGCGAATTTTCTGAACTACTTCGTTAGGAAAGGGGTTGTAGCCTACCAGGTCGCCCAAACATACTGTAACCTCTGGGCGATGTCTCTCTATATCTTTCAACACTGCTTCCAGGGCGAATATGTTTCCATGAATATCAGAAAAAACCGCTATTTTCATGGTGTTGCCCTCCTTGTTCACTTGCTAAAAAAAGCTTTTTAGGAGCGGATGTGCAGGATCTCTTTTATCCTCTGAGCTTTGCGGATTGCGGCTTCTAAATCAGTGTCTACGATGGTGACATGCCCCATTTTGCGAAAAGGACGAACTTGCGCTTTGCCGTAAAAGTGAAAAGAAACTCCCTGTATAGTCAGGGCTTCTTCCAGTCCTTCAACAACCGGAACTCCTTCCGCTCCTTTTTCTCCTAAAAGATTCACCATTACCGCAGGGGTGAGAAGTTGAGTTGAGCCAAGTGGTAATCCACAGATTGCCCGCAGGTGTTGTTCGAACTGGGAGGTAACACAGGCCTCAATCGTGAAGTGGCCGGAGTTGTGAGGACGAGGTGCTATTTCGTTTACCAGGAGCTTGCCACTTTGGTCAAGAAACATTTCCACCGCGAAAACACCCACTCCCTGAAGGAGAGTCACGCATTTCTGGGCGATTTCCTGTGCTTTTCGGGCTGTTTCTTCAGAAATCCGCGCAGGGGCAAAGACCTGGTCGCATATATGGTTTGCTGGGTGGAAGGTCATTTCTACTACCGGGTAAGCGACTATCTCTCCTGAACGGCTTCGGGCCACAACCACTGCAAGCTCTTTTTCTATGGTAACCAGCTCTTCCAGAAAGGCCTCTTTTTGGGGCAGGGAAGCCAGGTCCTCTGCTTTTTCTATTTTTGCCACACCTTTGCCGTCGTATCCCCCAAAGCGAGCTTTCCATATGGCAGGGCTTCCTAACTCCCGGAGTGCTTTGTGGCTTACTTCGGGCAAAAAACTTGGTACAGGTATGCCCCCTCTGGATAGGGTTTCTTTCTGCCGCAGTTTATCCTGAATGATTTCCAGAACTTCAGGCGAAGGAAAGACTTTTCGACGTAAGCTTTCTTCTTTTAAGGCCTGAGTATTTACGTGCTCAATATCGTAAGTGGCGACGTCGCTTTCTTCTACCAGTGTTTTCAGCGCTTCGGGATTGTAAAAATCGGCCACTATCTGCCGGTCAGCAAGCTGTCCCGCAGGGGAGGAGGGGGTGGGGTCAAGCACGCCAACCCAGAAGCCCATTTTTTTGGCTTCCTGAGTCATCATTTTGGCCAGCTGTCCTCCTCCAATTATGCCGACTTTGAAGAAGGGGTATTTGTGTTGCATGGGTTATGGCGTCACTCCTTTTTTAGGGGGTTATTTTAACATGAGAAAGTAGAGAGAAAAAAAGGGGCCCTGGGCCCCCTTTTCCAAAAAAGAAGGGTTTGGAATTCGCACGCTTTTTATGGCTTCAGAACCACGCGGATGGCATTTTCATCTTTCTCAGCAACTTCCATGGCTTTTTTGAACTCTTCCAGCGGGAACTCGTGAGTGATGATTTCGTCTGCTTTAACGATTCCTTCTTTGAGAAGCCGTATAGCAGTGGGGTAGGTGTAGGGACTGAGGTGTGCTCCCCGGATGTCGATTTCCTTTACATCTCCAATGATGCTCCAATCCACAGTTGTGGGTTCTGAAAACACGCTGAATTCCACATAGCGACCCAGCTTACGAATCATATCCAGGCCCTGGATGACTCCTTTGGGGTGACCACTGGCGTGAATGTATACATCACAGCCGTAACCATCGGTGAGTTCTTTAACCTTAGCTACCACATCCTCTCTGGCAGGGTTTAACACCAGGTCGGCACCCAGTTTCTGAGCTAATTCCAGGCGTTTTTCTTTGATGTCAATTCCAATGAGTAGTTTGGGGTTTTTAATGCGGGCCACCTGGAGCATCCCCAGGCCCAGGGCACCCAGACCGGCAATAACCACCACGTCGTCAAGCTGGATATCAGCTCGCTCCACAGCATGAATGGCGCAGCCCAGAGGTTCCACATAGGCAGCTGCTTCAAGAGGAAAGTCCTCAGGCAATTTCCAGTTCAGGGCATTCTTAGGGAGCCGGACGTATTCTGCAAAAGCACCATCAGCTTCGTCCCGGAAAAAGCCATAGATATAGTGCACCTGGCACATCCAGTATTCTCCACGTTTGCAGAAGCGACATTGACCGCAGGGCACAATCTGCTCAGAGACTGCCCAGTCTCCCAAGGAGAGGCCGTATTTTTCGGAAGCTCCTTCACCAAGGGCTACTACCTGTCCATAAAATTCATGGCCGGGTATCACTGGAGGACGGATGTAGGCGGGCTGCCCATCTCCACCCCAGATCCTTTTGGCGCCGTGAAAAGTCTTTATGTCTCCAGCGCATATGCCGCAGCCCCCAACCTTGAGCAGCACCTCGCCAGGTCCGATTTCGGGAACATCCACTTCTTCCAGGCGAAAATCTCCCGGTGCATAATTAACCACTGCTTTCATCTTTTTAGGAAGCTCGAACAGGGTTTCTACCTTAGACATTTTTACACCTCCCGTAAAAAGTTGACCATTACCATTCTATCTCAATACGGTGAATTCTGGAAATGAAATTTTTCTCACTTGCCTTCTATATTGCCTGTAAAGCTTGCTTTTCCTGCTAAAATGATTATAGGAAGTAACAAGGGGGGATGTAACGTGCATCGCGCTTTTATGAATCCTGATAGGGTTCGTAAATTTCTCAACTCGAGAATTGTGCGTTATCTTTTCCGCTGGGCAACTTCTGTGGACCACCAAGGGCAGGTAAGACTGGAAAAAATACTGCTTTATTATGGTAAAAGTAAAAAGGGTCTTTCCTGGATGGAATTATTAACCTTTTTCTGGATTTATCTCGCCATAGAGATTTTGCGGATTTTACTGCGTTGGAAAAAAGAGTATCTAATTCGTGAGATATTTGGCCCGCGCAACATTCGCAGGGCAACCATTAACCTGGCAAGGAGTGTTGCCGAGTATGGCGCCACGCAACCCCAAAAATTTGCCAGTCCGTTACTTGTGGTCTGGAATTTTACTAATGCATGCAATCTCAAATGCAAACACTGCTACCAGGATGCTGGCCGAAAAACCCGACAGTTAACCCTTAAAGAGCGTCTGATGGTCATTGATGAACTGGATCGGAACTTTGTGCCGACCCTTGCTTTTTCAGGTGGAGAACCCCTTTGCGATCCTGAACTTTTTGAAGTGGCTTCCTATGCGGCCAAAAAAGAAATCTACCTCTCTGTGGCTACTAATGGGACTCTTTTGAGTGAGGATGTGTGCAAAAGACTCCGGGATTGTGGGGTGAGTTATATTGAGATAAGCCTGGAGAGTGCTGACCCAGAGTTTCATGACCAGTTTCGAGGCATTCCTGGCTTGTGGAAAAGGACCGTGACGGGTATTGAGAACGCCTTGAAAGCTGGCTTGCTGGTCGGTGTTGCTCCCACCATTACCCGTAAAAACTTTTCCGAGCTTTTGCGCCTGTACGAATTTGCCAGGAGCCTGGGCGTGCATCGCTTTTACGTCTTCAACTTTATCCCTACCGGGAGAGGCAAGGATATTTTGCAGTGGGACCTCAGCCCTGAAGAGCGCGAAGAAATGCTTGACATACTTTACGATTGCTTGATGCAGAAAGAAATTGCGGTGTTCAGTACCAGCCCTCAATTTGGCAGGAAGTGTTTGGAAAAGAATCCCGAAGGGCTGGTGATAACCGGTCATTACTCTTCTGCTGAAGGCAAGCTGGCCCGAGTTGGAGCGGAGTATGTTGGAGGGTGTGGTGCAGGCAGAGCATACTGTGCTTTTCAGCCTGATGGAACAGTTACTCCCTGTGTTTTCATGCCCATAGCAGTGGGAAAACTCCTGGAACGTCCCTTTAAAGAAATTTGGGACACTTCTCCGGTGCTGGTGGCTTTGCGGGAACGTTCTTTGTTTAAAGGGAATTGTGGTGTTTGTGACTACCGTGCAGTATGCGGTGGGTGCAGGGCCAGGGCGTATGCTTACTTTGGTGATTACCTGGGTCCGGATCCGGGTTGCAAGTTCAACGCTTCGTACTGGCAGGAGATAGTGAGAGACAGTGAAAAGAGGGAAATCAATATGCAGAGTGTTGCGTCTTGCAAATAAAGGATTTATTTTTTATACTGCCGCATATGTATGTACGTGCACTCTTTTGGCGGTCACCTTTGCACAGAGAAATGGGTTAAGGATGGTGTGAGGCATGGGAAAAGGCAGTTTTTACATTACAACACCAATTTACTATGTAAATGATGTTCCTCACATTGGGCACGCCTACACTACCTGTGCTGCAGATGTTCTGGCTCGTTATCATCGTTTGTTAGGAAAAGAAGTATTGTTTGCTACTGGTACTGACGAGCATGGCCAGAAAATAGAGAAAGCAGCTCTTGAGAAAGGGGTTACTCCTCAGGAGCTGGTCGATCAGGTGGTTGAGCGTTTTCTGGATCTCTGGAAAAAGATGGATATTTCTTACGACGATTTTATTCGTACCACCGAAGAAAGGCATATCCGCACAGTAGAGGCCTTCTTTTCTCTGCTCAATGAAAAAGGCTACATTTACAAAGGTGACTATGAGGGGTGGTACTGTGTTCCCTGTGAGACTTTCTGGACTGAGGGACAGTTGAGCGGGGAACTGATATGTCCTGATTGTGGCCGTCCTCTGGAAAAAGTGAGGGAAGAAACCTATTTCTTTGCCCTTTCGCGTTTGCAGGAGAGGTTGCTCGATTATCTCGAAAGACATCCCTCTTTTGTCATGCCGGAGAGCCGTTATAACGAGGTGGTAAGCTTTGTTCGGGGTGGTTTGAAAGACCAGAGTATTTCTCGCACTGGTGTAAAATGGGGGGTACCAGTTCCTTCTGATCCCGGACATACTTTTTACGTCTGGTTTGATGCCCTGATAAATTACCTTACCGTGGCTGGATTTGGAAGTGATGAGATAAAGTTTCAAACCTTCTGGCCTCGGGTCAGGCATCTGGTGGGTAAGGATATCTTGCGCTTTCACGCTGTTCTCTGGCCGGCCATGTTGCTGGCTGCTGAGTTGCCGCTTCCGCAGATGGTTTTTGCTCACGGTTGGTGGACAGTGGAAGGAGAAAAAATGTCCAAGTCCAAAGGCAACGTGGTGGACCCAAATGAGGTCATCGAGCGTTACGGTGTGGACCGTTTCCGCTATTTTCTGATGCGTGAAGTAACCTTTGGACTGGATGGTGACTTTTCGGAAAAGTCTTTGATAGAGCGTACTAACGCAGATCTTTCCGATAACTTTGGTAATCTGGTCCACCGCACATCGAGTATGGCCTGGAAATACCTGGGTGGAAAGGTGAAAAGACCTTCTCTATATCAGGATGAAGAGTGGGAGAAGCTGCTTGCGGAAGTGAAAAGTTCTGTTGCCTTTTATTTTGAGCGCTTTGGCTTTGCGCAGGTTCTGGAAAGTATCTGGAAACTGGTACACTTTGGCAACCGCTACATTGACCAAAAGGCACCCTGGAGATTGAGCAAAGATTCTGAAAAGAAAGAGGAGCTTACCAGTATTCTTTATCGTCTTTTGGATTGTGCACGCATTCTCGCTGTGATGGTTTATCCCTTTTGTCCTCGCTCCTGCGGTAAGCTGTGGAAAGCTCTGGGCCTGGGGGATTTTCCCGATTTTGATTCCTGGGAACGAGAAATCAGTTGGGAAAGTGGTCCGGAGGTCTTTAATCTTGAAAAACCAGCTCCCCTTTTCCCGAGAATAGAGAACTGACCGAATAAGGAGGTTTTGATGTATGGTTCCCGAAATAAACCTGGAAGATTTTCAGAAAATCGAATTGCGGGTGGCAGAAGTTCTTGATGTGGAGCGTGTGGAGGGTACCAAGGCTCTTTTGAAACTTCGCATTTCCCTGGGTGGGGAAGAAAGGACTCTGGTTGCTGGCCTTGCGCCGTATTACCGGCCGGAAGAAATAAAAGGGAAAAAAATAATTGTTCTTGCCAACCTGAAGCCGGCGACTATCCGGGGAGTGGTTTCTCAAGGGATGCTGCTTGCTGCTGATGACGGCAAAGGTGGAGTTAGTTTGCTGACCGTGGACCGGGACATTGAGCCGGGAAGCAGGGTGAGATGAGTTTCTGGATTGATGTCCATGCTCATCTCGATGATCCTAAGTTTGCAGAGGATATTGAAGAGGTCATAAAGAGGGCGGAAGAAGCAAAAGTAAAGATCATTGTGGCCAATGCAACGTCTCTGGAATCTACGCTCCAGACGCTTGCCATAGCTGAGCGTTTCCCTCGAGTTTATGCTGCCTTGGGTATTCATCCCCAGGAAATTAAAGGCGTCTTACCTGATTTCTCAAGGCTTGCCGATTATCTGCAACACCCCAAGGTCGTAGCTGTTGGCGAAATCGGGCTTGATTATTACTGGGATAAAAGCCATGTTGAGAATCAAAAGCGGGCTTTTCTCGCCCAGCTTGAGCTGGCACGTACTTATGGCCTACCGGTAATAGTTCATTCTCGGGAGTCAGAGCAAGATGTGCTCTCAATCCTTAAAATGTATGCCCAGGATATCCCTGTTATTTGGCATTGCTTTTCTGGAGACCGAGAAATTGTTCAGAAACTATTACCCTTGAGAGTTGGGTTTTCCTTTGGAGGCGTAGTGACTTTCCCCAAGGCCCATCGAATCAGAGAAACAGCGCTTTCCGTGCCTCGTGAGCGCCTTTTTCTGGAAACTGATGCGCCATATCTGGCTCCTCAAAAAAAACGGGGCAAAAGAAATGAACCTGCCTTTCTGGTTTATACTGCGACTTTCCTTTGTGAACTTCTGGGAATTCCTGTGGAGGACTTCCAAAACTTACTCGTCAGTAATTTCTTTGCTTTTTTTGGGCGGGAGAAGTTTTTGGGAGAATTTGGGGAACTTTAAAGGTCGACTTCCGTTATAATATGATGTGAAAGATAGATTTAGGAAAGATTACTGAGAGAAGGATGACCGGCTCCATGCTGAAGATGAAGGTTCAGGGCTTAATGTTTGACCAGAAGAACTCTATGGCTGTGGTGGTTCTGGTCGACGAGGAAGAGAAAAGGAGTTTGCCCATCTGGATAGGCCCCTTTGAAGCACAGGCCATTCTTCTGGGGCTGCAGGAGGTAGCAACTCCTCGCCCTCTTACCCATGATCTGATGGCTTCGGTTATTCGCAGTTTGGGAGCAGAACTTGAGAAAGTTGTGATCACCAAGATTATTGATAACACCTTTTATGCACTCCTTTATCTTAAAGTTGGGGACAAAGAAATTACCGTTGATTCTCGACCGAGCGATGGTATTGCACTCTCTTTACGCATGAAGGCGCCCATTTATATTTCAGAAGAAATTCGGAGCTCTACCACCCTTGCTGTAGGGGAAATAGACGATAAGGAAATCGAAGAATTCCGTCAGTTTCTGGATAACCTCAAGCCTGAAGACCTGAAGAAGTACCTGGGCTATGGAGAATAAGCCAATCATTGGAGTTATAGGCACAGCTTCTTCACACGATACCTCAATTGTGGAACTGGCTTTTGAGGTGGGGTGTGAGATAGCACGGCGGGGTGCAGTGTTGCTTTGTGGAGGGTTAGGTGGCGTTATGGAAGCCGCCTGTCGGGGGGCTAAAGAGGAGGGGGGTATCACCATTGGTATTCTCCCTGGAAGTTCAGTCAATGAGGCCAATCCTTTTGTAGACTACCGTATTGCTACTGGTCTTGGGGAAGCCAGAAATTTAATTATTGTTCTTTCTTCTTCAGCTCTTGTAGCCTGTGGGGGTGGTGCAGGTACTTTGAGCGAGATAGCCTTTGCTCTCAAACATGGCAAACCCCTGGCAGGCTTGCGTACCTGGCAACTTCGAAGTGGAAGTGGGCAGGAGGGTTTTTTCCCTCAGTTTGAAAGCGCCAGGGAAGCTGTTGCCTACCTTTTTAAATGCCTGGAGGTTTAAATTGATCGCTGAGTTTGAAAGAGAAGAGGGTGTTACCAGGGTTAGCGTTTCTACCTTGCTCGATATAGTGCAGGTAGCGGCCAAAAAGATTCCGGGAGTTGTCAACGTCCAGATGCCGCGTAATAAAGCAGGGGTGGTGGTTAGGGAACAGCCGCTCAATGCCAGCGATAAAGTGCCTCTTGAAGACGGAGTGTTAGAAATCAACTTGGTTCTTACACTTCGAGAAGATTGCCAGTTCCACCAGGTTGCCCTCGAAGTGCAAAAAGCGGTATTTGAAGCGTTAAGAGACTATTTTGGTATTTCTCCTCAACGGGTCAATGTTGGGGTGCAGGAAGTGGTGTGGTCATAGTGGGGTTTTAACATTGTGAAAAGGAGGTTTTTGCCTTGTATAATCCAGAGGGTTTGTGTCAGGTTTGCCGGTACTGTGATGCGGAGATGAAAAAGAAGGGTATTTATCGTTGTTTGCTTGGTGAACAAAAAGAGCGTACTGCTCCGGTTGAGCGCTGTGACTATTTCTTCCCCGATCACCTTTCTCACACCGAAAAAGAAGGAGATATCAAGAACAGTTCAAAAGCTAATCTGTAGTTTTTCATGAGTGGTCGCTCCTCTGTCAGGTGGGGCCAGCACTTTCTGGTAGATTCCAGCATAAGGGATTTTATCGTTTCCCTGGCGGAACTCTCTGCAAAAGATGTAGTACTGGAAATTGGCGTGGGAACAGGTTTTTTGACTGAAGCCCTTGCCAAAAGTAGTGCCCGGGTAATTGGAATTGAAAAAGACCCGGAACTCTTTAAACAGGCAACTGTGTTGTTTGGCGACTTTGATAACGTTTTTCTCCACTGTTTCGATGTTCTCGAGCTTGACCTCGATCTTTTGCTGCAAAGATTTTCGAAGGACAACATTAAACTGGTGTCCAACTTGCCTTATTATCTTTCGACGGAAATTGTAACCAGAGTGCTTTTCTGTAACGTGGACTGGCAGCTGGCGGTGCTTATGGTTCAGCGTGAATTTGCTGAAAAGACTTTTTTGGGTATCCCACGCAGGAAAAAAGGGCCGCTGTCGGTGATTGTGCCTTTCATGGTGGAGGTGCAGGGGATGTGGCCAGTTCCTCGCTCCGCCTTTCGGCCTATGCCCAGAGTTGATTCGGTAATTGTTAAGCTTTGTTTTAAACGGGAGAAACTGGATAAGCCTTTGCTCGATAAATTATGGCGGATTGCTCAGTGTCTCTTTGCTGAACGTAGAAAGAAGGTGGGCACGATTTTGAAAAGGTGCTTTCCGCAACTGAGTCCGAGAATAATCCTCAACGAACTTGGCCTTGAGAACGCCAGAGCTGAGGACTTATCGCCAGCAGATTGGCTCTCCTTAATCAGAGCGTTGTCTGCTATGGAAAAGGGTTCTGGTGAGTGATGTGCTATAATTGATAGAGTTTTTCAGGAGGCATTTTTATGCTTGGTGTTTTAAAAGAATTTTGGTCAAAGAAAACCCAGGATCGCTTAATAAAGAAGCTTTACGAAGAGTATGTGATACCTATCAATGCTTTGGAAAGCGATATTGCTCGCCTCAGCGATGCGGAGCTTCGAGCTAAAACGGACCAGTTTCGGGAACGCCTTCAAGCGGGGGAAACGCTTGACGATTTGCTTCGAGAAGCTTTTGCTGTGGTTCGCGAGGCAGCGAAGCGCGTGGTGGGCATGCGCCACTTCGACGTGCAAATCATGGGTGCAGTGGTTCTGCACCAGGGCAAAATTGCCGAAATGCAAACTGGTGAGGGAAAGACCCTGGTGGCTACCATGCCTGCGTATTTGAATGCTCTGACTGGGCGGGGTGTACATATAGTCACCGTCAACGACTATCTGGCCAAGCGCGACCGCTTCTGGATGGGACCTATTTACGAGTTTTTGGGTCTTTCCGTTGGTCTTATTCAACACGATTCTTCACGGGAGGAGCGCAAAAAGGCCTATAGCTGTGACATAACCTATGGTACCAATACTGAATTTGGCTTTGATTACCTCAGGGACAACATGGCGGTGCGCCGTGAGGATATTGTGCAGAGGGAACTGCACTATGCCATTATCGACGAGGTGGACAGCATCTTGATTGACGAGGCCAGGACTCCCCTTATTATTTCTGGCCCTGCTGAGGAATCTACTGAAATATATTATAAGATTGACCGGGTGGTCAGACGGCTCCGCCAGGGAGAACACTTTGACATAGAGGAGAAGACCAAAGCGGTATGGCTTACCGAAGAAGGTGTGCGAGAGGTAGAGAAGCTACTCCACGTTGACAATCTCTACGAAGATACGGGTAAGGGTACGCTGGAGCACTTGGTAAGGCAAGCTCTGCGAGCTCACCACCTTTACCGGAAAGATGTAGATTATGTGGTGAAAAATGGCGAGGTTATCATCGTTGATGAGTTTACAGGAAGACTGATGCATGGTCGCCGCTACAGTGATGGTTTGCATCAGGCAATTGAGGCCAAGGAAAAACTACAGGTCAAGGAAGAGAACCAGACTTTGGCTTCAATCAGCTATCAAAATTATTTTCGTATGTATGAAAAGATATGCGGAATGACTGGTACTGCCAAAACAGAAGAGGAGGAGTTCATTTTTACCTATGGGATGCCGGTGGTGGTCATTCCTACCAACAAGCCCTTGCGACGCACTAATCTGCAGGATGTCATTTACCGCACCGAAGAAGAGAAATTTGAAGCAGTGGTGGAAGAGATAGAAAAACTGCACCGCCAGGGCAGGCCTGTTCTGGTGGGTACGGTTTCCATCGAGAAGTCAGAACGGCTGAGCAGAATGCTACATAAAAAGGGCATTCCTCACCAAGTTCTCAATGCCAAGAACCACGAAAAAGAGGCTGAAATAATTGCCCAGGCTGGACAAAGAGGAGCGGTGACCATTTCCACCAACATGGCTGGTCGGGGAACCGACATCGTTCTTGGTGAGGGTGTTGCTGAGCTGGGCGGGTTGCATGTAATTGGTACCGAGCGGCACGAGAGCCGACGCATTGATAATCAGTTGCGGGGCAGAGCTGGTCGGCAGGGCGATCCTGGTTCTTCCCAGTTTTTTCTTTCTCTTGAAGATGACCTGCTGCGCCTTTTTGGTTCCGAAAGGATTGCAAACATTATGGACCGCTTTGGTGTTGAGCGAGGGGTGCCCATTGAGCATCCTCTGGTAACCAGAATGATTGAGTCGGCACAGAAAAAGGTGGAGAGCTATCACTTTGGTTTGCGAAAGACGCTTCTCCGCTACGATGACATTATGAACAAGCAACGAGAGGTTATTTACTCGCAGCGGCGAATGGTTCTTTTTGCTGATAGCGTAAGGCCTTTTGTTTTTCAAATGATGGAAGAAGTGGTTGAAGAGATTCTGGGAGCTTATGCCGATGAAAAGCTGTACCCTGAAGAGTGGGATTGGGAGGGTCTGGATAGGAGGCTGTATTACCTTTTTGGATGGGGTTTGAGGATTGCTGAAGCAGAGAGGCCTTCCTTTGATAGAGATAAACTGAGAGAGCTTATTTTGGAGAAGTTGAAAACCACCTACCAGGAAAAAGTGCAATCAGTTGGTGAAGAAGTTTTCAGAGAAATTGAACGTTACGTTCTCTTAAGGGTTGTAGACACTCACTGGAAGGATCACCTGCACAACATGGATCACCTTCGGGAAGGCATTGGCTTGCGCGCTGTTGGCCAGAGAGACCCCTTTGTGGAGTATCAGCTGGAAGCGTTTGATATGTTCCAGGATATGATTGCTCGCATTAGGGAAGACACTCTGCGTTATCTCTTGCGAATTCGGGTGGTTGATAAGGCCGGAAGTCCCCAGAGTTCCCAAGTTACCAAAGCTTCGACTTTGCGTTCTTCCTCCCAGGGTAAGGAAGTGAAGAGCGGAGCTTCTTCCCGGATTACTTCAGCTACGAGTGCTTTTCCCAAAGAAGGACGAAAAAAGGTGGGTCGCAACGATCCCTGTCCCTGCGGTAGTGGTTTAAAGTATAAATATTGTTGCGGTAAAAAATAGAGAAAGGGTGATGCTGTTATGAACACCGAGTTGAACGTTGAATTGCAGCAGATCGAGGAAAAACTTAAAGAAATCGGAGGGTATCTTTGACCGGCGCGGAGTTCGGGAGCGTCTTGAGAGACTGGAAAGAGAAATGTCCCAGAGCGGCTTCTGGGATGACCCCCAGAAGCAGAATCGGGTTTTAAAAGAATACAAGTTTTACCGTAACCTGGTTGATAGCTTTGAATCGCTGAATAAAAAACTTGAGGAAAGCAAGGAGTTTGCGCAACTCATTTCGCCTGCTGACCCGGAGTATTCAGAGCTGGTTAAAGAGGTCAAAGAGCTCTCAGCCATGAGTGAAGACCTGGAAATTCGCATTTTCTTTCAGGAAGAAGAAGATGCTAAAAATGCAATCGTGACCATCCATTCTGGAGCTGGAGGTACAGAATCACAAGACTGGGTGCAAATGCTTTTCAGAATGTATACTCGTTTTTGCGAGCGAAAAGGGTTTACGGTAACGGTTACCGATGTTTTAGAGGGTGAAGAAGCTGGCTTTAAGCATGTCACGTTTATCGTGCAGGGCGACTATGCTTACGGGTATCTCAAGTCAGAGCACGGAGTGCACAGGCTTATTCGGATTTCTCCTTTTGACGCTAATCGTAGACGTCACACCACTTTTGCCCTGGTGGATGTGATTCCGGAAATGGGCGAGGAAGTTGATATCGAGATTAACCCCCAGGACTTAAAAATAGAGACTTTCCGGGCCGGGGGACATGGGGGCCAGCATGTCAACGTTACTGATTCTGCAGTTCGAATTACTCATTTACCTACTGGCATAGTTGTGCAGTGCCAGAATGAACGTTCCCAGCACCAGAACAAGGCAGTTGCCATGAAGATTTTGAAGGCCAGGCTTTACAAGTACTATGAAGAGAAACAGAAACAAAAGTTGCAGGAAATTAAAGGCGAACACAAGGATATTGCCTGGGGGAATCAAATCCGCACTTATGTTTTTCATCCTTATAACCTGGTCAAAGACCATCGCACCGGGCATGAAGTGGGCAATGTGCAGAGAGTGATGGATGGAGAAATTGATGATTTCATAGAGGCTTTTTTGAAAGAGGAAGCAAAGATATGAAGGTTTACGCGCTGGTTGGAGCAACCGGGACTGGTAAAAGCTATCGTGCGCCTCAGATTGCTCAGGAGCTGGGCATTGATTGTATCATCGACGATGGTCTGTTAATTTCTCAGGGGAAAATCATAGCTGGCACTTCGGCAAAGGCAGAAATCAGTAAGATACGGGCGGCTAAAGTGGCTGTTTTTTATTTCCCTGAACATCGGGAGCAGGTCAAACGGGCCATTCGAGAATTGAGGCCCGAGAAAATTTTGATACTGGGTATTTCTTACCAGATGGTTTGCAAGATTTGTGAACGGCTGGAGTTGCCGTTTCCCGAAGAAGTGATTAACATCGAAAATATTGTTAGTGTTGAAGAAATAGAGTTGGCTCGCTCAGCAAGGGAGCTGGAAGGTAAACACACTATTCCGGTTCCATTGGTAGAAATTAAGCGCAATTTGTGGGGTAACCTTGTGGATTCGCTACCACTTGCAGTGTGGAGGTTCTTTTATTCGTATCGTGGCAAGACTGTGGTGCGGCCCCCTTTCAGCTATCTTGGTAAGCTGGTGGTCAGCAAGCGAGCTCTTCGCTCATTAATTTTTAAATTGTTAGCGGGCATGACCTTTATAGAGACTGTGAATCGTATTGATATTCACTGGGAAGCGGGGGGAGTTGTGGTAGTGGTGGGATGTGTTTTCAGAAAAGAAAGGTCCATTTCCTCTGCTTGTGATACACTGCGTAAGAGTCTGCAGGATCGAGTAATGTACCTTACTGGTGTGGAGCTGCGCCGGATAGATGTGGATATAGAGGGTATCGTGGGAGTAAAGCCTGATTTTGTTACCAGAGAAGTTTCAGTAGTCGGTAAATAAGATCTGTATGGAGTGAAAGAGCATGGCTTACAAAACGCTTCGCGAGCTGGTAGCAGAGCTTCTACAGAAAGAAAATGTGCTTTTTGAAGGTGGAGGCAAAAAAGCGATTGAAAAGCAGCATGCGGGAGGTAAGCTTTTTGCCCGTGAGCGCCTGGAACTCCTCCTTGATCCGGAGAGTTTTGAGGAAATAGACCTTTTTGTTGCTCACCGCTCTACCTATTTTGGAATGGACAAGAGAGAGCTTCCTGCTGATGGTGTGGTGACTGGCCTGGGCACTGTGGATGGAAGGTTGGTTTGTGTGTATTCCCAGGACTTCACGGTGATGGGTGGTTCTCTTGGTGAGATGCACGCTAAAAAAATCTGCAAGTTGATGGACATTGCTCAAAAAGTTGGTGCTCCGCTCATTGGTATTAACGATTCTGGTGGGGCTCGTATTCAGGAAGGCATTGACTCGCTTTCTGGATATGGGGAGATATTTTACCGCAACACCCAAGCTTCAGGAGTAATCCCCCAGATAGCGGTCATTGCTGGACCCTGTGCTGGTGGAGCAGTGTACTCCCCAGCCCTCATGGATTTTGTTTTCATGATTGAGGGAGTTAGCAAAATGTTTGTTACCGGTCCTCAGGTGGTTAAAGCGGCTACTGGTGAGGAGATAAGCGCTGAAGAGCTGGGTGGTGCGGAAACTCACGCCAGAAAAAGCGGAGTTGCCCACTTCGTGGGCAAAAACGAAGAAGACACGTTCCGGATGGTGCGTGAATTGCTGAGTTTTTTGCCCTCCAATAACGCCGAAGACCCTCCTTTTAAGGAGTGCAGTGACCCCGTAGACAGAAGAAATACTCTATTTTACGACCTGATGCCGGCTAATCCCAACAAGTCCTATGACATGAAAAAAATTATTCAGGAAGTGGTTGATGACCATTCTTTTCTGGAAGTGCACCGCCACTTTGCACCCAACATTGTGGTTGGTTTTGCTCGGATAGGGGGTTATGTGGTGGGCATCATAGCTAACCAGCCCCAGCATTTGGCTGGGTGCCTGGACATTGACGCTGCCGATAAGGCTTCAAGGTTTATCCGCTTTTGTGATTGCTTCAACATCCCTCTGGTTACCCTGGTGGATGTACCCGGATTTTTGCCGGGTAGCTATCAGGAGTTTGGAGGTATCATTCGTCACGGAGCTAAAATGCTTTACGCATACTCGGAAGCAACAGTGCCCAAGATTACGCTCATCATTCGCAAGGCCTATGGTGGCGCTTATCTTGCCATGTGCAGTCGTCATCTTGGGGCTGATATGGTTTTTGCCTGGCCGACTGCAGAGATAGCGGTAATGGGGGCTGAAGGTGCAGTGAATATCGTTTTTCGTAAAGAGATTGAGGAGGCTCTGGATCCTGAATTAAAGCGCCAGGAAGTTATTGCCAGATATCGAGAAGAGTTTTATAATCCCTTCCAGGCTGCCCGAAGGGGATATGTGGATCAGGTGATTGATCCTCAATATACCAGGCTCAAGATTGCTCGAGCCCTTGAAGTTTTCTGGACTAAAAGAGAAACTGGAAAGGGGAAAAAACATGGTAATTTCCCGGTTTGAGATGCCCGAGGGCCTTGAGCTCAAAAAAGTTGCAGCGGTGGTTGGTGCCATTCTGGCTTATCTTGAGGAGGAGCAAAAGGCTCCTGGTTCGCCAGCTTACACTTACGTTAAAAGAAAGAGCATCTCCTGGAGAAGGCTTGCCTTGCAGGAGCAATGTTTCGAATTCTCTTTAAGGAGGTAGCCCGAAATGCGCAAGTTTCGAGTTCGCATAAATGGAGAAGAATTTGAAGTTGAAGTCAGTGAGCTACAGGAAGAAACCGCTCCTCAATTGAAAATTCAGAAACCGGAGCGTAAGGTGGGGTCACAAAGCACTTCTGGGTCTCCCCTTAAGGTAACCACTACACTGCGGGCTCCCATGCCAGGCAGAATTCTGGAAGTTAATGTCCAGAAGGGGCAGAAGATTGAGGCAGGACATGTTGCTTTTGTGCTGGAAGCCATGAAAATGGAGAACGAAATCGTGGTTGAGAATGCTGGAACGGTTACCCAGGTTTATGTTGAAGAGAATGACGTTGTCGACCATGGAGATCCTCTGGCGGAGATTGAGGAGTTGCGTTAATGCGTTCCGTTGAAAACAAAAGGCTTCTTTTGGGGTGGTTACTACTCATCCTGACTTTGCTCTTTAGCCTGCCTCTCCTTGGGGTTAGGATCCGGGACGAGCTCTCCAGGAAAAAAGTCGAACTGGTAGTTGATTTTAACGATGTTACCTACCTGGCAGGTATCACAGGCACTAACGTCTTTTCTCTCCTTCAGGAACTCAAGAAACAAGGTTTCCAGACCGTGGGTGTGAGCGAACCTTCTTTTAAAGATTTGAGAGACAGAGGTTTGATTCAGTTAATTCAGTTCCCTGATGGAGAGGATGGCTTGCGGTATTTTCGCGTTTCCAGTGCTGACCTGGCTCAGCGTATTGAAAGACAACTTTTACTTCTTGGCAAGAAAGTCAGGGTTGTGGACACTCATGTTCTGGGTAGCAATGTTTTTCCTGAAGAAGAGGAACAGCTGGGCACAGGTTTTGATGTAAAGTTGCTCGCCCAGCTCAAAGAAGAAGGCTATGAGGTGATTTTCCGTCCTCGAAACTGGCCTTTTTTTCCTGCTGACAATTTGAGGAGATATCTCCAGGAAGAATTCTGGGGCCTGGGTAAAGGCGTTATTTTTAGTGGGGAGGAAGTGCTTGGTTTTGGTAGCTCTGAAAACCTGAATAGCGTAGTAGAGTTTTTCCAGAAACAGTCTCTTTACTGGGGGTATCTGGAGTTTGTAGGCCAGCGCGGCGAGCTGTACCTGGCTCATTCTCTGCCTTATTCTTCTGTGGTTAGAGTACATAGCATCCCCCTTGAAGAACTCAAGCGCTATACTCCTCCTGAGGCGGTGGAGAGATTTTTGCGGGCGGTGAAAGAGCGCTCTGTGGGCGTCTTGTATGTGCGTTTTTTCAGGGACCTCGCTCCCAGGCCTCTGGAACAGAACCTGGAATATCTTAGCAAACTCAAGTCATCGTTGCTTAAGGCTGGTTTTGAGCTGGGTTCAGCAGTTACTCCCCGGGATTTCAGAGTTCCTTATCCTATATTATTTGTTTTCTGTGGACTGGTATCTGCGGCTGCTTCTTTGGTGTTCTGGTTTTTCTTTCCCCGGGGCTTTTGGTTGGGAGTGCCTGTGCTGGGCTTTTTATGCCTGACGGTTACCCAAAACTGGCTCCAGGGCGTTACATTGCTGGGGATGCTGGCAGGGATTTTTTTCCCAGCCTTACCGGTGCTTTTTTTAATGGACCCTGCACTCAAACACCGACCATTCCTTTTGAAGCTGCTGACTGCTTTTGGTTTGGCCTTTGCAGGGGGGTTTATTGTCGCATTAACGCTGTATAATCCTCTTTTTGTCCTGCGTATAGAGCAGTACCAGGGGGTTAAAGTATCTTTGTTGGTACCTCTATTCATAATAGTGCTCTATTACTTCAGAGCTGGTTTGTCAGGCGTTACCCTGGAGCGGGTTTTTCTGGGGCGCTTGCGGAGAGTGGAACTTTTCCTGGCTGGTTTGTTTGCGGTTGGCCTTGCTCTTTACCTGTTCAGGTCAGGCAATTTTCCTCTGCTTCCTGCTTCTGGTCTGGAGCTCAAAATGCGCTTGGTGCTGGAAAAATTGTTGTTTGCTCGTCCCCGCACCAAGGAATTCCTGGTAGGATACCCGGCACTCTGGTTGGTTTGGTGGCTGCAGAAGCGGGAGATTTTACCGGTTTATCGTTTGGGACTCTGGATTGCAGTTGGTGTTGGATTTACAACGTTTTTTAACTCATTCTGCCATCTGCACACACCTTTTTTGTTTACCCTGCTTCGTTTCTTTAACGCCCTTTTGCTGAGCTTCCCAGTGTTTGCAGTGTATTTTCTGGCCTTGAAGTTCTTTTTGTGGGTATGGGATTACATAAAAAACTGGGGTGAATAACCGTTTGCCTTCTCGGGGTGTACACTTTTTTCTTTTGGGTTATTACGGGTTTGGAAACTGGGGCGATGAGTTAAGTCTACTTGCCAGCATAGAGACGCTTTCTCGAATTAGCGAAAAAACTGGTGTGCCTTTTTCCATAGAAGTGCTTTATGCCTCACCACAGCCGCTGGTAACTTTTCCTGATGAAGTTCAGATTGTAGAGCGCAGGGAGTGGTTAGCGATTTTCAGGGCTTTGCGCAGGGCTGATTTCGTGATAGTTGCTGGGGGGAGCTTGCTTCAGGATAAAACCAGTTTTCGTTCTCTTCTTTATTATCTCTTTCTTCTGCGACTGGCTCTTTGCTGGCGCAAAAAAGTCATTTTTTATGGATGCGGTTTGGGTCCCCTGGAACGCGCTCTCAGCCGCGTGATGGTTAATGCACTGTTGCGAAGGGTTTCTCTGTTTGTTGCCCGCGATACCGAAACCTTTCAATATCTCACCTCTTTGAGAGGTTTGGAAGAGGTAGCAGTGCTGGGGGGTGATCCGGTGCTTTACTGGTCTAATCACCTGCCAGCTCGGAACTCTTCGGGTGAGCGGGTTGCCTTTTTCCTGCGTTCTGAAGGGCTGAGTATAGAAAAGGTATCCCGGGAACTGCAGTCTTTCGCCAAACTCAGTGGGGAAAGGGTAGAGATTGTGGCTTTTCACGAAGCAAGAGACGGGTGCTTCCTTTCGGAAATCGCAAGAAAAGCGGGGTGTTCGTACAAGGTCTTTTCTAAGCCGCAGGAGATATGGGATTATTTTTCTTCTTTAAAGATGGTTTTTTCAATGCGCTTGCATCCTTTGATAATAGCTACCCTGTTTGGGATACCCTGGTTTGCCTTTGATATAGATCCCAAGATTGCAGCTTTTTCTGATAACCTGGGATTTAACAACCTACTTGCTCTTGATGATTTTGCGGTGCATCAGCTGAGCGAATGCTTGCAACGTGCCTCTTCTCTCAGAGAGAAAGTTTCAGCAGTTCGGCAATCCCTGGTAGAGAGCTACCTCGAGACGGAGAAATCGTTGCTCGGTTATCTGGTTACGGAAATGGAAAGGCGGGCAGGCGGAAATGCTTCCTGATAGCCGGTGGTTTGACTTGCTGGGTGTTCCTGTTTTTGGAGGAAGTTTTCATGAAGCGCTGTCTTTAATCGAAGGAGCAGTTTCGCGAAACGAGAAAATGCATGTCATTACTTTAAATCCCGAAATCATGGCCCATGGTTTGCTCGATTCCTCTTTTTACCAGATTTTACTTTCTGGTGAGCTTGTGGTTCCCGATGGGAAAGGTATCATCCTCGCTTCCAGATTTTTGGGGAAAAAACCGACAGAGCGGATAGCAGGTATTGAGCTTTTACGGGCTCTTCTTGCCAGAGGAGTGGAAAGGGGCTGGACTTTTTATTTCTTGGGGAGCAAGGAAGTGGTGGTGCGTAAAGCAGTTGAGAGAGCAAGAATGGATTTTCCAGGTGTGCAGATAGTGGGCTTTCACCACGGCTTTTTTGACGACGACCAGAGGGTGGTTGCCGATGTAAATCGTTTGAATCCCGATTTCCTTTTTGTCGGCTTGGGTTCTCCTCGCCAGGAACGATGGATTTATAGGTATCGCTCCGAGCTAAAATCGCGTGTGATGGTGGGGGTAGGGGGTAGCTTCGATGTCCTCAGTGGTTTTAAGGAAAGAGCACCTCAATGGATGATTCGCTGGGGCATGGAATGGTTATACCGGCTGGTTCGGGAGCCACGGCGGATGAAAAGAGTTGTTCCTGCTTTCTGGCGTTTTGGGGTTGCCGTCTTGAGGCAGAAGTTTCGGAAATCAAACCATAAGGTATAATGAGAAAATAAAAAGCAAAGAGGTTCTGACATCAGGGTGAGCTTTCTGCTTTTCGAAAAAGTTTCCAAAGTGTATCGGAACGGTGTGCGCGCCCTTCACGAAGTAAGCTTTGAAGTCCAGGAGGGGGAAATGGTTTTCCTGATAGGGCCAACTGGTGCTGGTAAGACCAGCTTGCTCAAGCTGGTTACCCTTGAAGAACGTCCTACCTCTGGTGAAATCTGGTTAGACGGTTGCTGTCTTAACCGCCTTGGTGACCATCGGATACCTATTTTGCGTCGTAATCTGGGTATTGTTTTTCAAGACCAGGTGGTGGTTTCCTACCGCAGTGTTTATGAGAATCTGATTGTTCCCCTGGAGGTATTGAGACTTCCTCGCAAGGTTGTTTACTTGTTGGCTAAAGACATTTTAAGTTCATTGGGTTTGTGGCATAAGAGGCAGCATCTGGTGAGCGAACTTTCGGGTGGTGAGCGCCAGAAACTCTGCATAGGGAGGGCGCTGATTCATCGTCCGCGTATTGTCCTTGCTGATGAACCCACGAAAAACCTGGATTCCGAAACCAGCAGCTTTGTACTTAGAATGCTTTATGAGTACAGCCTGGAACATCGTGCAACTGTTCTGGTAGCTACTCACACTCATCGCTTAGCCAGACTGGTTCCTGATTCCCGTTGCGTTTTTATAAAAGAAGGCCAGATAGTGGGTGTTACCAGAAATCATAGTTCAACAAAGAGTAAGTCTCCGTCATGAGTAAAAAGAACGGTGTTATTCGACGAAGGTGGTTGCAGCTTAATCTGGCCTGGGTGGGTGTGTTTCTGGTGCAATTCCTTTTCAACTTTTTTTTGGTGGGGATTTTTGGTTTGCAGGAATTGCAGGAGAGCTGGGTTCAGAGTTTACTTATCAAAGCCTATTTTAAGCCTGAGATAAAGCAGGAAGAAGTGGAAAAGTGGTTAACCAAGATAAAGAGCTTTCCTCAGGTGCGGAAAGTGGTTCTGGTCACTCCCCAAGAGGCTGAAAAGCGGTTCCTGGAGAGTTTAGGTCTTACCAGAGAAGATCTTTCGCTCCAGGATAACCCCTTTCCCCCTGCTCTGGAAATTACCTGTAACAACTTGGAAGAGATTGCACCCCTTGCAGAATACCTTGGTGGTCTTGAAGTCTTCGATGAGGTGCTTTCTGGCGCTTCTCAAGCTCAGAACTTTCTCTCATTTTACCGCATTTTACTGGTTACTGGAGGGGGTTTGGGCGTTTTGATGCTGATTTTTGCTACCTTGATGGTGAGCAATGCAGTGAGTGGCGCCCTCTGGTTGCGAAGGGAAGAAGTTGAGCTCTGGCACCGGGTGGGGGCGAGCCCGAGGTTTATCAGAAGACCTTTCTTCTGGTTTGGGTTTGCGGGCAGCTTGATGGGTAGTGCTTTTGCTCTGGGTGTCAGCCTGATTTTTTGGAGAGCTTTTTTGCGTTTCCTGGCTGATTTTTTGCCCTTTTTGCCCGTGTTGCAGTTTGCAGACGTTGTAATCATTCTGATGGTTGGTGATGTATTATTTGGGTTGCTGGTTGGGTTGAGTGGTTCCTGGTTTGGTTTCAGGAAGGGTCTCAAAGGAGTTGGATATTGATGCTGGGGAGGATACGTTTTGTGCGGCATGGTGTAGCCTTGGTGTTTCTTCTTTGTTGGTGGTGCTTTTCGGCTCCGCTCTTCGCTGACCCTACTTCGCTTGAGAAGGAAATTGCTCGTCATGAGCAGGAACTGCAGGAGCTACTCAGGCAGGAAAAAGAACTGGCTCAGAAGCTCGAAGAACTTACCAAAAGTGAAAGTAATCTGGCAAAAGAAGTAGAAAAGCTGGACCAGCAGATTGCAAGGATAGAGAAAGACGTGGCTTCTGCCCGTCAAAACATTGTGGTGCTTGAGAAAGAGCGCAAAACGCTCGAAAAGGAAACTCAGGGAATTGCTCGAGAAATAGAGAGCAAAAGAGACCAGGTGAAAAAAGCGATGGTTGCTCTTTACAAATATGGTGGGGAAGAAAAGATTTGGGAGCGGTTTCTTAATCTTAACTTTGACGACCCTGTTTCTCTGGGTGAGCAATGGTATTTATTCAGGCAATACCTGCAGTTTGAACAGCAACTCATCACTCAGTTTCTTAATCAACATTCACTACTGAACGCGAAACTCGAAGAAATCAAGCAGAGAATCCGTCTGGAAAATGTTTTAAAGCAAAAGTTGCTTGTTGAGGAAGAAAAACTCGAGAAGCTCCGGGAAGCTCGGGAAACAATGCTTCAAAAAATCGCCACCAATCGAAAACAGTACCAGCTTAAGCAGGAAGAGCTTCGTAAGGCCCAGAAAGAGTTAAAGTCAACCATTTCCAAACTGCAGGAGGAGATTCGCAAGGCCAGAGAAGAAGCGGCTCAGCGAGGAGAAGCTGTTGTAGAGGGTCCTCTGCCTGCACTGGGAACTCTGGACTGGCCAGTTCGAGGAAAGATAGTCAAGCAGTTTGGAGAATACAAGGACCCGGTTTACGGCATTCCTTTCTATAACCCAGGAATAGATATTGCAGCGCCTCTGGGAACTAATGTGGTGGTTCCCTATGATGGAGTGGTTGTTCTGGCGCGCAGTGTGCGGGGTTACGGTAACACGGTAATTATTGACCACCAAAATTCGATGATCACCATGTATGCTCATTTACAGAGCATTGCCGTGAAAGCGGGAGATGTGGTTAAGAAAGGAGACGTGCTGGGTAAAGTTGGTAACAGTGGGCTTACCGAAAAACCTGTGTTACACTTTGAAATAAGGATTGGTAACGATGCCAGAGAAGACAATCCTTTGCGCTGGCTGAAAAAGTCCTCTTAGAGGAAAATCTGGGGTGAAAGCGAATGAAATTGAGCAAGCGTTTTTGGACTATTCTGGTACTCATTCTGGCAGTGGGCTTAATGGTTTCCTTAACTCTGGTAAGGATTTGGGCTATCTCTCTGGGAGAGGAAAGTCTTGATGCAGGAACCTGGAAGCCCTTCCTGGAAACCGTACAATTACTCAAGGAAAGGTTTTTCTTTTCTGAGCGCCTCGAAGAGCAAAAACTTATGGAAGAAGCAATTCGGGGCTTGCTTCGCGCTACTCAGGACCCCTATGCTCGCTATCTTGATGCGGAGGATTTCAAGATAGAAATGAGCGACCAGGTTGAGGGCCAGTTTTCAGGCCTGGGCATTCTGGTGGCTATCAAGGATGGCAAGCTTACCGTTATTTCACCTTATGTGGATTCTCCGGCTTATGCTGCTGGAGTGAGGGCTGGCGACGTGATTTTGGAAATAGATGGCGAGCCTACTGCTGGTATGGCACTTGGTGATGCGGTCAAGAAATTGCGAGGACCCAGAGGCACCCAGGTTACTTTAACCATAGAGCGAGAGGGAGAACCGGAACCCCTGCATATAACCGTAACTCGAGATGTCATCGTCATAAAAAGTGTTGAGGTTGAAAAGCTCGATGACCAGATTGCAGTGTTGCGCATTTTCGAGTTTCATGGTAAGACCTTTGAGCAGGTGCGTAAGGCACTTTCTGAGCTGAACCATGATGGCATTCAGGGTCTGATCGTCGATTTACGCAATAATCCGGGTGGACTCTTACAAACAGCAATGTTCACTACCGGGCTTTTTCTTCCCCAGGATGCTCCTCTTTTGATTGTAGAGAGCCGGGAGGGTAGCCGGCATACTCTTAAGAACCCCATCAACCCTGAATGGGACAGACCGACTGTAGTGCTCATCAACAAAGGGACTGCCAGTGGAGCGGAAATTATGGCTGGTAATCTGAAAAACGCAGGTATCCTCCTTGTGGGCGAGCAGAGCTTTGGTAAGGGAGTCATTCAGGAAATATTTCCTCTGTCCAATGGGGGAGGGGTTATTTTTACGGTTTCTAAGTATTATCTTGGAGATGGTAGCGATATCGATGGTAAGGGTATTGCACCTCAAATAGAGGAAAAGGATGAAAAGCTACAGCTTGAGCGAGCCCTGAATGAGGTGAAAAAGCTTGTCGGAGAACCAGTGGAAGTCCTGGAATAAAGCGTTTCTGACACTCATTGTTGCCCTCCTTTTTCTGGGGGTTTTCTTCTTCGGAAGAGAGCTTTTTCAGCAGGAGACCCGGGCAAGAAATTTTTATACCAGTGAAACTCACCTTTCCTCGGAAGAAGAAAGGCGATGGCTTGCCCTTTTTGTGTTTTATGAGTCGCGGAAATATCTTGCCGGGCTTCAGATAAAAGAGAACCTGAAAGAAGAACTAATACAGTGGCAAGCAAGGGGTGTTCTTGACGATGTTTCTCTTTTTAAAGAGCTTGAGCAGAGAATGAGCTGGCTTGTCGAGGTTTTGAGGCAACTTGACTATTATGGGGAAATAAGGAAAAACAAGACCTCTTTGAGGATACTCTTTTTCAGGGAATTCTGGCCCTGGTTAGATTTTGAGGTCAGGTTACTGCCTGCTTATAAGCTGGCTCTCATCATTGATGATTTCGGATATAACTCTTCTGTGGCTCAGAAATTTATGGATTTACCTATCAGGCTGAATGTAGCCATTTTCCCTCACCTTCAACTCTCCACTTTTTTGAGTCAGCTTGCTTGGGATAAGGGAAAAGAAGTTTTAATTCATTTTCCGATGGAGGCACAAGACCCGGCACAGAACAAAGGCGAAAGTTTTATGCTCAAAAGGGGAGCAACAGAAGAAAGCATCGAGCAGATGCTCGAGGAGGCTTTTTCCAGCATAGATTCTGCCCGGGGTCTTAACAACCACAAAGGCTCTCTGGCTACCGCGGATGCCCAACTGATGCAAAGATTTTTTGCGGCGCTTTCCAGAAGGAAAGGAGTATATTTTGTTGACAGTTTAACTTCTTCAAACTCTGTAGCTTGTGAGGTTGCTCTCGAACATGGTATTCCCTGTCTCAGCAGAGATGTTTTCATCGACGGGGTTCTTGAAGAGGAGTATATTCTTGGCAAACTTCGCGAGGCAGTTTCCCTGGCTAAGCGGAGAGGCTTTGCAGTGGCTATTGGTCATGCGAATGAAATCACATATAATGCTCTGTCGAAGTTCGCGAAGGAAATAGGGCAGGAACAGGATTTGGGGTGGGTGTTTATCTCGGATTTACTTTTGTATCTTGGAAGAAAGGAGTAAGAGAGGCATGGCTTTTGTTGATAACAACCGCTGTTTTCTGTGTGGCAAAGATAATCCCATAGGTTTGAAAATTGATTTTAGAAAAGAAGGGGAATATACGGTTGGAGAAACGGTCGTTCCCTGGTTTTTTCAGGGTTTTCAGGGCGTGGCTCATGGGGGTATTGTGGCTTCTCTGCTTGACGAAGTGATGTCGCACAGCGTGAAAAGCGATGGGTTACTTGCGGTAACTGGTTCACTGGAGGTGAAGTATCACCATCCCTGCCTGACTGGTCATCCGGTTCTTTTGCGAGGCAAAGTGGAAAAGGTTTCGGGACGAATTATAGAGGTTTTCGGGGAAATTGTTCAGGATGGCAAAGTTGTGGCCTCTGGAAAAGGAATATTCGTTATTCCCAGACAAGGAGTGATTAGAAAATGACTCAAGTTAGCGATACAGTTAGGGTGCGTTTTGCTCCCAGTCCAACCGGTTTTCTGCACCTGGGGGGAGCGCGCACTGCCCTTTTTAACTGGCTTTTTGCCAGGAAGTATGGAGGAGTTTTTATTCTGCGGATTGAAGATACAGACGTTGCTCGCTCTACCGAAGAATCGGTGGAGGTAATTCTGGAAGGCCTGCGTTGGTTAGGCCTTAACTGGGATGAAGGACCGGAAGTAGGCGGTGATTATGGGCCTTACTTTCAGAGCCAACGTTTACATTTTTACCGAGAATACGCGCAAAAGCTCCTCGATGCAGGATTAGCCTATCACTGTTTTTGTACGCCAGAGGAGCTTGAGGAGCGCAGGCAAAAGACCATTGCTTCCGGGAGAAGCTGGCGTTACGACAGGTTGTGTCTTTCTCTCACCGAAAGCAAAAAAGAAGCCCTACTTGCCGAGGGCCGTAAGCCCGTTTTGCGCTTTTTTATACCAGAAGGAAAAACTACTTTTCTGGACCTTCTTCGGGGTGAAGTAGAATTTGAGAATCAGGAACTGGATGACTTTGTAATACTCAAATCTGATGGTATGCCAACTTACAACTTTGCTTGCGTGGTTGACGATGCGCTGATGAAGATAACCCATGTAATCAGAGGGGACGATCATATTTCCAACACACCGCGCCAAGTACTGCTTTACAAAGCTCTGGGTTTTCCGTTGCCCAGTTTTGCACATATTCCCATGATTCTGGGTAAAGACAAAACCCGACTTAGCAAGCGCCATGGTTCACCCTCGGTGACCTATTATCGTGATAAAGGGTATCTCCCCGATGCTTTGTTCAATTATCTGGCGCGCTTGAGTTGGGCAAGCGGGGAAGAGGAAAAAGAGATTTTTACCCGGGAAGAAATTATAGAAGGTTTTTCGATAGAGCGGGTAACCAAGCGTGCCGCAGTTTTTGACCTCGACAAGCTTAACTGGATGAATGGATTATACATTCGGGAAGCCTCCCTTGATTATTTACTGGAGATTTTTCTGGAAATTGCACCCAAAAACGGACTCTCTGGTGTGGATTTCGCTGATGAAGCGTTTCGGGAGTATTGTAAGAAGGTACTGGACATTATGCGGGAACGCATTAAATACCTGGCACAGCTTATTGAAGAAGCGATTTACTTTTTCAAAGAAGATTATCCCTATGACGAAGAGGCAGTTGAAAAGGTGCTCAAAGAAGCTGGGGCTCGGGAACGTCTGGAGGTTTGCCTGAAACGCTTTAAGGAGTTAGATACCTTTACGGCTTCTGAGCTGGAAGAAGTAGTGAGAAGTACCGCTTCAGAGTTAGGAGTCAAGGCGGCAAAATTGATTCATCCTCTTCGAGTTGCAGTGTCCGGTAAGCGGGTTGGTCCAGGACTTTTTGAACTACTGGAAGTGCTTGGAAAAGAACGGGTCATAAGTAGAATCGAAAGAACTCTTACTATGCTTTCTTAATGGGGGTTGTATTTCCTGGTGGGGAGTGGAATTCAGGACGGTGCGTCCTGATTGCCACTCCCCTAAAGGGAGAATTTGAAGAGGTTTAATTTTGCTCCAGGCGAGCAGAAAGTGTAATGTCAATACTGGAAAGCAAAACACTTACTGGACAGGTTGCTTTGGCCTTCTGGGCAATATTCAAGAACTCTTCCTCGCTTATCCCGGGAACGCGGGTTGTACATTCAAGATGGCTACTTTTGATTTTAAATCCTCCTTCCACGGCTTCCATGCTAATGGTAGCCTGGGCTTCCACTTTTTCCGGGGTATAACCACTTTCAGATAGAAGGTGTGAAAGCGCCATCGCGAAACATCCTGCATGTGCTGCGGCAATGAGTTCTTCAGGATTAGTTCCACTCCCATTTTCAAAACGCGATCTGAAAGAATAACTACCTTTAAAAGCCCCACTGCCAAGCTCAACTGTACCCTTTCCTTCTTTGAGATTTCCCATCCAGATTGCTCGTGATGTTCTTCTGAGCATTTCAATCACTCCTTTTCGCACTAAAGTGTTTTGGTTTACTTTTTAAAACCCCGGTTGGGGGCTTAAATTCCTGTTTTGGTGGTAAATTGCACCTTGTTCCCTGAAGCGCTTTTCAGCTTGAGCCAGTTGGGTATTGAAAAAAGGGCTTGAGAATGATAAGATAATGCTTGCCTGAGCTGAGAGGTCGTCTAAGGGTAGGACGCGTGACTCTGGATCACGTAGTGGTGGTTCGAATCCACCCCTCTCAGCCAATTCTTTTTTTGAGGTTGGTTGTGAGTACTCAGAAACTGGAACAGCTCAAGAAACGCTTTCAGAAAGAGCCCTTCGCTAATTTATTCCGCTTTTCACTTCTGGAACTCAGAGAAGGTTACGCCAGAGTAAAGCTTGAGGCCGACGCTCGCTATTACAATATTTTCGATGTGGTGCACGGAGGATGCATTTTTGCTCTCATTGATGAAGCTTTTGAGCTGGCTTGCAATTCCCACCTTGAGGATGCAGTAGCCATGAGTGTGCAGGTTAACTACATTAAACCGGTTAAAGAGGCTTCCTTAATTGCCGAAGCACAAGAAGTGGCACTAACCAGAAAAACTGGCGTTTACGATATCCGGGTATTTTGTAACGCAGAAGAAGGTGAAGAAACAGTGGCCATAGCACGAGCCCTCTGCTATAGAAGGCCCCCTAAAAAGGAGGGGGAATAACCCCCTCCAACCAGTTATTTATCCTTCTCTTTTTCCAAGTTCTCGGTCTAGCAGCACAAGACCCTGACCTTTGCCTTCTGTGTAATTCAGCAGGGCCAGGATGTAGGAAGCATTCTTCTCTTCTTCCACTTGCTCATCGATAAACCACTGCAGCATTACCTGGGCTGGGTAGTCGTTCTCTTGCTTGGCGAGCTCGTAGAGCTGGTTAATCATGGAAGTCACTTTTTGCTCGTGCTCCAGTACCTTTTTAAACATGTCTAAAGGAGTGCCGAATTCCACCGGGGGTTGCTCGATAGCTTTCAGAATAACCCTTCCTCCCCGGTCGTTGACAAAGTCATAAATTTTCATACCGTGGCCAATTTCCTCTTTAGCCTGAACCTTAAGCCAGTGGGCAAAACCGTTCAGATTCTGGGCTTCGCACTGAGCAGCCATGGCCAGGTAGAGGTAAGCCGAGTAGAGTTCGTTTTTGATTTGCTCGTTTAAGGCTTCTTCGAGTTTTTTGCTCAACATTTCCACTTCCTCCTTTCGGATTTTTTAAATGGACACCTGTTTTATCATTTTACCAAACCTATTTCCCAGTTCTTCTACTTTCTGAAATTCCTGAATAGTAGGATTTCCTTTGAATTCCAGACTATCTATCATTTCCCAGTTCAAGTCAGCACACCACTTCTCTAACTCCCGTTTAGCTCCTCCAGACCAGGCAAAACTGCCCAGGTAGACCACTTTTTTGCCAGCTATCCCCTTCCGTTTAGCGAGGTCCAGAAGGTGTGCAAGGGGAGGAAATAAACCGGTTTCGTAGGTGGGTACCGCTACAGCGACCCCGCGATTCTGCCATAGGGTTTTGAGGATATAGCTGGGATGAATTTTCCGTACGTCGAAAACTTCAAATGGAACTTCACTTTTCAGCAGTCCCTGCATGAAGGTTTCGGTTGCTTTTTCGGTGGCCCCGTACATGGTTCCATAAAGCAGAGTGACGCCTGCTTCGCCGCCAGTAGTCTGGAAATCGGCCCACTTCTGGTACAGTTCCACAATTTGCTGAGGATTGCCTCTCCAAATCAAACCATGGGAAGGGGCTACCACGTTGGGCTTGATGTCGGACAGTTTGGCAATGGCTTTTTTGACCATAGCGCTGAATTTGGCAACAATGTTTGCATAGTAGCGCAGGGCTTCGTCGATGTAGAAATCCAGATTTTGGCACTGGTCATCAAAGATTGTTCCCTTCAGAGCACCATAGCCCCCAAAGGCATCGCAGGAAAAAAGAATGCCGGAGGATTGCTCGAAACTCACCATAGTTTCTGGCCAGTGTACAAAGGGTATGAAGAAAAACTGCAATTTCTTGGTGCCCAAGGATAGCTCATCGCCGTCTTGAACAGTTTGTATCCCTTTTTCGAGGTGGTAGAAAGCTTGTATCATTGGTTGAGCCTGAGGCGTGCATAGAATGGTTGCTTGCGGCGCTACTTCTCGCAAGAGGCTCAGGGTTCCGCTGTGGTCCGGTTCCATGTGATTGACCACGATGTAATGGAGTTCTCGGGGGTCTATGACCTGTTTTATTTGGTACAAGAACTCATCAAAATAGGAAGATTTTACCAGGTCTATAAGAACGTTTTTCTGATCTTTAAGGAGGTAAGAGTTGTAGGATACACCTTTTTCACTTACTGGCCACAGGCCTTCAAAAAGCTCCGTGTTATAGTCGTTTACACCTATCCAGAAGACATTGGGGGCAATTTCGATCCTAGGCACTTCTTTGCTCCTCCTTTCCTGGATACAGGCCAATTATTACGTATTTTAATGTAAACTTATTAATGAGGTTATTTATTCCTGGTAGAGTTGAGAACAAAATGGTTTTTGGGGAGGTTTTGCAATGGGAGGAGTGGAGTGGAGAGATAAAGTGGCTGTGGTGACTGGAGCAAGTCGTGGTATAGGACGGGCCATTGCAGAGCTTTTTGCCCGTCAGGGTCTGCGTCTTACCCTGGTTGCACGTTCTCAGGACGCCTTGCTTGCTTTTTGCACAGAACATGCTCTTTCTGAAGCAAGGGCCCTGATTTGCGCTGGGGACTTGAGCGATCCTTTCTTTCCACAAAAGATAGTCGAGCAAACTGTAGAGCATTTTGGTCAGCTCGATGTGATTGTCAACAATGCTGGAATAGCTTTTCCCGCCTCTTTGGAAGAGACCACTCTCGAGCAATGGGATTTGCAAATGGCGGTTAATGTGCGGGCTCCATTTTTAATCTGCAAGGCAGCGCTTCCCTATCTTCGTCGTTCGCAGGTGCCTACCATTGTGAACATTGCTTCGGTGGTTGCTTACAAAGGGTACATAAACCAGGGGGCTTATACGGCTTCCAAACACGCTCTGCTCGGCTTCAGTAAGGTTCTGGCGCGGGAAGTTCATAAAGATGGGATTCGAGTTCACGTGGTTTCTCCGGGTGGTGTGGCTACCGAGATGATTACCTCCATGCGTCCGGACCTGGATCCTTCAATTCTGGTTCCTCCCCGGGAAATTGCCGAGATTGTGTGGTTTTTGATTAGCAAGCGGGGCAATGCGGTTATTGATGAATTGTCAGTGCGCAGGTTTTCCAAGGAACCCTGGATATAAAGGAGGTTAGTTGCATGCAAGCTCAGTATTTCCTGATTCTCGATTGTGGCGCGACCAGTCTCCGTGCTGTGGCTATCAGCGAAGAGGGCAAAATCCTTTCCGTGGCTTCTTTTCCCAATGCTCCCCGTCCTCAAGAGGAAAATCCCGAATTTTTAATATGGAATATTGAGGAAATGTGGGACATTTTCTGCAAAGCCATTCGCAAGGTTGTAGGGGAAGTTGGCAAGGGAGTTAGAGCGGTTGCAGTAACCACCTTTGGAGCTGACGGAGCACCGGTCAAAAAAGACGGTACCCTGACTTATCCGGTCATTTCCTGGCAGTGTAGTCGTACTTCTTCCTGGGTAACCAGGATAGAGCAGCTGATAGATCCCTGGGAGGCTTTTGAAATCACTGGTTATCAGATTTTGCCCTTTAATACCCTTTTGAAGCTTCTCTGGTTGAGAGAGAATGCCCCCCGAGCTCTGGAAGAAGCCGATACTTTTTTGATGATGCCGGGTCTTTTGAGTTTTCGATTGTGTGGGGAAATGTTCCTGGATTTTACTTCTGCTTCAACCTCAATGCTTCTCGACCTTCAGGAGAGAACCTGGTCATCGAGGCTACTGGATTTGGTAGGGCTCGACCCGGGGTTTTTCCCTCCCCTCGTCTATCCTGGTGAGGTGGTGGGCAGGGTTCACGATGAAGCCAGTGAAGAGACTCAGATACCACCTGGGGTGCCGGTTGTTGTTTGCGGTCATGATACACAGTTTGCACTGCTGGGTTCGCTGGCCGGAGATGAGGATTTAATCCTGAGCTCGGGCACCTGGGAGATAGCGGCTTTCCGCTCCAGAAAATATCTGGCTTCCCGCAAAGCTTTTGAGCTGGGCATGTTGATAGAACTTGATGCCGAGGATGGATATTGGAATCCCCAGATGCTGATGATTGCTGGGGGAGTTGTGGAGTGGGTGAGGAGAAATCTTTTCTCGGATGTGAAGGACGACCCCCAGATCTACCAGATTATGATTCAGGATGCTCTTAGTGTCCCTCCCGGGAGCAATGGAGTGGTGGTGGTTCCTTCTTTCATGCCTTCTGGACCCAACAAGCCCCAGGGTACAGAAGGCACCGTTCTTGGTTTGGGATTAACTTCGAGCCGGGCTCAGCTTTTCCGGGCCACGCTGGAAGGCTTATCTTTCCAGTTGCGACAGGCCAAGGAAGCAATTGAAGAAGTGTATCACTTTTCACCTCGTGGTCTGAGAGTGGTTGGTGGGGGCGCCAGGAATGAGTTGTGGAACCGAATTCGAGCGGATGTTTTAAACCTGCCAGTTACTACTACTTCTTGCGAGGAAGCCACGGTTTTGGGGGCATCTCTTTTCTGCAAAATAGGAGTTGGCGATGCAAAGAACCTATCGGAAGCTAAAGAGACGGTTAAAGTAGAGACCAGATGTTTCAATCCCTCTCCTGCGGCAGGTCTTTATGAAGAGTTTTATCGAGAATATCAGAAAGTGCCCTACTTTCTTGCTCCCTTTTACAAGAGGCGCAAAAAGTGAGTTGATGCAGAGTAGCTGGTGTTTTGAAACACCAGCTACTCTGTGAGGTAGGTTCTGAGTATTTGTTCTACTTTTTCAATGATTTCGTGGCATTTATCTCTCAAGTTTTTCTCTCGATATTCACGCAGGCCTTCTTCGGTGTTGAGGGCCACTCCAATAAGGTCTATACAGTTAAGCGAACCCAGTTCTTTTTCCACATCCTGCAAGAATTTTTCAGTTTTGAGATAAAGCTGGTCCCGGGTGTGTTTATCCTGAGGGAAAGTCCTTCCATACTTTATACCCAGCGCCATAACTGCTCCGGTTATCGCACCGCATATTCTCCCAGTATGTCCTATTCCTCCTCCAAAGCCGGTAGCTATTTTGGGGATTAGTTCGCTCTTTACTCCCAAAAGCTCACTCGCTCCCAGTAGTACTGACTCGCAGCAATTGAAGCCCAGATCATGGTAATCTCCAGCGTTTTTCATGGCTTTCCCTCCTTATTTTTGTTGTTTTAACAGGTGATACACTTCTCTGGCTACCATCAATTCTTCATTGGTGGGAATAACCCACACCTCAACTTTACTATCTGGCGAACTGATTTTTTCTTCCTGGCCGACCGTTTGCTGATTTTTCTCGTGGTCGATGACAATTCCCAGCGCATCGAGATTTGAAGCGATACGTTCTCTAATCGAGGGAGCGTTTTCACCAATTCCTCCGGTGAAAACCAGTGCGTCAACGCCGTTCATGAGTGCAAAGAAAGCACCAATGTACTTTTTTACCTGGTACACAAACACTTCTATAGCCAATTCGGCTCTCTTATCCTTTTCTTCGGTGGCAAGTTTTTCCAGTTCCCACATTTCTGCAGATTTACCAGAGATGGCCAAAAGCCCGGATTTTCGGGTCAAAAGCTGGTCGATTTCTTGAGGAGTGAAGCCCTCTTTTTCCTGCAAGAAGGTGATGACCTGGGGGTCGAAGTCTCCAGGACGGGTCGACATGATGGTTCCTGATTGGGGCGTAAAACCGCTTGATATATCAAAAGATTTGCCGTCTTTGATGGCGCAGACGCTGCAGCCACTCCCCAGATGGCAGGAGATGACTTTTTTGCTGAAAGTGGTAAGCGCTTGAATCCTTTCTGCAATGTAGCGATGGGAGTTGCCATGAAAGCCAAGTTTTTCTATTCCGTGCTTTTGGCACAGCTCCCAGGGAAGGCCGTACGCCCGATGGGCTTCTGGAATGCTCCTGTGGAAACTGGTTTCAAAGACTCCTACCAGAGGAGTCTGGGGCAAAATTTTTCTGAAAATTTCTATCGCCAACAGTGCCGGGGGATTGTGGACCATGGTTACTGAGGAATAGTTCTGTAAAGCTTCAATGACTTTCTGGTCAATGAGGCAGGTCGAAGTGAATTCTTTACCTGCGTTGATAAGCTTTATGCCTACTGCTTCCAGAGCAGAGATGTCCTGAATAGCACTTTGTGGAGAACTGAGCTCTTCCACAATGAACTTCAGTCCTTTTTCATGATCCGCATGGGGAATTTCTTTTCTAACAGTTTTGCCATCAGGAGTTTTCTGCTCCAGGTGAGCATCTTTTCGGTAAAGACGCTTCAAATTACCCTTAAGAAGAGAGCGAAAACTGTTTTCCCGGATATCAAAGACTTCGTATTTGATAGAAGAACCACCGCTATTCACTGCCATGATGAGCATTGTTTTCCTCGCTCCTTTCTTTTTGAGAGTCGAGCCTTTCCATAAGGCGGCAGAAGGAGCACACCTCAAGCGTGGTGGGCATGCCACACCGTGAACACTCACCAAGTTCTACTTTTTCCTGATTGCTGGCAAAATACCTATCTCTCCGTTCCAAAAAACCCAGTAAAAACATGTGCTTGGTGCCCGGAGATTTCTCCTCCAGAAAATCAAGAGCTTCCTTGTAGTGGAAGCTTTTTGCTCTTTTGGAAAGGGGGCAACGCTCTGCTATGAAAGGAATGTCGTGGAGTCTGGCATACCAGCGTATTTCTTCCTCAGTCAGTGTGTAGAAGGGCTTTACTTTGCGTACCATTTTAGGATGAGGGCTGGGTAAAACCGGACTTTGGTGAGCTAAATAGCCATCCTGCCAGTGCAGGATGTTACCGAGCAAGGTTGCTGCTTCATCGTCAAGGTTATGCCCGGTGGCGTAAACCGAGAAATGGTTGTCCCAGGCGTAACGATTGAGCAGGTGCCTTTTAATCATTCCACATACTGAGCAGGAGGGGCGATTGCGCACTTTTTTAGTCACTTCCGGGATTGAATAGTTGATTAAAGATTTTACCTCGATGACTTCAAGTGGAAGCTGGTGTTGTTTTGAAAACCCTTCCACTATTTCTCTGGAACGCAGGGAGTACTCTCCCATGCCCAGGTCAAAGTGAACAGCCTGCACCTTATAGCCTGCCTGGTGTAGATAGAACCAGAGACTCATACTGTCTTTACCTCCAGATACCCCAAGCAGTACTGGTTCTTCCCTGCTGAACATGCGGTTTTTCTTTATGGCCTGTTCAACCTGGCGGCTGAAGAAAATGTCGAAACATTCAGGACAAAAGGAGGAGTTGTGCCTTTTCAGTTTCATCACTGCTTCCTGCTTGCATCGAGTACACTTCAAAAGATTCACCTCCTCTGTTGCACCAATCTACCACAAAGTTCGGCTTTTTCAAAATGGTTGCTTTCTCCAATTAGAAGCATTAACATTTTACAAAGGGCAGGAGGTGGTAAATGTGCGTTTTGGAGAGTTATTGCAAAAGGACGCCCCGGGCTGGGAAAAGCATCTCCCTGCGGTGGAGATCGAGAAGTGTGATCAGTGTAGTTGCCCCATAGTGAAGGTAACCGTAGGCAAAGAAACTCCCCACCCCAACACCCTGGAGCACTATATAACCTGCATTCAGCTTTTAGGGGTACACAAAAGAAGCAGACAGCTTTCTCACATTGCCACTTTTAATTTCACACCTACCATTAGCTTTCCTGTAGTTAGCGTCCATGTCAACATAGATGAATTTTCAGGCATTTTTGTACTCGTTTTTTGCAATATTCATGGGGGATGGGAAGAATTTGTGGCACTTGAGTAGTTTGAGTTGCTTGTGTGTAGTGGAGAAAAGGTTGCTAAAGCAGCATATTTTAGAGGAGTTTATACCGTTAATTATTCGTAGGATTCGGAAATATCCATTACACATTGTCTTCTCCTTGGTGATGCATTTTTCAAGTTAGCGTGGATAAAAAGACTTTACCATCTCAGTGGGATAAGATAAGCGTATTATTTGTGGATGAGGAACAAAGTAAATATCACAAAATCGGGAAGTCCACCAGGATAGAGCCAGAGAAGAGTCCTTCAGGGTAATGCGTAGAAATGGCCCAAAAAGCATCCGGTTGCCTTTTGGCAATGTGAACTTCCAAAGAACCTGCTGCCAGCACCCCTTGGATAAGTGAGACCCAAAGAAGCAAAGTCAGAGAAGGGAAGAGTTAGAATTGAGGCTCTGAAATGAATCGGCGCTATCATCAGCAGGGTAAGCCTTTACCTTTTTGGTGCTTCATGATAAACTATTCGTGATTTGAATAATTTTTATTCATAATACGAATGGAGTTAGAGCATGTATGTTCATAGGTGGGTAGAAGAGAGAGCAAAGAATTTGCTGGAGCAGTTTCAGGTTGTAGTTGTGGTAGGTGCCAGACAGGTCGGAAAGACCACAATGATTAAAAATCTTTTTCCTGATGCGTACTACCTTAATTTCGATGATGTCTATACGCTTCACCTGGCGCGTGAAGATCCAAAAGCCGTGATACCGGATTCAGAGATGGTGTTAATCGACGAGGTTCAAAGATTGCCCGATATACTCCTTGTTGTAAAGGAAATTGTTGATTCTGAGAGAAATCGTCATTTTGTTCTGACGGGGTCTTCTGCTCTCTTGCTGTCAAAAGAAATTTCAGAAAGTCTTGCCGGTAGAGCAGTTTATTTGAAACTCTATCCATTTTCTATAGGAGAAGTAGTAGAAAGAGGTCCTACACTTTCATATCTGCTAAAGGGAGAAATTCTGGGCGTAAAGCCACCGGATTTTGATTTAAGGGAAGTTTTCGCCAGAGGATTGTTCCCCCGGGCGTTCTTCATGGAAAAAAACTGGCGTGAGTGGTATACGACATACGTTTCTACATATATGGAGAAAGAATTCAGAACTCTCCAGGGGGTGATCGATCTTTCGGCTTTCGCCTCGTTCCTCGTCGAAAGTTTTTCCACAATCTCTTCCCTTTTGAACGAGACAGAGATAGCAAAGCACATAGGCATATCACAAGCGACCGTGTACCGGTACCTATCTGTTATGGAGAGCCTAATGGTTATGGAAAAGATTACACAATATGGTTCGTTGAGAAAGAGTTTGCGAAAGAGGAAAAAAGTTTATGTTATAGATTCTGCACTGGTAAGACATTTTCTCAAGATAGATCCAGAAAGGGAATGGTTTGGAAAACTTCTGGAAAATTTCGTTTATTACCAGCTCAAAATACAGGCTGATCTCCTTGGCGCACAGATATTTTATCTCAGAGAGAAAAATTTCGATTTAGATTTTGTCGTTACTTTGAATAAAGAAGTAGCCCTTTTTGAGGTAAAGGCATCAGACAAACCTTCTTTGAGCGACATCAAAAAGATAGCATCAGCAAAAAAAGAGTTAAATGCGAATGTTGCATATATCGTTTGCCCATTGGAGAAGGTCATTCAATTAGCAAGGGGAGTTTATATCCTGCCCTGGTACTACATTTGATCGTTGAAGACTATTAAATTTGTTTTATCACTTTGGAAGCTTCCGGTTCACAAAGAGAAATAAAGCGCAATAATTCATGCTTCTTCAAACATTCCAAAAAACAGCCAGGCAGGGATTCCGAGGATATTTTCGTCCTTGAAAACTATATCCTGAGTGATGAGAATGCCCTTCCCGAAAACGCGCTTCATTCCGTGATAATCTGATTTGTTGATTTTGTGCTGGTATTTTACTTCAACTGGCACCAGGCTTCCATTGTGCTCATAGACAAAGTCGATTTCGTTTCCACGGTCTGAGTACCAGAAAAATGGTCCATTGTAAAGGTTCATACCATGGGGAATAAGGTTCTCGTCTTTTATGAGATGTCTGAGTGTGAACATCTCTATAAGCTGAGGAAATCCGATTTCTTTTCCGCTAATTTCAGAGATGATGTCGACAATTATCTTATCACAGGGATAGACCTTTTTCTGCTTTTTATATCTAATAGTTCTTCTGGAAATGTCGATGAAGAAAATATTTGCCAGAATGAAGCTGTAACCCAGGTACTCAAGATATTTCTGAACCGTATCGACACTTTGTATAGCACCCGTAAAAAGGTCGACGAGAGAGTTCCAGGAAAATCTCTGTCCCACAATAGCTGGGAGTTTCCTGAATATTTCCAGTATGTTGGCTCTCGAACCCAGGTATTTTTCTGCGTCTCCTAAAATGAAATCTCGATAGATGTTTTTAGTTTGCTCACCGATTCTACCCATGCTCAAAAAGTCGTCTATAACTTTTGGGAAGCCACCCGTGTTCAGGTATTTCAGAAAGTATTCCTTTAAAAAGGCGTTTTTAAGGTGAAGTGTCTTCAGATCTTGGGCGGAAAGGAAGAGAAATTCTTCCATTGTTTTTCCATCAACATGCACGCCCAGATTCTTCAGAAACTCTCTGAAAGTGATGGGGATATAAACCAGATCTTTGCCGTATCCTTTTCTTCCAGGCAACCTCTCGCTGGACCTTTTCAAGTCGTAAGCAGAAGACCCCGTAAGGACAAGGAGGCAGTTTTCTAACAGGCCAATATCTACCAGATACTTCACTGATTTCTGCCAATCTTCTATGGTTGTAATTTCATCTATAAGGAGATATCTGGTTTCCTGAATCTTCCTTTCAAAAATTTGGGAATAAATCTTTATGGTGTCTATCAGTGCAAATCTGTCGTTTATACCATCACAGGTAAAAAAGCAGATATTCGAAGGATTTACGCCTCTTTTCACGAGTTCTCGAATGTAAAGTTTCAGAAAAGTGGTTTTACCTATCTGACGTGGTCCCCTTATGGTGTATATCCCGGGTCTTTCTGGGGGGATTTCTTTGAATAGCCTTTCTGGATAGTGTTTGAAGGTGCTTCCCTCAAAAGCCCCAATGTGTCGGTCAGCATTTATCGCCTTTGGGTTGCGCCACCACGGGTTCATGAGGTAAAGCTCATCAACTCGCACTAACTATGCCCACTCCTTGATGGTTTGCTGTTGTTCATTTTATCACATTCGTTCGAGTTTATCTAAGAAGTTCGATAAGAACGTGCGTTTTTATCGAATTCAATCGACAAAATCCGACACATTTTGAAATTCTGGTGTTTGAAATCTCTGTATTTCAGAAATGTCCATTTCATATTGTCTTACTCCTGGTGATGCGTTTGTCAATCAGGTTAGTGTAAATAAAAAGACTTCACCATCCCAAGGTATAGTATGAGCGTCTTATTTGTGGGTGAGAAACACAGTAAATACCACAAAGATTGAGAATTCCACCAGGATAAAGCCAGAGGAGAGCCCTTCAGGGTAATACGCAGAAATGGCCCGGGAAGTGGCCGGTTGCCTTTTGGCAATGTGAACCTCCAAAGAGCCTACTACCAGCACTCTCTGGATAAGCGAAGCTCAAAGAAGCAAAGTCAGAGAAAGAATTGGAAGTGGGGTTCCTACAATAAGTTGACGCTATCCTGCTTTGGTGCGCTTCTTGTCATTTTTGGGGTATAGCGATATAATATAAAATGCTTGTGGCGGTGTAGCTCAGATGGTTAGAGCATCCGGCTCATACCCGGAGCGTCCGGGGTTCGAATCCCTGCACCGCCACCATATTATTTTAGCCTTGCGATCTGGTGCCTGGTGTCAGATTTAGTAGAGCGTGTTTCCCATTTCATAGACCGTTACTCACTGATTCATCCCCGGGACAAAGTTCTGGTTGCCTTCTCTGGTGGCCCTGATTCGGTAACACTGGCGGAAGTCCTCCGGCGCATCCAGAAAGAAAGAGATTTTACGCTGGTGCTTTTGCACCTCAATCACGGCTTGCGGGGAGAGGAGGCCTTAAGGGACGAGCGTTTTTGCGTTCGCTGGGCTCTGGAGCGCCAACTTCCAATTGTAGTTGTGCGGAGAGGGATTTTAAAACTCTGGGAACAGGAAAAGGGTTCACTGGAGGAGATTGCTCGCCGGGTCCGCTATGAAGTTATTGAACAGGTTGCTGCTGAAACTGGGTCAAATGTGGTAGCTTTAGGGCACAACCTTGGCGACCAGGCAGAGACCCTGTTTATGAATATTTTGAGAGGATGCGGTCTGGATGGTTTAAAAGGAATGAAGCCTGCTGCTGGCAAATACATTCGTCCTTTGCTTTTTGTGGAGAGAAGGGAAATACTTGAGTTTTTGAATGAGAAAAAGATTCCTTTTATCGAGGACAGCTCTAATTTCAGGCTGACCTTCTTCAGAAACCGGGTGCGCCACCTGGCGATGCCCTTTCTGGAAGAGATCTTTAACCCTGGCTTTCAAAAGGCACTGTTTCGTCTTGCCGAAAATGTGCAGAGGATTACAGAGGAAAGGGAATCGGAAGTCTCGCTTCCTGTTGAGCGGAGGGGCAACCTGGTGGCCCTTCCCTTGAGTGTCTTACTCAACTTGCCTCCGGATTTGTTGTTCGATGCGGTAAGGTTTTTTATAAAAGAGGTAAGGGGGGACCTTCTGGAGATAAGCCAGGAACACCTGAAGGCTCTGGTGCGTTTAATAAAAAGGGGCAGAGGGAAAATGGATTTGCCAGGTAGATTTGAGGTTTTCATAAAAGAAGGAAAAATTTTCGGCAGTCCTGCTGCGTTACCTTTACTCTCTTATCCTGATTGGGAACGTTTTCTGGAAGTTCCCGGTACATATTTTTTTGAAGACCTTGGCTTGCATGTGGAGAGTAAGTTGCTGAATGCAGAAAAATGTGAGGGGGTAATGCGGGAAAAGCCTGGCCGCTGGAGTACAATTTTAGATTTTGATACCCTGCGCCTCCCTCTCAAGGTGCGCAATTTTCGTTCTGGAGATAGAATAATCTATCGGGGCAAAGAAATAAAGGTGAAGGAGCTTTTTCAGAAAATGGGCATTGTTTGGGAATGGCGGAGGAGTTTGCCCTTTTTCTGCGATGCAGAAAAGATAATCTGGATTCCCGGGATTGCACTTGACGAACGGGTAAAGGTTAAGGAAAATAGCAAGCGTATGCTCTTTATCCTTTGCAAGGTGTGAGGTTGCCATGATGTCCGAACAAGATAGCTTTATTGAAAAAGTGCTTATTCCCCATGAAGAGATTCAGCAAAAAGTAAGAGAGCTTGGGGAGCAGATTACCAGAGATTACCAGGGCAAGGATTTGCGAGTGGTGGGGATTTTGCGGGGCGCTTTTATTTTTATGGCCGATTTGATCAGGAATATAAAGCTCCCACTCAGTGTTGATTTTATGTCGATATCAAGTTATGGAGGCAACGTGGAATCGAGTGGAGTGGTGCGAATTTTAAAGGACCTTGACAAACCGATTACCGGTGTTGATGTCCTGATTGTGGAAGATATTGTTGACACCGGCCTTACCCTGAAACACCTTTTGGAAGTGCTTTCCACGAGAAATCCAGCCAGCCTGAGGGTTTGTGCTCTGCTTGACAAAAAAGAGCGGCGTTTAGTTCCGGATTTGAAAATAGATTACGTGGGCTTTGAGATTCCCAACCTTTTTGTGGTGGGGTATGGGCTGGATTTTGCTGAAAAGTATCGTAATTATCCCTTTATTTTTGTATTGAGACCAGAATATTATCAGCCTGAGTTCACAAGGTAGAAATGGAGGATGAGTTGATCCGGTGAGGTTGAATACCAATTATCCGAACGGGAGGTTTTACCGCAATTTAGGGTTTTACCTCCTTTTTCTGATTATCATCATTTCGCTGGCTACTTCTCTCATGCAGCGAGAAACTCCACCCCTGGTAATGAATTACACTGAATTTCTGGAAGCGGTAAATCAGCACCGGGTGGTAAGGGTAACCATAATGGACCGCAACATCTACGGAGAACTTTACGATGGCACACGTTTCACTACCTATGCGCCTGAAGATCCAGAGCTAATCAGCATTTTGCGCAATGCCAATGTTGAGATTGAAGCCAAACCTCCAGCAGAGCCTTCCTGGTGGGCCAGAATATTGAGTTCGCTCTTTCCCACCGTGCTTTTGATTGTGGTCTGGATTTTCCTTTTGCAGCAGCTCCAGGGAGGGAGCAAAGTAACTTCTTTTGCTAAAAGCCGTGCCAAGATGGTGGATCCTGAAAAAGTGAAAGTTACTTTTCGCGACGTTGCCGGTGTGGACGAAGTGAAAGAAGAGTTGCAGGAAGTGGTCGACTTTTTGAAGAACCCCCGTAAATTCCAGCGTATTGGTGCGCGTATTCCCCGGGGAGTATTGCTTTATGGACCACCAGGTACTGGCAAAACGCTGTTAGCGCGTGCGGTAGCTGGAGAGGCTGGCGTACCCTTTTTCAGCATTAGCGGTTCAGACTTTGTGGAAATGTTCGTTGGTGTAGGTGCCGCGAGAGTCAGAGATTTATTTGCCACTGCTAAGAGGAATTCTCCCTGTATCGTTTTTGTTGATGAACTTGACGCAGTGGGTCGCCACCGAGGAGCGGGTCTCGGTGGTGGTCATGACGAGCGAGAACAGACGCTCAACCAGCTTCTGGTTGAAATGGATGGTTTTGACCCCAACGAGGGAGTAATCCTGATTGCGGCTACCAATCGTCCTGACATTCTGGACCCTGCGCTTTTGCGCCCTGGTCGGTTTGACAGGCGCATTGCCGTTCCCCGTCCTGATGTAGCTGCTCGAGAAGCTATACTGCGGGTGCATCTGCGGGGAAAACCGGTTGCTAAAGACGTAGACGTTCGCATTCTGGCACGCAGGACCCCGGGTTTTGTGGGGGCAGACCTGGCTAACCTGGTGAATGAAGCTGCCCTGTTTGCAGCGCGCAAAGGTAAAGAAGTTATCGGGATGGAAGAGTTGGAAGCGGCTATTGATAAGGTGGTTGCTGGTCCAGAAAGACGCAACGTTATCATCAGTGAGAGAGAAAAGAAGATTGTAGCCTATCACGAGGCAGGTCATGCCCTGGTGGCCAAAGCCCTTCCTAATAGTGACCCGGTTCACAAGATTTCCATCATTCCTCGAGGCGGAGCAGCACTGGGTTACACGCTACAGCTTCCCACGGAGGATAGGTATTTAATCAGCAAACAGGAGTTGCTCACCAAACTTGCCATCCTGCTGGGGGGTCGGGTAGCTGAAGAACTGGTTTTTAATGATGTTACGACTGGAGCTCATGACGACCTGAGAAAGGCTACCGAAATCGCTCGGGAAATGGTTTGTGAATATGGGATGAGCGAAATTCTTGGCCCACTGACCCTGGGCAGAAGACACAAGGAAGTGTTTCTGGGCAAAGATATTGCTGAGGACCGCAATTACAGCGAAGAGATAGCCTATGCCATTGATAAGGAAGTAAGAGCACTTATTGATCGGGCATATCAACAGGCTCGCTCTGTTCTTACCAGTTACCGCGATAAGCTTGATAGCCTTGCGATGGAACTCATAGAACGAGAAGTACTGGGCAAAGAAGATATCGATCGCATTTTGCAGCTTCCTGATACTGCTGCTTCTAATGGTCAGGATGAAGAAATTTTGGAAGATACCGATAATAAAGAAGACTCTGAGAATACTTTGCAGGAAAGAGGAGGAAAGTCTGCCAATGAAATCCAGTGATTTGAGGGTGGGTCTGACGGGTGTTGTTGAGACAACAGTGAATGATGAAAATACTGCTGACCGTTTTGATCCGGATATGGTTCCCGCTTTCGCCACTCCTATGCTGGTTTCGCTTATGGACAACGCAGCACACCAGGCGGTTAAGAACCATCTTCCGGAGGGGTATATCAGTGTGGGCACCCGGGTCAGTGTGAGCCATGTTGCTGCTACGCCTAAGGGAATGAAAGTGACCGTGCGTGCTACCCTGGTAGAGATATACAGGAATAAACTGGTTTTTGAAGCAGAGGCTTTTGACGAAGTCGAAAAAATTGGAGAAGGCCGATTGGAAAGGTTTGTAATCAATCGCGAAAAGTTTTTGCAAAAGTTACAGGCTAAAGCCGAGAAATAAGTAGGGTAGCTGGTTTTCTGATATTTATGGAGGTAAGCCGGCATGCGGCAGATTGCAGTATTTGGTTTGGGAGTTTTTGGGAGCAGCCTGGCTCTGGATCTCTATAAACTGGGTTTTACAGTACTGGGTGTTGATATAAAGGAAGAACCGGTCAAGGAACTTGCGGGCAAAATAACCGAAGTAGTCCAGGCAGACACGACCGATGAGAAAGTGCTGGAAGCACTGGGTATTAAAAATTTTGACGTAGCTGTGGTCAGTATTGGAGATGATATTCAATCCAGCGTTCTTACCACTATTACTCTTAAAGAGCTGGGTGTCCCTTTCATTGTTGCGCGAGCTATCAACAAAATGCATGGCAAGATTCTTAGTAAAATTGGAGCGGACCGGGTAATTTTTCCTGAACAGGATATGGCTTTCAAACTGGCCAAGACCCTGGCTCTTCCCAATGCTATTCGTACTGAAGAACTGTTTCCGGGATACAACATTGTGGAATCAAAGGTTCCTCCCTTTTTGTACGGGTTGACGCTGGGCAAGGCTCAGTTGCGCAACAGGTATGGCATTAACGTGCTGGCCATTAAGCGTGGTGAGGAGTACATCGTTTCGCCTTCGGCAGATGAAATGTTACTTAAGGGAGATATAATTTACGTCCTGGGTAATGAACAGCAATTGCAACAGTTTTTCAGGAGCAGCGATTCAAATCGGGGCAAAGAAGTCCGTGTCAATGGTAAAAACGGTAAGTAGCAGGAGGTGCGGTAGCTATGAAAGCTCAACTGGAATGCTTTTCCTGTAACATCAGGCAGGCCCAAGAGGCAGCGCTGCTTGCTGGGGCTTCTAAGAATCTGGTTTGGCGCATTTCCCAAGAGGTTTGCAAGCTTTTTGCCAGCGCAGACCCTGAATGGACTCCAGCCTATATGACTTCTCTTGCTCATCAGGTTGCCAAAACGATGACTGGCGTTGAGGATATTTATAGAGAAGAGAAAAGGAAATACAATCAAATTGCTTTACAGCTTTATCCTTGCCTTAAAGCCTTTGTGGAGAAGGGGTCACCTGAAGAAAGGCTGGAGCGAGCAGTTAAAGTTGCCATTGCCGGTAATATCATCGACCTTGGGGTGTATCGAGAAGTTAGTCCCGAAAAGATTCTGGCTCAGATTACTGATGAAGGTTGGGGTAGGTGTCATCTGGAGGCCTTTCTGGAGGATTTGGAAGAGGCAGAATCCATCTTTTACGCAGCGGATAACGCCGGTGAAGTGGTTTTTGACCGAGTTTTTCTGGAAGAAATTACACCTGCCAAGAAAGTCTTTTTTGTGGTTAAAGGTGGTCCCATGTCTAATGATGCTACACTTTTTGATGCTCAAGAGGCAGGTCTGGGATCGATTGTTGAAATCATAACCACCGGCAGAGCAGAAATAGGTATTGACCTGGAGAAGGCCTTACCTGAAGTGCGAAAGGCCTGGGAAGAAGCAGACCTGGTTATCTCCAAAGGACAGGCCAATTTTGAAAGCCTGAGTTCCTGGAAGCGCGACAGGGTATACTTCCTTTTGAAGGCCAAGTGCGTTCCGGTGGCACGGGAGCTGGAAGTTCCCCAGGGAGCACTTGTTTTGCAAAGAGGTTTACAGAAAACACCGCAGCCAGTATAGTTTTTTTGCGGCTGGAGGAGGTTATCGTGGAAGAAAAAAGAAACGTTGTTGCTGCGGGAGGAATCGTTGTCCGTCAAGGCAAAAAGGGTATAGAGGTTTTACTGATTCAGAAGAAAGATTCAGGAGCCTGGACTCTTCCTAAGGGTCATCTCGAAATGGGGGAACAGCTTGAAAACTGTGCCTTGCGTGAGATAACTGAAGAAACTGGTTTGAAAGTGCGCTTAAGAGAGAAGGCTGGCCAGATTTCCTATTCTTATCATCGGGATGGTTTTCTTGTGCATGAAACCGTTCACTATTTCCTGGCAGAACCCCTGACTTCCGAGGAACCGTCTCCGGATTTTCATGAAGTGCAACAGGTTGTCTGGTTGCCGCTTGGTGAAGCAACGCAAAAACTAACCTATCCCAACGAGAGGGACCTGCTTGTCAAATTGAAAAATATTTTGCCAGAGACCTCAAATCAGGAAAATTGATTGTCGTTCTGAAAAAATTACAGAAAATTTGTTTTGAAGGCCCAAAAATAGTGACAAAAAAGGCAATATGGCTTACAATACCTATTTGAGGAGGGATAGCTGTTTCCCTGGTCCGGGAAAAGAGATATCCCTTAGAAGCAGCATAGCTCAGCTTGAGGAGGTTCATCTATGGAGCTCTTGAAGATCTCATCAAGAACGAGACCAGCAGCTCTGGCAGGAGCACTGACTGGGGTAATACGTGAACACGGCAGGGCGGAAATGCAAGCAGTAGGAGCAGGAGCTGTAAACCAAGCAGTAAAAGCGATAGCCATTGCGAGGGGATACCTGGCGCCAAGCGGCATCGATTTGGTATGCATTCCGGCATTTGTGGATGTAAAGATCGATGACACGGAAAAAACCGCAATACGTTTCATTGTACTTCCGGCGTAGAGGGAAACAAAAATTTTAAATTTGTAAAAGGGGGGTTCTAAAAGTGAACAAACAGGAATTTGTGAATGTGCTGGCTGAAGAACTAAAAAAAGAGGGAGTTAATATCACTAAAAAAGACACTGCGAAAGTAGTAGACACTTTCTTGAAAGTAGTGGAAAATGAACTGAAGAGCAACGGGAAGGTTCAGTTGGTGGGATTTGGTACTTTTGGCGTTAAAGAGAGAGCAAGCCGCCGAGGGCGTAATCCACAGACCGGCAAAGAGATTGTTATTCCTGCTGCCAAGGTGCCTTATTTCCGTCCAGGCAAAATGCTGAGAGACGCAGTCAAGTAAGCGGTCATTACAAGTAACAAGACTTTTTCTTTGAAAAGATAGGTTGGTTTTTTGAAGAAGGAGGGATTTTTCCCTCCTTTTTTATGGAGTTTGTGCTATGCTCTGTGATTACCATGTTCATACCTTTCGCTGCGGAGACGCTCAGGGTAACTACCAGGAATACGTACAGAGAGCGATTGAAGTAGGTCTTTCTGAAATCGGTTTTTCAGGACACTCTCCGCAATACTTTCTTCCTCCCCACCGCAGGAAAAGGATTGCGGCCATTCCTGAGGAAGAGTTGAGTCTATATGTTGAAGAAGTAAAAAAACTCAAAAAACTCTATCAGGGGACGATTGAAATCCGTTTAGGTCTTGAAGTAGATTATATCCCTGGAAAAGAGAAAGCGTTGACCGATTTACTGGAGGGCTTTGATTGGGATTACCTCCTGCTTTCAGTTCACTTTATAGATGAATGGCCTTTCGACAACCCCAGATATATTCGTTTCTTCGAACGCTATCCTGTGGATTTGGTTTATAAAAAGTATTATCGGGCCTTGATTGAAGGAATGAAAACTGGCCTTTTCGATGTTGTTGCCCATTTTGACCTTCCTAAGAAATTCGGGTTTTTCCCCACCCGCCCTATTCCGGAAGAAAAAGAAGCACTCGCGGTCTGTGCTGATATGGGTATGACGCTGGAGCTGAACACCGCGGGATGGAGAAAAATGGTTCGGGATGCGTACCCTTCTTTTGCCATTTTGAAGAGTGCTCGGCAAATGGGAATACGAGTTTGCCTGGGTTCTGATGCTCACCGCCCTGAAGATGTGGGGAGAGATTTTGACCGGGCTCGGGAACTTTTGAAAAAGGCGGGTTTTGAAAGTCTGGTTGCTTTTTCGAAGCGCGGTTTTAGAGAGTATTCTCTACCATGAAAATGTTTTCTCCTTTGAGAATGATAACCACCATGGTTTTTCTGGTGATTTTTGCTCCCTTTTTGTACGTCAAGCTGGTTCAGGATTATCCTGACTCTTTCTGGACCAGACATTTCATCTGGGTTTATTTTGTGTTGCTGATCGTAATTTTTCTCTCTGCACTTGATTTTAAGGGGCGCTAAGCTCTTTGTTTTGTTCCTGGTTGTGTCCTCAGATGGTATAAAAAACGAAGTTTGGCCGAATAAAGCTCATTTTGTGTTCAGTTTGCAGCCAGCTTTTTAAAAATATGCTATAATGTAAAAGGCATGGAGAAAAGGAGAAAGCCTTCCAGAAGTATTCTTTCTGGAAGGCTTTTATTTTTGCAATGAGCATATTTTTGGAGAGCCTGAAGAGAAAACCAATTATTGGTGCTTTGCGTCCTTCGAATCTGGATTTAATGATTAACCAGAAGGTCCCTCTGGACCTTTGCTCGGTTTTCTTTCTTCTTGAAGGAGACATTCAAAACCTGGAGACTATTGCTTTGCTTTTTCAGGAGTATCGGCCCCTTCTGTTTGTGCACATGGATCTTTTTGGAGGCATTGCTTCTGACGAGAGCGGTCTCTGCTTTTTGAAAGAGAAATTTCCAGCTGTTAGTGGAGTCATCACTACCCGCTTGCGTACTTTAACTCTGGCACGCAAGGTTGGTTTTTTAACCATTTTCAGGTTGTTCCTCATAGACAGCGAATCCCTGCGTACTGCGCTGCGCGTAGTTCGAGAGGTTTCTCCAGATGCCCTGGAAATTCTCCCCGGAATCATTTTTCCCCATTTAAAGGGAATCCTTCCTCTGGAGGAACTTCCTCCGCTTATTTGTGGTGGTTTTATTCGCAAAAAGAGCGACGTGGTAAAAATTCTACGTGGTGGTGCCCAGGGAGTTTCCACGAGTTATCAGAAGATGTGGTTGCTCAATAAAGAGCTGGGATGTAGTAGATAATGCGGCAGACCGAGGTTGGAGGTAGTGCGACTGGTGAATAAAAGCTATGATGTGGTCATCATTGGTGGTGGCGTGGTGGGATGTGCAATTGCCTGGTATTTATCGCACTTTGATTTGCAGGTGCTTCTGCTTGAAAAAGAGCTGGACATTTGCTGTGGAGTCAGTAAAGCCAATACCGGCATTCTCCATGCTCGAAGTTACCATGCCCCATCCACTTTGAAGGGTGAACTTCATCTGCGTTCACTTTCGCTTCTCGATGAAGCAGAGAAGGAGCTGGGAATTTCTTTCCTGCGCTGTGGGGCGCTCACTGTGGCTTTTTCCAAAGAAGAAGAGGCATACTTGTGCCTTCTCAAGGAAAGAAGTAGATCTTCGGGGGAAATCGTTACTCCTTCGGAGATAAAGAATTTTGAACCCTACCTCAGCGACAAAGTGTATGCAGCTTTTTATGATCCCGAAACCCGGGTTGTTTCGCCCTTTAAGCTGACGGTAGCTCTGGCTGAAACTGCCCTTCAAAATGGCGTTGAGTTTATTTTTGATGCTGAGGTAACCGCTTTTGAAGAAGAGGGCAAAAAGCTTTCCCTTTATGCTGGCGGCAAAAAATACACTGCTTGTTTTGCGGTTAATTGTGCTGGTCTTTCTTCCTCCCGTCTGGCCTGGCTTTGCGGGGATAAGATAGCAGCAATCAAGGCCTATCGAGGTCAGTATTTTGTGCTGGATAAAATGTTTGCCGGCTATGTAAAACGGGTTATTTACCCGGTTCCTTCTCCGGAGAGTAAAGGCATTCTGGTAACCCCCACTCCTGAGGGAAATATTCTTGCTGGACCCAACTTTGAGGAGGCGGATACCACAGAGACTACCCTTCAGGGTCTTGAGGAAGTTGCTCAAGGTGCACGTCGTCTGGTTCCCTCTCTTCCTCTGGAAAACAGTATTACTCATTTTTCAGGTTTGCGTCCCACACTTCCTGATCGCGATTTTCATATATTTTTTTCTCAACGTTTTCCGGGAGTTTTGCATTTGTGTGGCATCGAGTCACCGGGTTTGACCTCTTGTTTTGGAATTGCGACTTACGTTGGAGATTTACTTCGTTCGCGTGGTCTTCGTCTGGTTGAAAAAAGGAACTTTGAATACAGGAAACCTTTTCCAGTTTTTTCGGAACTCACTGACCGGGAGAGGGAAAAGCTTATTGCTCAAGACCCTGATTGGGGAAAAATTATTTGCCGCTGCGAAGAGGTAACTCTGGCGGAAGTAAAACACGCTCTTCTTTTTTCTCCAGGAGCTCGAACCCTGGATAGCCTGAAACGCAGAGTTCGTACTCAAGCTGGACGTTGCCAGGGAAGTTTTTGCGGGATGCACCTTCCCAAAATCATGATGGAAGTTTTGGGCATTGATTATCGAAGTCTGGTTAAATCAGGAAAGCGTTCCTGGCTTCTTGCGGGTGAAACCAAGGAGGTGAGCTTTTCTGCCTAAGTGCTTTGATGCCGATGCAGTGATTATTGGTGGAGGCCCGGCCGGCATGGCAGCAGCTCTTTCTGCCTGGGAAAATGGAGCCAAAAGGGTTTTTCTTCTGGAGCGAGGAGAAGAGTTGGGAGGTATTCTCAATCAGTGCATCCATTCCGGTTTTGGCCTGCATAAGTTTGGTGAGGAACTTACCGGTCCTGAGTATGCGGAACGCTTTGCTCAAGCTTTAAAGCGAACAGGTGTGGAAGTATTGCTGGAAACTCCAGTTTTACGCCTTTCTCCAGATCGAAAAGTCACCGCAGTTCAGCGAGGTGGAATTTTTGAGTTTAGGCCTCGTTCAGTTTTTCTGAGTATGGGTTGTCGAGAGAGAACCCGGGGCATGATTAACATCCCCGGAAGTCGCCCTGCAGGAGTTTTTACCGCAGGCCTTGCCCAGTATCTTGTCAATGTGGAAGGATATCTCCCGGGAAAGCGATTTGTAATTGTAGGCTCTGGCGACATAGGGTTGATTATGGCAAGAAGGTTGACTCTTGAGGGAGCGAAAGTAGAAGCGGTGGTCGAAATCAGGCCCACCTTGAGTGGATTGGTAAGAAATTATGTGCAGTGTCTTCTGGATTTTGACATCCCCCTTTTGCTTTCTCATGCCGTATCTTACATCTATGGTGAGGAGCGGGTGGAAGGGGTAGTGGTGTGTGAGGTTGACTCAAAGGGACAGTTTATAAAAGGAACCGAGAAGACCATTCCCTGTGATACAGTGCTTCTTTCGGTAGGCCTGATTCCCGAAAACGAGCTTTCCCGCCAGGCTGGCATACCTCTTTGTAAGCGAAGTGGTGGCCCTTATATTGATGAGCGTTTTGCAACCCTGCGAGAAGGGTTTTTTGCTTGCGGTAACGTGGTGGCGGTTTTTGACCTGGTTGACTACGTAACTCTGGTGGGTGAAATTGCGGGGAAACACTGGAAAGAAAGCGAAGAGCGCACTCCCCGTTTTCGCTTGCTGCCTGGTGAAGGGATTCAAATTGTTTTGCCTCATTATCTTTGTAATCCCCAGCAGGGCATGCTTTTTATTCGTGCTTATAGGGCGCTGAACAGGGCTCGCTTGCTATTTTCCTTTAAAGGAAAAATTTTCTACACCTTTCCAGTGCCTGTGTGCCGACCCAGTGAGATGCTGCGTTTAGAGTCAAAGCAAATTCCCTGGCCTGAAGAAGGGGGAGAGATAACAGTTGAAATCACTGGAGAAGAAATCCAGGGATTATCATAAGATGATTTGCATAGTTTGTCCCCAGGGTTGTGCCCTGGAAGTGGTCAGAGGGCAGGGCGACTCCTGGGAGGTGAAGGGTGGCTGTCCCAGGGGAAAAGAATATGCAATTGCTGAGATTTCCTGCCCTCGCCGAGTAGTTACCACCACGGTTAAACTTAAAAACAGCAAGCTTCGCCGCTTACCAGTCAAAACTTCCCGTCCTTTTCCAAAAGAGAAAATTCCTGCTCTTATGGAATTTTTAAAGAGTGTCGAAGCCCAGGCTCCAGTTCAAATGGGAGAAGTGGTGGTTTCCAACCTTCTCGGTGAAGGTGTTGACCTTCTGGCCACTCGCTCGGTATCGCTTGAGGAAAACGCTCAGGGAACACTGAGGGGTAACTTGAGCTGAAGCATGGCAATTTTGGTCTTGGTTACCGGGATGAGTGTGTCAAGACCCTTTTCTTCAGCAAGTTCCAGGACTTTCTGGTAGGCTTTGAGCGCTTCAACAATGTTGTTTTCCTCTTCGTAGATAGCTCCCAGGAGGTTTAAGGCATAAACATTTTCGGGGTCCTCTTTCAGTATTTCTCCCAGCGTTCTTTTGCTTGCTTCTGACATACCAACTCTAAAGTACCAGGTGGCTTTTTCCAGTTTGAATTCCGCTTCAGTGTCGTAAAGTTTCTGTGCCTGCTGGAAATAAGACTGCGCTTTTTCTGCCTCGCCAAGCTTTTCTAAGATGCATCCCGCCATTATGTAAGGGGTAGGTCGATCTTGAAAAATGGATAGCGCTTCCTCACACTTTGCTAATGCTTCCTCAAACTTTCCGGCACCAATAAACTGTTCGGCTTCATACAGCGCGTCGAGATATTGTTTTTCGGCTGGTGGCAGGCGGAATACCAGAAAGTAGAGCACAAGCAATACCGCAAGTGCTACCGTAACGCTGGTGAGCGTTTTTTTGGTTCTTTTGCGCTTCTCTTCGCGGACAATCTGGTCTATCCACCAGTAAAAGCGCTCTTTCGGTGGGTTGCGTTTGACTCTTTCCTGTTCCAGGGTTTTTGCACCCACCATTTTCACGAATAAAGGAGCTATTTTGCGCAATTCAGCATCCAGATTGCCCAAACGGGTTTCTTCGGGCGCTATGAAAGCTCCTCGCTCCCGGTAGAAAGAAAGAGCCTCTTCTATTCTATCCCGTAGTTTTATGATTTCCATTTCTTTGCCTTTCTGGTCTTTTATGTTAACCACTCTTTTGCCATATTCTTCAATCCATTTTCTCACTTCATCAAGGTCTGGTATTTCTTTTTCTTTCAACGCCTGTCACCTCTCTCTATGCTATATAATATACAGGTAGTCTAAATTTTTAAATGGGTTCCCTTGTGAAGGAGTCCATGCTGGGAATTTTTTTACTGAAGGCAGGTTATATTTGGAGTGAAACTGGTAGCTGAAAACAAGAAGGCACGACATCTCTACGAGATTATCGATACCACTGAGGCAGGCATAGAGTTGCAGGGTACAGAGGTAAAAGCTCTGCGCAACCGTGCGGTGAGTCTCAACGAGAGTTTTTGCAAAGTGAAAAATGGGGAGATGTGGATTTACAATTTGCACATTGCTCCCTATCATTTTGGCAATATTTTCAATCACGATCCTAAAAGACCGCGCAAGCTCCTTATGCACAAAAAGGAAATTGTGCGCTGGGGTTCCTGGAGTGAACAACGGGGCTTGACAATTGTGCCCTTGCGGATATACTTTAATGACCGCAACCGGGCGAAAGTGGAAATAGCTCTGGTTAAGCCCAAAAAGGTCTACGATCGACGCCGAGAAATTCAGGAGCGGGAAGAAGAGCGCAAGCTTCGGCGCCTGGAAAAGTTTCGCTAATCAATGAGGGGGCGACTTGGTTTCGACGGGGCCTTGACGGGTTAGAAAAGGCGAGCCGAGGTCTCCACCGGGGCTCGTAAAAAAGGTGGAACAACAATAAACGCCAACAACGAACTGGCACTTGCTGCTTAATTGAAAAGCAGCACGCCTCTGGGCTGACCGCCTGCTAAGCTCAGATGGCGTCAAAGAGCGGGCTGGTTCCGGGAAAATTCCCCGACTTCCCGGGACGAGAAACGAAGGGGATAGCTTGAGGAGCATCCGGCCTCAGGGAGGCCCTCAAGCGAAATTTAAAACTGAGGCTACGCTCGTAGGCTTTTCTGGCCTGTAGGTCTCGGACGCGGGTTCGATTCCCGCCGCCTCCACCAGTTTATTTTAGGGATTTTCAACCCACCAATCTGCTTTTTTGAAAGCCCTCTGTAGAGTCTCTATCAGACATTTTTATTTAGTGGGGTATAATTATACTGAAATGTGCTTTATCTGTGGTAAGTAGCCTGATTGCGGATAGGAGAGTAACTTCAGTAAGTGAAAAACGCTGCAAGTGACAGGTAATGCTTGATTGTTGAAAATGCTGAAGTCTACGTTCTAAAAGTTTGTTTAAGAAGGTAAACCAACGTTTCTACGGGGTCTTGAGGCAGGGTATGGAGTGCACTGACCAGGCCTACGTTGCTGCCTACAAGATTTGGCGGCATAAGTTGTAATGGTTGAAGTGCAGGATGGCAAGGCTAAAGTGTAGTGCTAAGGGAGCAAAAGTAAATGGACAGTCGTGATATCATCAAAACTTTAGTAAGAAATTTTTCACCGGAAAATCTGACTGTCCTTATGCGGCGGATTGCTCCTACTTTCCGTCCGAGAAATGAGCCTTTCAGCGGTTTAGTCAAAGAGGATTGGCCGTTTGATAACATCCAGCAACTTGGCCTCATCGAGCTACCCGGGGCCCAAACCGTGCTTGTCGGTGTGGTCCACATACAACGGGAACTGACCTCCCGCTCCAGCAAGAGGATTCAGTACGAACTGGGCAAGCGTATTCTCAAAGTAAGCAACTGTAACGCTGGCATTTTCGCCTTTTACGACGACACCGGCCGCTTCCGCCTTTCGCTAATCACTGTCGCCTATACCGGCACTCGCCGCCGGTTCAGCACCTTCCGCCGTTATACCTTTTTTGTGGATCCTGGTCTGCCCAACAAGACCTTTGTTAATCAGCTCAGCCGTGCAGATTTCTCCAGTCTGGAGAAGATCTTAGAAGCCTTTTCTCTGGAGGCAGTTTCTGATGCCTTCTATCAGGAGTTCAAACCCAAATACGATGCGATTGCAGAGACTGTTCAGGGAACTACAGATGTAAAACTCAAACAGGATTTTGCTTTGCTTTTCGTCATTCGGACGATTTTCCTGGGTTTTGTCCAAAAGAAAGGCTGGCTGGGGGGCAACCCGCATTTCTTGCAGGATTTCTGGCAGGAATACCGGAACGGCGGTCAACCAGCCAACACATTCTACAAAGAATGGCTGGAACCACTTTTTTTCGAAGCTCTCAACTCCCCACCGGGCCACAAGGTAGCCTATGGCCAGGCGCCTTTTTCCAAAAAAACTCAGATTGCCTTACAGATGGCGCCTTATCTCAACGGTGAACTTTTCAAGCGCAAAACAGGTATCGATGACCAGGGCTTGTGGATTCCCGATGACCTCATCGGCGATTTCTTTGGCTTTCTCTTCCAGTACAATTTCACGGTAGAAGAGAACGAGCTCTACGACGAGGAACTGGAACTTAATCCCGAGTTCCTGGGCATCATCTTTGAGCGCTTGACCAACATGGAACAGGGTGCAGTCTACACCCCGCGTGTGGAAGTGGACTTGATGTGCCGCCTGGCTCTGGTCAAATGGCTGGAACAAACCACCAACATTGAGAAAGAGGACCTTTACCATCTCTTCTTTCGCGAGGCTGGTACTGGCGAAGTCTACGACGAGTACCAGAAGCAAGGCGACTTCTCCCCTTCTGAAATCCGCGCCCTGATTGAAAAACTGGAAAGCGTCACCGTCTGCGACCCTGCCGCTGGTTCCGGCGCCTTCCTGGTAGGGATGCTCCAGGTGCTGGACCAAACGCTGGAAAATCTCTACGGCCGCAACAACACGCCGGACGACCTGAAGGCCAAAGCGCCCGCGCCCTTTGAGCGTAAAAAGGCCATCATCGAGCGCTCCCTCTATGGCGTGGAGGTCAAGCGCTGGGCAGTGTGGATCAACCATCTGCGCCTATGGCTGACCTTGTTCGTAGACATGCCGGATAACTTCAAGACATCCTTCACGCCCTTGCTGCCCAACCTAACTTTCAAGGTGCGGGCCGGTGACTCATTGGTCCAGCGCATTGGCGGCAAGACCTTTCCCGTGCAAGGGCACGTCAACCTACCAACCCAGGTCAGGCGCAAAATCGTGGAACTGAAGAAAAAGAAGCGTGACTTCTTCTATAACCGGAGCTTGGATGAGCGCTTGATTGAAAAGGAGGAACTGGATGTTTTTCGCGCCATTCTGGATGCAGAGATTGAAGAGCAAAAGTCCCTCTTGCGCAGGCTGCTGGCCCCCAAGCCGAAACAGATATCCCTCTTGCCTCAACCGGAGCAGCAAGAACTGGATTTCGCCAGCGCAGTAGCCGCCCAGCGTGCTAAGATCGAAAACTGGATCGCCGAACTGGAAGCCCAAAAACGCAGTCTGAAGGAAGAACGTCCCTTCATCTGGAGCATCGAATTCGCCGAAATCTTCTTCGACCGCGGTGGCTTCGACATCATCATCGGCAACCCACCCTATGTGCGCCAGGAGGAGATTAGCGATCCCAACGACCGGCTTTCCGTGCGCGACTACAAGGACGCTTTGCTGGAGATGGTGCTGTTGGATTTCCCCGACTATTTCGCCAAATCCCGCGCCCAAACCGACCAGTTCAGAAAAGGGCGCAAGCCTGACGGCCACTCGGACCTCTACACTTACTTCTACATCCGCGCTCTACGTCTGCTCAACCCCCAGGGTGTGCATGTCTTCATCTGCTCCAACTCCTGGCTGGATGTGGGCTACGGTGCCTGGCTGCAGGAGTTCTTCTTGCGCAATGCGCCCCTGCACCTGGTCATTGACAACCATGCTAAGCGCTCCTTTGCCCGCGCCGATGTGAACACGGTCATCACCGTGGCTTCCGCCCCGCGTCGCCGCGTACCGGAAAACCATGTGGTGCGCTTTGTGGCTTTTAAACAGCCTTTCGAGGATGCGGTGCTCAGCGAGAACCTGCTGGCCATAGAAGATGCCACCGGGGTTCTCAAGACTGACGCTTTCCGCGTCTTCCCCATCACCGTGGGGGAGCTTCTGGCTGAAGGTAGCGACGACAGTAAATATGTGGGCGACAAGTGGGGCGGCAAGTACCTGCGCGCGCCGGATATCTTCTTCACCATCCTGGAGAAGGGCAAGGGCAAACTGGTGCGCCTGGGCGACATTGCCGAAGTGCGCTTTGGCATCAAAACCGGCGCCAATGACTTTTTCTACCTGGAGCCCCTTGGTCCTGGCTCGCGACCGGGTCTTGTGCGTGTGCGCAACGGCGCCGGCTGGGAAGGAGAGATTGAGGAGGAGTTTTTGAAGCCGGTCATCAAAAGTCCGCGTGAGTGCCGCACCATCGTCATCCGACCAGAGGATTTGCGCTACCGCATTTTCATGTGCCATAAGAGTAAGAAAGAACTGAAAGGTACCAGGGCGCTGGAATATATCGAGTGGGGGGAGAGGCAAGGGTATCATAAAAGATCAACTGTTCGATCGCGGGTCCACTGGTGGATGGTTCCTAAGGAAGTTGGAAATTCTTTTTGGGGCAAAGAACTTCGTGAAAGAATAGCTGTTTTCCGGTCAATTGATCTATTGTATGCAGATTGCCGATTGTATTTGTCTATTCTTGACGAGATTACACAAGGTTTATTAAATGCCACAATCGCAATATTGCTGGATGAAATATCAGCACGACAATACGGTGGTGGAGGTGGACCCAGAAGTTTGATGGTTTATGAAGTGAAGAAACAGCAAATACTGTCTTCCTCAATACTAAATGCCGATGAACAGAATAGAATAACCGAACAGCTCTATAATCTTGGGAAGAGAGATTTGAAAAGCATCTTCACCGAATGCGGCATTGACCCCGAATCCGAGGTGCCCATTGCCGAGCAGGAGCCCAACCCGCTGCCCGACCGCAAGGCGCTCGATGATATCGTCTTCGATGCTCTGGGCCTGACCGAAAAAGAGCGCAAAGAGGTCTACCGCGCCGTCTGCCAGCTGGTCTGGGAGCGCATCAACAAGGCGAGGAGTGTCTGATATGCCCCACAATTTCATCACCAACGCCAAAGAACGCAGCTTGAAAGACCGTATCCGAACACTCGTCAAGCACAGCCAGGAACTCAAATTCCTGGTGGGGTTCTTCTACTTCTCTGGGTGGCGCGAACTCTACGACGCGCTCAAGGAGCGGGATGACCTGACCATCAAAATTCTGGTCGGCCTGGACACCGACCTGCGTCAGGGGCAGGTGCTGGAAGTGGCCGAACCAAACGCGAACAGAGCCACCCAGCAAGAACTGGTGAGTCGCTTCTATACCTCCCTACACACTGCCCTGCAAGACGAGGCTTTGGATACCCAAGAATTTTACGAACAGGTGACCTTTTTCTTGCATATGTTAGAAGAGGGGCGACTACAAATTCGCAAGACCTTCAACCCCAACCACGCCAAACTCTACCTTTTCAAACTGGACGATGCCGGTCAAACTCTGGTCAACGCGCCGGGCCGCTTCATCACCGGATCCAGCAACCTGACCCGCGCCGGGTTGCTCGGCCAGCACGAATTCAATGTGGAAATCGGCGATTATGGTTGGGAAGATGCCGAAGCCTATTTTGATGAACTCTGGGCATACGCCATCCCCCTGAGCGAACTGCCTGAACGTAGAGAACAGATTATCCGTATCATCCGTCGCCAGACTCAAGTGGCGGAAATCACGCCCTTTGAAGCCTATGCTCTGGTGCTCAAAACCTATCTGGATCTAATGGCACAAAGAGCCTTGCGCCCTCAGGTGAAGCGATTGATGGAGGAGCGTGGTTACAAGGTCTACCGCTACCAGGAAGAGGCGGTACAGCAGGCGCTTAATGTGTTGGAAGAATACGGCGGTGTCATTTTAGCCGACGTAGTGGGACTGGGGAAATCGGTTATCGCCAGTTGGCTGGCACGGGAGATAAACGGCCGTGGGTTGGTTATCTGTCCGCCGGCGTTGGTGGGAGATCCTAAAACGCGAGACAGTGGATGGTACAAATACCTGAGCGATTTTGGCCTACATGATTGGGATGTCTATTCCCTGGGTTTGCTGGACAAAGTGCAGGAATACCTGGCCAACTACGGCGATGATGTCACGACCATTATTGTGGATGAGGCCCACCGCTTCCGCAACGAAGATACTGAAGCCTACGAGCGCCTAAGCCAGATTTGTTCCAATCGCAAAGTCATCCTGTTGACTGCTACCCCCTTTAATAACGCACCGTTGGACATCTTTGCCTTGCTCAAGCTTTTCATTCCGCCGGGCAAATCTACTCTCACGCTGGATGAGAGACTTACTGCTCGCTTTGCCCGTTATAACAGCGAATTCCGCAAACTCTCCTACGTCTTGCGCTACGCTGAAGCGGGAGGCGAGAAACAGGTACGTGCCGAAAAATATTACACTGATCTCTTTGAAACATCTCCGCCCATTGATAAAGTACGAGTGCAGCGTCGGGCCCGCGCCCTGGCTGATGAAATCCGCGCCGTGATCGAGCCGGTGGTCATCCGCCGCAACCGCCTGGATTTGAAGCGTGATCCGGTCTATCGGGGAGAAGTTACTGCCCTTTCTGAGGTGGCCGACCCTAAAGAACTCTTCTACGAACTCACCCCTGAACAGTCGGAGTTTTACGATTGGGTCATCAACGAGTATTTTGGCGAAGATGGACGGTTTCGGGGGGCGATTTACCAGCCTTTTGCTTACGAAAAGCGGAACAAAGGGGAAAAGCTGGAAGAAGAGTTCACCTATCAACAGCAGCGCAACTTGTACGAATTCATGCGCCGCTTGCTGGTCAAGCGTTTCGAAAGTTCCTTTGGCGCTTTTGCTCAAAGCATCCAGAACTTTATTCGTGTGCATAAACAGGTGCTGGCTTTCATTGAAAACAGCGGTGGACGCTATATTCTGGATCGCCACCTGCTGGAGAAAATCTACGAGGAAGATCCGGAAGAAATCGATGTAGCACTGGAAGCTTTTGTTCAGCGTTTGGCAAAGAAGGAAAAACTGGATCCACGCCATGACCGCATTTATGTTGTTGACGATTTTGACGATCCGGAAGGCTTTTTGCAAGATATCCAGTCCGACCTGGAGCTACTCCAAGAGATTGATGCCAGGGTGCAGGAACTCGATTTGGTCACCAATGACCCGAAAGCCGCTCGTTTGGTGCACGCCGTTCGAGACATTCTTGATGAAATACCTGTTCCTGGTGAGCCCAAACGCAAAGTGGTCATCTTTAGCGAATACCTGGACACGGTGCGGCATATTGCATCCGTTTTGGAGAACGCCTTTCCCGGGCGCGTGTTGGTGGCCGCCGGGAACCTCAACAAGGCCTTTTATGAGAATCTGCTTGTCAACTTCGATGCCAGTTATCCGGAGGACAAACAACACGATGACTATGACATCTTACTGGCAACCGACAAGCTTTCCGAAGGTGTCAACCTGAACCGAGCTGGAGCAGTTATCAACTACGACATCCCCTGGAATCCCACGCGGGTCATCCAACGCCTCGGGCGCATCAATCGCATCGGGCGCAAGGTGTTTGCTGAACTACACATCTACAACTTCTTCCCCACCGAGCAAGGTGCGGACGTGATCAAGAGCCGAGAAATTGCTGCCCAGAAGATGTTTCTCATCCACAACACCCTGGGTGAAGACACCAAAATTTTTGCCCCGGATGAAACTCCCTCGCCAGCAGAACTCTTTAGGCGCATCAACCGCAATCCCGAAGAGGAAGAAGAGGAGAGCCTACTGACCACAGTTCGCCAGAAATTCTTTGTTATTCAGCAAGATCATCCTGATTTAGCGACTCGTCTGGGCGATTTCCCTGCGCGGGTTAAGACCGCAAAACCTTATGCCAAAAATGAACTCCTGGTTTTCCGCCGTAAGGGATTACAGCTCTTCATCCATACCGTTCCCAACACTGCGGCAGAAAAACACAATGTGCGCGCTCTGACTCTGGAAGAGGCCCTGCCGTGCATTGAATGCGGACCAAACACACCACGACTGCCGCTCAGCCCGCGCTTCTGGCCAGCTTATGAAGCTGTCAAGCAACACCGAGAGCATACTCCCATGCCCCAAAGCGAACAATCCCTTTGGGTCAAGGCGGAAAACAACCTACGCAGCGCGCTGGAAAAGCATGCGGCAGATTTACAGGAATACGTGCGGTTCATTCAAACCTTGTTGCAGGACCTCCGGGAATTTCAGACGTTACCTAAATACACGCTACGGAGGTTAACCGCGGTAGAGATGAACGGGAATGTTTCCGCCGCGAGTCTCCAACGCTTCAAAGCAGAGTTGGAGAAGATACGCCGCTCCCTTGGTGAGGATTATCTGGATCGTATTGCACAGAGGGCCAAGGAGTTTCGTAGTGAGATTATTATTGCTGTGGAAAATGTTGGTAAATGAGGATGTAGTGCCCTTTTTATGTCTTGTGACATTTGATTTTTTTGAGATATCTTCTGTCAAGCCTTCAAGCGATTTTGAGAGGCATTGACCAACTTGCTTGGAAAGGCAATAGTGTTTCGGTTGCCTTTTTGCAGCTTTGATTAGTGTTCTTCTCGTACAACTTCTTAAAATTGTAACCACAAATATTGAAAAGTGATACCAGAAGTAGTATCATACAAGTTTGATTTACCAAGGGGGTTAACCTGGTGGATAAAAAAGAAATTCTGGAAAGATTGATTGCTATTGAGAAAGAGCGCAGGAGAATTATTGAGAGTATTGAAGAGAAAAGAAAGCAACTTTTTGATAAAGCTCGGGAAGTTGCTGAAATGAAGAAAAAGGGACAGCAGGAATATCTGCGCAGGGAAGAAAAGAGAATGACCCAGGAAGCCAAAGCAACAGTTGAAGAACTTCGCAAAAAAAGCGAGGAACGGGTGAAAGAATTTAAACAGCTTATGGAGGAGCGTTATCAAACGAGCAAAACCCTGCTGGTTGAAAAAGCTTTGCGTTTACTTTTGGGGGAATGAGTGTGTTCATTTTTGAGAACTTTGGTTTATTGGGCAAGACTTTAGCAAAAGTTGGAAGGATGCTTTCTGACCAGGACTTTCAGAACCTTTTGAGCCTCCACTCTGTTCCCGAAATTGCTCGTTATCTTCAGAATACACCTGCCTACCAGCAGGTTCTTCAAGATATTCAGCCCGATGAGATTCACCGTCGTGACCTGGAAATCCTGGTCAATCAGTCCACCATTTACGAGCTTTTTAGTCTGCGCGAGTTTGCCAGTTTCAAAGAAAGAGTCATTATTGACTTCTTCCTCACTGGTTTTGAAATTGAGAATCTCAAGCTGGTTACCAAGTACGTGGTGTTAGGTGCGCAGGCGAGTCCTGAGGATATAGAGAAAAAACTTTTTGACCTTTCTCCCTGGAGCAAAGTTGATTTTCGGGCTTTTTTGAGAAGCAAAAACCTTGACGAGCTTACTCATGGGCTGGAAGGTACCGCTTTTTATGATTTATTTCAAGCTGCAAAAGAGCGATTCAGTGAATCCCGAGCCATGGATGTTATCGAAAATGCCCTGGACTACTGGTACCTGGCTGGTTTGCCCAGAAAGGTGAAAAACTTCTCGTCCCGGGACCGCGAAGCTGTTTTACGCTTTTTTGGCGTTCAAGCAGACTTACTGAATCTGGAACTCATATACAGGATGCGCTTTGTTTTTGGGATGCTTCCTGAGAAAGTCTACGGACTTACCATACCTCTTTATAGGTATTTTGATTCTCAACGTTTAATGAGACTGGTCAGAAGCCAGAGCCTGGAAGAATTTATGAATATGCTTCTCGCTTCACCCTACCGAAGTGTTTTTTATAACTGGCAGGAGAGCAGTGAAGTACTGGATGAGATATTCGAACGAAGCATCCTTTCTTACCTTTACCGGCTGGCGCGCCTTTTGCTTCGCAAACATCTTGCCCCTTTGGAAGTGTTGATTGCCTTTGTTACGCTTAAAACCTTTGAAACTCGTGACTTGATTACGGTCATCGAAGATATACGATATGCGCTGGATGTGCGCCTGGCAGAGCGCTATTTTATAAGACCCCTCAAGGTGGTGAGCCTGAGTGGCCGTTGACAGGATGTGCCGCTTAATCATTGTGGGAGTTAAGCGGAAGCAGGAAGGCATGGAACGGTTATTAAAAGAGATCGTTGCGTCGGAGTGTTTTGAGCCTCTCCCTCTGGAGAATGCTTTGCCTCCCGAAACCAAACCTTTTTTCAAAGAAGATGGTGGAGCTTCTTTTGAAGAGGCTTTTTCTTTGCTGTGCAAGCTTCACAAACTCTCTGGGAAAGAACCTTCACCCCGGCCTGTTTTCAGCCCAGAAATTGCTTCTCGGTTGAATTTCTCCTTAAAAAAGGCGCGGTTACTGGAGAGAAAAATGGACCAGAAACTCAGCGAGATTTCGGAATTGAAAAGACTGGTGGAGCGCTTTGAGCATATGCGCAGGCACCTCAGGACCCTTCGTTACCTGGACGTCGATTTTGAAGACCTGATAAGCCTTGAGGGCTTCTCGATAAAGTTTGGGCGCATATTGAGTATGTATTTTGATCGGCTAATCGAGAGCGTTAACGATGTCCCCATTCTGGTGGTAGACATAGAGAGGGAGCGAGAGTCACAGTGGATTATGGTTTTTACGCTTCCCAGAATGCAAAAAGAAGCGGAAAGTATCCTTCAATCCATCGGTTTTGAAGAGCACACCCTACCTCGTGCCATGTTAAAGGGTTCCGTTGAAGAAGTTTATTTCAGAGTCTCTGATGAAATCAAAAAGCTGTGTCTGGAAATCGAGCGTAAGAGCATCGAACTGCGAGAGATTTTTTACAAAAACCGCACTTTTATCTATCAGCTTCTGGACCATCTTTACGTATTGCGTTCTGTTTACCGATTGCAGGAGCGGGTTGGTTTCAGCGAGAGCCTCTTTGCCCTGTCGGGTTGGGTGCCCGAGAGGGAGAAGAAAAAAATTCAGCGTCTCTTTGAGCGGGAAGAAGAAACGCTGGTAATTGAAGAACAGCCAGATGCTCGGGAAGTGCTGGAGGAAAAGGTGCCAGTGAGGCTTTCTAATCATTCCTTTTTCCGCCCCTTTGAGAGCCTGGTTAAAATGTATGGTTTACCTTCTTACTGGGAAGTCGATCCTACGCCAGTGGTTACCCTGACTTTTCTCTTCATGTTTGGCTTTATGTTTGGTGATGTAGGTCATGGTGCCATTTTGGCACTGGTGGGTTTTGTTTATTATCTAAAAAAACGCTCGGATTTGGGTTGGGTGTTTGGCTGGGCTGGGCTTTCTTCGGTCCTTTTCGGATTTTTGTATGGTAGTTTCCTGGGTTTTGAAAGTTTGTTACCTGCTTTGTGGGTGCGTCCGATGGAGGAAATTTCGTACCTCATGGGTATATCGGTAGCGATAGGCGTTATTTTGCTTGCTCTGGGGATGGGCCTGGGCATGTTTAACTTAATTCGTGCAGGACATTGGAAGAAGTTTTTGTTGGGAAGTTCCGGGCTGGCGGCTTTTGCTTTTTACTGGTTAGGAGTCTGGTTGGTTTTTTCGTATTTTCGTTATGGAGAGTTACCTCATCCGGCTAACCTGTGGTTAAGCCTCCTGGTGGTCTTGCTTGTGGTTATCTATTTGCACGAGGTTTTTGAAGCTTCGCCTTCGACGAGGAAGGAGAAAGCGGTTGAATCCACGTTTGTGCTTTTTGACGAGATTATTCGCTTTTTAAGCAACACCCTTTCTTTCATCCGACTTGCTGCTTTTGCCATTAACCACGCAGGAATTTTTCTGGCTTTTTTGAGCATTGCCCAGATGGTGCAGGGAGGAGGAGCTTTTTCTGGGGTTTCCAGGGTTTTGGTGATTGTCTTTGGCAATCTCCTTATCCTGGGCCTTGAGGGTCTGGTAGTTTTTATTCAGGCTTTACGTTTGGAGTTTTACGAACTCTTTTCCAGGTTTTTTGCTGGACGAGGTAGGCCTTTTCAGCCTGTAACTTTTAGGGAAATATCTACTGAAAGGAGGTAAGTGAAATGGCAACAGCGATGATTTTTGCTTACGGAGTTTTTCTGGGACTTTTAGTTTTAATTGGGGTGATGGCCGCGAAAGGTAAGTGGCGTCTTTCCAGAAAGGCTTTTTTGAGACTTTTTTGGGGCAGTCTCCTCTTTCTGGGCGTGTGTTTACTGGCTGCTTTTGGATTCGCTCTACCCAATGCGCTGGCCCAAACTGGAAATGCTCCAGTGGCTACGCAACCTGTATCTTCTGGTCTTGGTTTGCTTGGAGCTGGTCTGGCCACTGGTCTTGCTGCAATTGGAGCAGGTATCGCCGTGGCGATAACCGGTTCTTCGGCGATTGGGGCTATCAGCGAAAAGCCAGAGCTTTTTGGACGCACCCTTACCTACGTGGGTCTTGCTGAAGGGATAGCCATTTACGGAATGATCATCTCCGTTTTGATTTTGGGAAGAATGTAGGAGAAGGTGATAGAGTGCGTTTTTTCTTAATCAGCGACAACATTGATACCCAGATAGGTTTGCGTCTGGCTGGGATTAAAGGGGTTGTGGTACACACCCGTGAGGAGATTCTTCCCGTGCTTGAGGAAGTTGAAAAGGACCCCACGGTTGGCGTCATCTTAATGACCGAAAAAATTGCTGAGGTTGTACCTGACCAGGTGCAGCGTCTCAAACTTTCCAGAGACTTGCCCCTTTTGACCATCATTCCAGACCGTCATGGAACCCGTCGCAACAAGGATTTCATCCTTAACTATGTTGAAAGTGCTATTGGAGTGAAAGTGAAATGAGGATAGTCGATAAGATAGAGTTGATGCGTAAAGCGATCATTAAAGAAGCCGAAGATATGCTGGAAGATGCGCTTATTAAGGCTCAGGAAGAAATTCAAGAAGAGGAAAAAAAGCTTGAAGAACAGCTTGCCTGGGAAAAAGAAGAGTTCCTGCGCGAGCTGCGCCTTAAAACCCAGAAGTGGGTCAATGCTCAGAATGCAATTATTTTAATGCAAGAACGTCGTGAAAAGGATGCCTTTTTACAAAAGTTGTTTTTTGCTTTTATCGAGGATGTAAAGAAAGCTTTTGAAGAGCTGGGTGAGCAGGAGAAACGGCTTTATTTCTTTCGTTGGTTTGAAGAAGCCCTTAAGGTTATGGGAAGACAGAAAGTGATACTGCGCTGTAATGCTCTGTGTTTACCCTGGGCTAACGAGCTTAAGATGCATGAGTTTTCGAATTTCATTGAGAGGGTTGAAGAAGAGCCCGACTTTGATTTTGGGGTAATGCTGGAGAGTGTGGATGGAAAGGAGCGGGTGGAAAATACCCTGACTACCAGGATTACCGAACAAGAGCAGCGCCTTCAGGAGTTGTTGCGGCAGGAAGTGAGGTGGAGTTAATGGGAGAAGGACGCATTTACCTCATTAATGGTCCGGTGGTGCGAGCAACTGGGTCACAGGGCTTTATGATGAATGAGATGGTTAAGGTAGGAAAGGAAGGGCTTATTGGAGAGGTAGTAGATATAGGAGAAGAAAGTTTCACGGTCCAGGTTTACGAGAGCACCACTGGTTTACAAGTTGGAGAACCAGTGCAAGGCACGGGAAAGCTTATTTCCGCTTATCTTGGTCCGGGTCTCATTGGTAAGATTTTTGATGGTATAGAACGTCCCCTAGATCGGATAGCTTTGCTCCACGGTGATTTTGTGGTTCGAGGGGTTGAGATATTTCCTTTGGATGAGAACAAGAGATGGCGGGTGGAAATGAAAAAAGAAGTTGGAGATACTGTCCGACCCGGCGAAATTTTTGCTCTGGTTCAGGAGACTCCTCTTTTTGAACACCGCTTGCTGGTTCCGCCCCATGTATCGGGTAAAGTTGTCGAAGCCAAGCCCAGTGGTGACTATAAGGTTAACGATGTTTTGCTCCTGATTTCAGACCAGAAAGGAAATGTCCATCACTTGACCCTGTATCAGGAATGGCCCATACGGATTCCCCGTCCTGTTAGAGAAAGATTACTGCCAACTATCCCTTTGATTACCGGGCAGAGAGTGATCGATTTCTTTTTCCCGCTGGCCAAAGGTGGTGCGGCGGCCATCCCGGGTGGTTTTGGAACTGGAAAGACGGTTACCCAGCATCAGCTGGCCAAGTGGTCGGACGCAGATGTGGTGGTTTATATAGGTTGTGGGGAGCGGGGCAACGAGATGTCGGATGTTTTGGAAGAATTTCCTCGTCTGGTAGACCCGCGTACTGGTCGACCACTTATGGAGCGTACCATTCTCATTGCCAACACCTCCAATATGCCTGTTTCAGCTCGCGAGGCTTCCATCTATACAGGCATAACCATAGCCGAATACTTCAGAGATATGGGGTATAATGTTGCCTTGATGGCTGATTCTACTTCACGCTGGGCCGAAGCTTTGCGAGAACTTTCAGGGAGAATGGAAGAAATGCCAGCGGAAGAAGGGTATCCGGCTTATCTTTCCAGTCGGCTTTCTGAATTTTACGAACGAGCTGGTCGGGTTAAAACTCTTTCTGGCGAAGAAGGTTCGGTTACCATCATTGGAGCCGTTTCTCCCCCAGGTGGAGATTTTTCTGAGCCGGTTACTCGTCATACCAAAGAGTTTGTGCGCTGTTTCTGGGCTTTGGATAGGAACCTCGCTTATTCTCGGCATTATCCAGCCATGAACTGGTTGACCAGTTACAGCGATTTCGGTGAGGATTTAAAAGGATGGTTCAGAGAACATATTGGCGAAGACTGGGATGGCATGCGGGAGCGGGCCATGGCATTGCTTGGAGAAGATGACCGCTTGCAGCAGGTAATTAAGCTGGTGGGTGAGGACGTCCTTCCCGATGAGCATAAGTTAATAGTGGAAACAGGAAGATTGATTAAGATAGGATTCTTACAGCAGAATTCTTTTAGCAATGTTGATTCTTTCTGCACTCTTGAGAAGCAATTCAAAATGATGGAGCTTATTCTACTTTTTTATGAGAGGGCCAGGGAATTGATTGCTTCGGGAATGGCAATCAGCGAGATTAAACGCTCAGATGTATATCTCAAGCTTTTGAGAATGAAAGAGGAAATTCCCAACGACCAACTCGAACGGTTTGATCTACTGAGAGAGGAAATAGAGAAATTTTTTGATAGTTTGCGAGCCAAATACAAAGAAGGTGCTAAAAGTGCCAGTTAAAGAGTATGTAGGCCTTTCTCGCATCGTTGGTCCTCTGGTAGTGGTCCAGGGGGTAAGCGGTGTTGGTTATGAAGACCTGGTGGAAATTGTTTACCGAGGAGAACGCAGAGCGGGTCAGGTGGTGCTCCTTGAGGAAGACAAGGCTATAGTCCAGGTTTTTGAGGGCACCAAGGGGCTGATTCGCGAAGAAACGCGGGTGCGTTTTCTGGGTGAGCCCTTGAGGGTTCCTCTTTCCCGAAACCTGGTTGGTAGAGTGCTGGATGGTCTGGGCAGACCTCGCGATGGCCAGGGTAAGGTGATGGCTTCCTTGAGGCGCGATATAGGGGGATTGCCAATTAATCCTGTGTCCAGAGTTTATCCTCGTAGCTTTATTCAAACTGGTATTTCAGCTATTGATGGTATGATGACCTTAATTCGGGGCCAGAAGCTGCCTATTTTCAGCGGGAGTGGACTCCCTCATGTCCGGCTTGCTGTACAGATCGCTCGCCAGGCTAAGGTGCGAGGTGAAGATGAGGAATTTGTGGTGGTGTTTGCTGCAATAGGACTGCGTCATGACGAGGCAGAGTTTGTACGGAGAGGCCTTGAAGAAACTGGCGCTATTAAAAATGCTGTTATGGTTCTCAATCTTGCTGATGACCCAACTGTAGAGCGTATTGCCACTCCCCGGGTTGCCCTGACCATTGCTGAATACCTGGCTTTTGATGAGGAGATGCACGTTCTGGCCATCCTGGTGGATATGACCAATTACTGTGAAGCTCTGCGGGAAATATCCAACTTCCGCGGAGAAGTTCCTGGAAGAAAAGGGTATCCGGGTTACATGTACAGCGACCTGGCCAGTATTTACGAACGGGCAGGTATCATCCAGGGTCGACGAGGTTCTCTTACCCAGCTTCCGGTTCTTGCTATGCCCAATGATGATATCACTCATCCCATACCTGACCTTACCGGCTACATTACCGAGGGTCAGATAGTTTTAAGCAGAGACCTGCATCGGCAGGGCATTTATCCTCCCATTGCTGTTTTGCCTTCTCTTTCCCGCTTGATGAAGGATGGGGTGGGTGAAGGATATACCCGTGAGGACCATCCCGAGCTTGCTGCTCAGCTTTTTGCAAGCTATAGCTATGCACAAAGCGTGCGTTCTCTGGCTACCATCATTGGGACAGAGGAGCTTACCGAAGTGGACCGTAAGTATCTTGATTTTGCCAAGCGTTTTGAGGAAGAATTTGTCAAACAGGGTTTTGAGGAAGAGCGAAGCATAGAAGAAACTCTGGACCTGGGATGGAAGATGCTTTCTTTGCTACCTCGCGGGGAACTGCATCAGGTAAAAGAAAAGTATATTGAAAAGTACTGGAAGGGTTGAAAGCGATGCCAATTTTCAGCAACGTTTCTCCTACCAGGGGTAATCTTATAGAACTGCAGCGCTCTTTGGAACTGGCCAGGGAGGGGCATTCTTTACTGGATCGCAAAAGGAATGTGCTGGTAAGAGAAATGATGCGTTACCTTGACGAAGCAAAAACCCTTCAGGAAGAGATGGATCGGGTTTTTCAGGCTGCTTACCTTGCTCTGCAGCGGGCGAATCTGGATATTGGTATCGAGCGGGTAGAGGAGATTGGCTTTGCGGTATCTGAAATTCAAGACCTCGATGTTCGTTTGAAAAGCATTATGGGAGTAGAAATTCCGGAGATAAGCTGGGATAGAAGGGAAGAGAGCCGTCCTGCTTATGGTGTGTATCGCACCAGCGCAGCACTGGATAAAGCCTACCTTGCCTTTCGTAAAGTAGTTTTTTTAATCATTCGTTTGGCGGTGGTTGAAAACGCTGTGTACCGCCTGGCTGTGGAAATCAAAAAAACTCAGAAAAGGGTGAATGCTTTGGAAAATGTAGTCATCCCTGACCATGTGGAGAAGATTAAACTTATACGTGATATACTGGAAGAACAGGATAGGGAAGACTTTTTTAAAATGAAACTTTTGAAAAGACGAGAAGAAAGGAGCAAGGAGGCATAGGTTTTGTGTGGCATTATAGGTTATGTTGGTGAGCGCCCCGCCTTACCGCTTATTCTTTCAGGCCTTAAAAGGCTTGAATACCGGGGTTACGATTCGGTGGGCATTGCTCTCCTTGGAGAAGAAGAAATCTGCGTAGTTAAAAACAAGGGTAGGATCAGGGATTTTGAGTTGGATCTTGCTGACCTTAACTTCCCCTCTTTTTGCGGTATAGGTCACACCCGCTGGGCAACTCATGGTGTTCCCTCTCGTGAGAATGCTCATCCACATCTTGACTGTGCTGGTGGTGTTGCGCTGGTTCACAATGGCATTATAGAAAATTATCGTTCCTTACGACTTTCCTTGAGTGAGGATGGGCATGTTTTCCGGTCGGAAACTGATAGCGAAGTCATTGTTCATCTTTTGGAAGGAGAAGGTACTCCTCTGGAGCGCTTGGTTAAAGCAGTGGGAAAGCTGAAAGGCTCATTCGCACTGTGCATTCTTTTCAAGGAAGATCCGGGAGCAATTTACGGTGTGCGAATGTCCAGTCCGCTGATTTTAGGAGTTGGCAATGGAGAAAACTTTCTGGCTTCTGATGTGCCGGCCTTTTTGCAAAATACCAATCGAGTAGTTTTTATTGAAGATGGAGAAATAGTGAGAGTTACCAGAAGTGGTTGGGAAATATTCGATTTTGAGGGTCGAAAAAAATCCGGTTCATCGGTAGTTACTATTCCTTGGGACCCGGTAAGCGCTGAAAAGGGTGGATACAAGCATTTCATGCTTAAGGAAATCCACGAGCAACCCCAGGTTTTTGAGGATACCCTTGCAGGCCGGGTAAATTTGCTCGAAGGCCGGGTGTACTTTGAAGAATTACAGGAGTTTCCCATCGATTTTGAACGTGTGGTCATTGTTGCCTGTGGTACTGCTTGCCATGCTGGTATGCTGGGAAGGATTTTTCTTGAGAAGTTTGCTCGCATACCTACTGAGGTAGATTATGCTTCTGAATTCCGCTATCGCGATCCCCTGGTTGACTCGAAAACTCTGGTGTTGAGCATTTCCCAGTCTGGAGAGACTGCAGATACTCTGGCAGCAGTTTCGCTGGCTCGGGAAAAGGGCTGTCGAGTGGTTTCGGTGTGCAATGTTTTGGGAAGTAGTTTGACCCGCATTTCAGATTGGGTGCTTTACACGCGGGCGGGCGTGGAAATAAGCGTGGCTTCGACCAAAGCCTTTTTATGTCAGATGGCAGTGCTTTTACTTTTTGCCATTTATCTGGGACAACACAGGGGTTGTTTGGGTAAGGAAGAAACACGCAGGTTACTTGAAGAACTGGTAACCTTGCCGCGCCTGATTCGAGATATTCTTGAGCGAGAAGAAGATATCCACAGGTTGGCCAGGAAGTTTTACCTTTTCAGAAATTTCCTTTACCTGGGAAGGGGAGTCCTTTTCCCCTTGGCGCTTGAAGGGGCTCTCAAGCTTAAAGAGATTTCCTATATCCATGCTGAGGGCTTGAGTGCCGGAGAGATGAAGCATGGCCCCATTGCTCTGGTGGAACCTGATCTGGCCACTTTTGTTCTGGTGGGGCAGGATGTAGTTCGCTCTAAGATAATTGGTAACATGGAAGAGATCAAAGCGCGCCAGGGGAAAATCATCGCTTTGTGTTGTTCTGGGGACCAGGAAGTAGCCGAGCAAGCCGACGAGGTGATTTATATCCCTCGGGTTACGGAATGCCTGTTACCTTTTCTGGCCATTGTTCCCATGCAGCTTTTTGCTTACTATGTGGCCCTTGAAAAGGGTTGCGATATTGACCAGCCAAGGAATCTGGCCAAAAGTGTTACTGTAGAGTAATTCATCAGTCCTGGTCGGGCTCAATGTGTACCAAGCCCTGATAGCCAGTAGCCTGGTGTATTGCCTTTTCTATGCTATCAGCAAGCTGGTGACTCTCGAGAACAGAAAGGTTGCTTTTCACCGTAACGTGAAGAGTGATTACTCCTTTTCCACCGTAATCGTGGAGGGTTATGGAGTGAATGTCTTTTATCTCGGGAAAGCTTCTGGTTATCACTTCTTTAATCTTTTCTTCTTCCTCTTTTGAGATAGCACGTCCCATTAATCTGGAAACGGTTTCTTTCAGTAATTGAATTCCCACCATTCCTATCAGTGACGCGATAAAGATGGTGACTGCAGCGTCCACAAGCGGGTAATTGGGGAAAATATACACCAGGACTACGGGTAACGAAGAGAGAGCATCGCTTCGGTGGTGCCAGGCATCGGCTTTAATAAGGCTGGAGTTTGCTTTCTTTCCCAAAAGAAAAGTTCCCCGAGCCATTAGTTCTTTGGTGATTATGCTCAAGATTATTACTGCCAGCAGGGGGAGGGAGGTCTTTACGGTGTTTCCAGTGTAAAGCCTTGTGTAGCCCCTGCGCAAGAATTCAAAGGCAACCACAATAAGCAGGGTTGACATGGAGACGATGGCAATGTCTTCTGCTCGACCATGGCCAAAGGGGTGTTCCGAGTCGGGAGAACGCCTGGCTTCACGAGCGGCGAAGAGCACAATGACCGATGTAGAAAGGTCTGACAGGGTATGAAAGGCATCGCTTATCATAGCGAGGCTGTGGGAGATAATACCGAAATACACCTTGAGAAAGAACAAAATCAAATTACCAAATACGCTGAGCAACACAGCGTATTTCACATAGCGAAACGTATTTTCTTTTTCGGTGAGTGGCATGTTCTTTCCTTCTTTTATAGAATTGGGTTTTTGTGGTTTGCGAAACGCTAAATATGTTACCACGAAAAACTTTTTTTAAAAAGAAAATTTCTACTCGAATTTACTCTCGGAGGAGTTTTTGATGTTCCATCTCCTTGTGAACCACAACCACTGGGTTGGGAACTGGCGAATAAAAACCTCAATTATCTGATTGCACAGGGCAACGGCAGAAAAGATATCGTATTTCCTGTCCTGCGAAAGCGGAGTGAAGAAGGGAGGTAAAAAGACAATTTCGTGTTTCAACTTTTCATCCTTCCGAGTTATAAAGGCTGGTATTACAGGACATCCGAAGAGTCTGGCCAGCCTGGCGTGGATGGTAGGATTGGGAGTCGTAATCCCCATAAAAGGGCAACTCATTCCCTTGCCTTCGCCTTTCTGGTCGACCAGAATAGCCACCGCTTTACCCTGACGCAAAGCCTTGCGGACTTCATTTATTTTGCTCCACTGAATCCAGCCTGTTCGGTAAACGCTGCGGCATCTTTTCATAAAGTTATTTACTGAGGGAGGAGTTAAGTCTCTGTATACCACTTCTACCGGATAATTGTGATGTCCCAGCCAAGCAGCAAGCAACTCCCAGTTGCCCAGGTGAGCACTTATAAGAATTACTCCCTTTCCTTCCTGAAAGGCTTTTTGCAGAAATTCTTCTCCTCTTACTTTTTCAATTAGGAAATAGAGTGCTTTTTCTTTTTTGTATTTTATGAGTATAACTTCCAGTAAAGACAGAGCAAGATGGCGAAAAACCTTTCGAAGATTATTCTCTATTTGAGAAGATGAAACACCAGGAAAGACCAGTTGCCATTGTTTACGAGTATAGTCCAGTTTTTTACGGAAAGAGAAGAAGAGGATTTCTCCCAGAAGTAGAAAGCATTTTCTGCCCAAAGAGACGGGGAGCAGGAGAGCAACAACTTGCAATAAAGTTAAAATAGTGCCCATCGGAAACGACTGTTCACCTTTCAAAAAATAAGGGTTTTTATTCTGCTTTAAGAAGTGTAACACAATCTGGCCTAAAGATTACTTTCCTGATATGAGCAACTCTGCAAGTGGTAGTGGAAAAATCTGGTTTTTGGTGCTATGCTCTTAAGCAAGGGGTGTTAGTAATGACTTCACGAGAACGAGTGCTTACGTCCTGTAATCATCAGGAACCCGATCGGGTTCCCATTGACTTTGGTGGTCATCGTTCCTCAGGCATTATGGCCCTGGCCTATCGGGACCTGCGCAAAGCCTTGGGTTTTCCTGATAGTCCCCTTTATGTGTACGATTTTATCCAACAACTTGCTATCGTTGAAGATGATGTGCTGGATTTTTTTGGTGTTGACGTAGTAGATGTGGGGTATCTTTACTATAAGAACGATTGGTACTGGAAAGACTGGGTACTTCCTGATGGCACTCCCTGCAAAATCCCTGCCTTTATTGAGGTAGAAAAGACCGAAGAAGGCTGGATTGTTCGGGGAGATGAAGGACAACCCATATGTATCCAGCGTCCGGGTTGTCTGTACTTTGAGCAGTGTTACTTTCCTCTTTTAGACAATCCTGACCAGGAGTTTGGGCGTCTTGAATATTACCTGAAGCAAATTATGTGGTTTCGTTTGGGGACTCCTCCCGCACCGGCCGGTTTTGACGCTGAAGGGTTGCGCATTCATCAAGAAAATGCAGCAAAGGTTCGCCAGTCAACAAACCGGGCAATATATGCGACTTTTGGTGGTAACCTTCTGGAGACAGCGCAATTTGCTTTTCGCATGGATAATTTTTTAACCGAGATCGCGCTTAACCCCCCTCGTGTACACCGTTTTCTGGATAAGCTGGTAGAGTATCACCTGACCAATCTCGAGAAATATCTGGACGCTGTAGGTCCCTATGTGGATATTATTGGTTTTGGTGACGATTTGGGAATGCAAACTGGACCTCAAATTTCTCCAAAGATGTATCGGGAATTTTTCAAACCTCGTCATGCACTTCTCTGGCAGACTGTAAAGAAGAAGTATCCCCATCTAAAGGTGGCTCTGCACTGCTGTGGAAGCATCTATCAACTGTTACCCGATTTAATCGAAGCGGGTTTGGATATCATTCAGCCAGTACAGATTGCTGCCAGGGATATGGAGCCGGAACGCCTGAAAAGAGAGTTTGGCAAAGACATCGTTTTTTGGGGTGGAGGATGTGACACCCAGACAGTACTTCCCTTTGCCACTCCTCAAGAGGTACGTGCGCATGTGCGGCGTAATCTGGAGATTTTTGCTCCTTCGGGGGGTTATGTCTTCCAACAGGTACACAACATAATGGCTGGCGTACCACCCCAGAATATCATTGCCATGTTTGAAGAGGTCCATAACTTTCGATATTGAGGTTCTCTTTTAAGAGAGGAGGGGAAGGATGAAAAGTATCTGGTGCTGGTTCTGGCTGGTTTCCCTTTTGGTCCTGGTGTTTGGTAGTGGTGCGTTTGCTTTTGAGGGGGATATTTTCCAAGTAGTAGGGTTTTCTCCCGGGGAAGGAGCTACGGTCTCTGAGTATCTTGGAGAAGTACGTTTTAGCTTTTCGCAACCAGTGGTTTCTTCTGAAAAAGTTGGGAAACCGTTCCCAGTGAGCGAAGCGCCTTTTTACATTTCCCCCTCACTTGCCGGGGAATGTGTTTTTGAAGATCCAAAGACGCTGGTTTTCAAAATCAGTGAGACGCTTCATAGTGCAACTTTGTATACCTTTTCCTTTCGCCCTGACTTTACGGACCTTTCTGGTCGTTTTTTATCTGGTTCCTCAAGTTTCCATATCCAAACCGCTCCTTTGAAGGTCCTTGACGTGCGTCAGGTGGATTACCAAAGAGACGGAAGTATCGTGCTTGAAGCTGAATTTTCATTGCCAGTTTCTCCGCAAAGATTGCGAGGTTTCCTGATTGTGAAAAACAGCAAGGGGCAGGAAATACCTGTCCATATACCTCTTGGCCCACCAAGTAAGAAGATTTTAATTTATACTGCACCTCTTGAAGAACCACTTTTCTACCTGGAGATTGCAGAGGGCTTGACTTCGGAAGTCGGTCCCCTGGGACTTGCTGAGAGCTTCCGTAAAGAAATGCAGGCTTTCTACGCTATGGAGATAACTGGTAGTGGTGCTTACTTTCGGGGAGCGCAACAGGGAGTAATTTATTTTTATACCTCGACTCCACCAGATGCCGATGCGCTTTCGGCCTTTGTAGAGCTTGAGCCCGAGTATCCATTTTCGGTGCGGGCCTACTTTTGGGGATTCGAAATCACTGGAGAATTTAAACCCCGGGATCGGGTTCTGGTGCGCCTGAAAAAAGGACTTCCTGCTCGCTCGGGAGCAGTTTTGGCCCAGGAATTTGAAAAGGCTTTCTTGATGCCCGACTTGGAACCTTCGATTTCGATTCCTGCTTCTGGTAGTTACGCCTCCTATTTTGGAGAAGCCAGATTACCCGTAGAGCTGGTGAACGTTAACCGTGTGTATTTGCGAATTTTCCGCTTGTACGATAACAACATCCCCTTTGCCTTTGCCTTTCCAGACAACATTGCCTTTCAGGACCTCTCCAGGCTGGTGGTAGAGCGCGAGGTTTTGGTCGATGCACCTTTCAATGTTCCCGTGCGTCGAGCAGTGGATGTGCTTTCGGAGGTTTCGGGAAAAGCAGGAACTTACCTGGTGGTGGTCCAGAATGCTGAAGGCGATCCCTGGGTGAGAGACCAGGCAGTGGTTTCGCTGACCGATATTGGTGTGGTTGCTAAAGTTTTTGAACATGGAGTGCTGGTATGGGCCAATTCGCTGCACGATGCTCTTCCCTGCGGAGGAAGCAAGGTAAAGGTGTTTTCAAGGTCCAACCAGTTGCTTGTTGAGGGGGTTACCGATGATGAGGGGGTTTTCCTGTTTGAAAAAGACAGAGCGTGGCCAGCAAACGACGAGCGTCCTTTCCTGATAACCGTTCAAAAAGGTGAGGATGTTTCGTTTCTTGTACTTGAAGAAGAGCGCTTTTCTCAGGGCGATTTTGAAATAGGAGGGGTGCCCTATTTACGTCGAGGTTACCGAGCCTTTTTGTTTTTGCCTCGAGGCATTTTCAGACCTGGCGAGAAAGTCCTGGCCAAAGCTCTGCTGCGTGGCCCAGAATTCAAGGTTCCAGAGCGTTTTCCGATGGCCTTCAGGGTTGTCTCGCCTCTGGGAAGGACTTTTTTTGAAACTACGACAATGCTCTCTGAGGAAGGGAGTGCCATCTTTGAATTTGAACTACCCCAGGAAGCTTTAACTGGCAATTATCAACTTCTCTGTTACCTCCCAGGACAGGGCGAGAAAGGGTTTTTGGGAGAAACCAGTTTCCTGGTGGAAGATTTTGTACCTCCTCGTCTTCGCCTTACTCTTTCTACACCTTTGCGTGAACTGCATGCTGGAGAAGAGTTCAGTCTTGAAGTATTTGGGGAATATCTTTTTGGCGCGCCGGCTGCTCACATGCCTGTTCGAGTTTCAGCAAGATTTAGCACCAGAGAATTCAAACATCCTGATTGGGGACAGTTCACCTTTGGTGATTCCCGCCGAGATTTTGCACCGGTAGAGATCACCCTAGGTGAGTATCAGCTGGATGCACAGGGAAAGACCACAATTGCTTTTAGCGCTCCTTTGGACCTGAGGCCCCCCTCAGCTCTTGAGTTGACCTTGCTGGTTACGTTGCTGGACCCGCAAGGTCGGCCGGTGAGCAAACGTCTTAGCCTTCCCTTCCATCCCTATCCCTTTTACCTGGGCATATTTTATCCCTCTATGCAATACGAACCCGGGCAGGAAATCCCGTTCACAATTTGTGCAGTGGATCCTCAAGGTGCGCCTTTTCCTCTTTCTTCGGCTCTGGTGCGCATATTTAAGGTGCTTCACCATTACGTTCTGGTTGAAGAGGAAGCAGGCGTTCGCTATCGGATGCAGGAAGAGTTTGCGCTCGAGAAAGAAGCTCCTGTTGAGCTTGTATCGGGAAGGGGTGAGATAATTTTCCGACCTCGGGAATTCGGGCGCTATTTATTTGAAGTCAGGGACCCCGAGACGGGCGTGGTTTCTTCCACCTACTTCGATGTGTATGGTCGTTACGGGTTTAACCCTCGTGAAGAATTGCTGGAGCGGATAACTTTGTCACTGGACAAGGAGAAGTGGCAGGTGGGCGAGGAAGCTCGTGTTAGTTACCGTTCTCCTTTTCCAGGAAAAGCCCTGTTCACTGTAGAGACGGACCGTGTTGTTTACAGCAGAGTTTTTGATGCACAGCTTGAAGGTGAAGTGCGCTTCCCGGTGAGTGCTGAGATGGCTCCTAACGCCTACTGCTCGCTTCTGGTGGTTCGCGCTCACAGCGGTGAAGACCCACTTGCTCCAGTTCGGGCGTTGGGAATAACGCCTTTTTATGTTGACCAAACTGCGCACCATCTTAAGGTAGAAATTACTGCTCCAGGCTCAGTTAAACCCATGGAAAAACTCCCTGTTGAGGTAACACTCAAGAACGCAAGGGGAGACGCTGTACCTGGTGAGTTTCTGGTTGCTCTTGTGGATGTGGGACTTTTGGACCTGACTGCGCATCGACTGGTGGACCCCTTTGACTTTTTCAGTACCAGATGCAAACTTTCGGTAGGCACTTTTGACTGGTATGGAAACCTTCTTTTAAGCGAACCCTTAACCACACCTCCTCTGTATCCGGGAGGTGGCGAGGGACTGGAAAGGGAAATGGGTCTGGCGCTTTCTCCAATTCAGCCAGCCCAGTTCCGAATTGTATCCCTGGTAAAACCGCAGGTCTTTACTGATTCACAGGGAAAGGGGAAAGTAATCTTTGAGCTTCCTCAATTTGAAGGAAGATTACTTCTTGCAGTGGTCGCTTCAAGTGGTGAATTACTGGGAATGACTACTCAGGAAGTGAATGTTGCTCATGATGTGGTGTGTGAGCTGGTACATCCGCGTTTTGTAGCTCCTGGAGACCGTTTCTCAATTCCGCTTGTTCTTTTCAACCGCAGCGGAGAAAAGCGAAAAGTAGAGGTTACCATTTCTGAAAGTGGGCCGGTAACCATCACTGGTGAACATACTCTGAGTCTGGAGCTACCTCCTCAATCCCGTACAGTGAGAAACATAAATATGCAGGCTTACGAAAGTACCGGTGAAGCCCTGTTGCAGGTTATGCTTAGCGATGCTGAAGAATTACGCAGAGAAGAATATCGTTTCCCAGTAAGACCTCCGTATCCCAGAGTAAGTCGGGTGGTTATGGGCAGAGTTCTTCCTGGAGAGAGAAAGACTCTTTCTATACCTGGTGAATGGTACTTGCAAACTCTTGAGGGAAGGCTATGGTTGCAAGCTTCAAACAACCTGGACCTTAACTATCTTGCGAATTTCCTGCACGGTTATCCCTATGGTTGTGTGGAGCAGGTGGTTTCGTCTTCCTGGCCCCTGCTTTATCTTCCAGAAATTATGGCTGAAGTCGATCCTTTACTTGCTAACCCTCAGGAAGTAAACCGCTCTCTGGAGAAGGCTATCCGGCGTGTTATTTCCATGCAAACTCCGGATGGCGGCTTTGCTCGTTTCGCTGGAGAGTATGTGAGCGTTCCTTTTGATTCTGCATATGCTACTCATTTCCTACTGGAGGCAAAGAAAAAAGGTTTTTCAATACCTGAAGATGTCTTGCGTGGTGCCCTTAATTACCTTCGGGAGTTTTTGGACTCTCTACCCTGGAGTGCTACACCGGAAGCCCTGTCCTATCACAACACAGCTTCTGCCTACGCAACTTTGGTTTTAACTATGTGGGGAGAACCACCGTTTGCCCGCATGGAGGAGTTACGTAGTAAGAGGGGTGAGTTGAGCGGTACAGCCCTGCTCTTTCTTTCCTGGGCCTATGCTTTGACTGGAAATTCCAGGATGGCCAGAGAGTTGTCTGGTGGTTTTGCTCCCTCTCTTTATGGCGCGCCTGAGTCGGGAGGTGCTTACAGTTCTTATTTGCGTGACTTGGCTCTTCGCTTACTTGTCGAATTGAGCATTGACCCTGAATCGCTGAGTGTGGAACAGCTCGCGACTCAACTTTTTGACACCTTGCGGAAACGCGAATACTGGTCCACGCAGGAAGCAGCTTTCTCTTTGCTGGCTTTGAGCAGTTACTTAAAGGGAAAGGTTACTCCAGAAGCCTTTACGGCAAGGGTTTTTGATGCTCAGAATGATGAGCTCTTTTTGCTGCAGAGGGAGAAAAAAGCTTCCTGGAGCTTTAAAGAACTACCTCCTCCGCCCTGGAGTGTTGCAAACGAGGGTGAAGGTCCTTTCTATTTTGCAATGACTGTAAGTGGTGTTCCTCGCACTATGCCTCAGGAAGAAAGTCAGGGTTTGAGTGTTGCCCGGGAATTTTTGGATGAGCAAGGTAATCCACTGCCTGCAAATTATTCCTTCAGGAAAGGAGACCTTGTAAAGGTGCGCCTGCGACTTGAAAGTGCAGGGACGCTGGAAAACGTTGTGCTTTTAGATCTTTTGCCGGGTTGTTTCGAAGTTGAAAATCCACGCCTCTTTGTATCTTCGACCTGGCAGGAGGAAGAACCTCAGGTGAGGGTGGAGCGTCGGGATGACCGGGTAATTCTTTTCGTGGAACACCTTTCCGGAAAGCTGGACTATACATATACCGCTCGAGTGGTAACTGCCGGTGATTTCATCATTCCTCCTGTGCATGCAGAGTGTATGTATAACCCCTCAATTTTTGCCACTTCAGGAGGGGGGCAAAGGGTGGTTGTTGTTTCCGAATAGAAAAAAAGGTTGCGGTGTACATTTTTGGGAAGCGCTCTTTCTGGCCGGATTGTGTTTCTGGATATTTGTTTTGGGGAGTGCCGTCTTTTTGTGGATGGTGCTCCCCCTGCCTCTTGAGAAAATCGAGAGCCTGGAAAGCTCAGCTGTAGTCTTGGACCGGAGAGGGGAATGGCTGTGCGTTTTCCTATCTCCACGGGAAGAGTACGTTTTCCCTGTGTCTCTGGAAGCAATGGGGAAATGGCTCCCCCGCGTGGCTCTGGAACTTGAAGACCGCCGTTTTTTCATGCATCGAGGTGTTGACTTTTCAGCGCTGCTCCGGGAATTTCTGAATTTTCTGGTTCACGGCAGGAACACATCAGGTGCTTCCACCATAACTTCCCAGCTAATTCGCTTGGTTGAACCCCGGTCTCGCAATATCTGGAGCAAGTTTGTGGAATTTGTACTCGCTTTAAAGCTGGAAAGCGTGATGTCTAAGGAAGAAATTCTGGAAGCGTATCTCAACTGGGTTCCGGTGGGTGGCAACCTGCGTGGTGTGGAAGCGGGAAGCCGCTACTATTTTGGTAAGGCGGCTCAAGAACTTTCTCTTTCTGAAGCCTGTGTCCTGGCAGGGCTTTTTCCCAAACCTGAAAAATTGCGTCCTGATGTGCACTTGAGTGAAGCACTTGGGAAACGCAATCGAGTATTATGGACTCTTTATAAAAGAGGAGTTATTACAGAAGAAGCGTATCGTGGTGCTCTTTCTGAGAAATTATCTGGTGAGGCGCATCCTTTTCCTCAATTTGCGTATCATGCCAGTTTGTGGTTGAGAGAGCTTGTGGGGGGGCAGATTATTCAGAGCACTATCGATGGTCGGTTGCAGGCGTGGATAGAGCGTGTAATTTCGAGTTATTTGCTCTCTTTTGATAGCCAGATTACTCTGGCCTGTGTGCTTGTGGACAACCATAATGCCGAAATACTGGCTTACCTGGGTAATGCTCGTTGGAGAGAAAAAACACCAGGGGGGTGGGTGGATTGTGCCCAAGCTTTACGTTCTCCTGGTTCGGCTCTGAAGCCTTTTGCCTATCTTCTTGCTTTTGAGCGTGGGTTGCTTGTCCCTTCTTCAGTTCTTTCGGATGTTCCTTGGGGTTTTTCTGGTAATACTCCGCGTAATTTTGACGACAAATTTCGTGGTCCGGTAACCGCTCGAGAAGCGCTTGCTGCTTCTCTGAACGTTCCGGCGGTGCGGTTGGGAAGAAAGCTGGGTTATGATTCTCTGCTTTTTTATCTTCGGGAAACGGGCTTTTCTCATTTGACGGGTGACCCCCGCTTTTATGGAGATGCTTTGCTTCTTGGGGGATGTGAGGTTAGCCCTCTGGAGATGGCTCAGGGGTATCTGGTTTTGGCTACTCTGGGTAAGTGGCGACCTCTTCAGATTTTAAAAGGAACCAAAAGTGTTCCTCTCTGGAAGAATTTGGCCACAGAAGAAGCTTCTTTCCTGGTTGCTGATATTCTCGCTGAAAGGATGCGCGAGGAAAGGCGTAGTCGGGGAGATGCCACTCCTCTTTTTGCTTTTAAGACTGGTACCTCTTCGGGCTTACGTGATGCCTGGACCATCTGTTATCACCCTCGATACACACTGGTGGTCTGGATGGGGGACCCACGGGGGCGCAGCCATGCGGAACTAGTGGGTATTCGTGCTACTTTCCCAATTGCTCGCAGGATTATGGCCTATCTTTTGAAGGGGAGCGGGGAATTTTACGCTCCTCCTCCCGGGATTGTCTTCAGGGAAGTATGCCCGGTTTCTGGCAAGTTAAGCACTGAGCAATGTCCGGGTTCAGTGCTTGCGCCTTTCATCAAGGATGTATCACCACTTGAGAAGTGCGATGTACATTCAGGACTTACTGCAGATACTACCGATTTTGACTTTTCTCTGCAAGGTGTGTGGCATCCGCAAGCAGTCAGTATCGTTTCTCCTATAGGGGGCAAAAAGTATTTATTATCCAACCCGCAGGGAGTGGTGCAGATTCCTCTTTCTTTCGAGGGAGAAGAAGATGTTTTCTGGTTTGTGGATGGAGACTTTGCAGGCAGGGCGCGACCCAGAGAGACCCTTTTTGTGGAGCTTGGAAAGGGCGAACATCGAGTGTCGCTTTGTTCTCAGAAAGGAATGATAAAGGAAGTGCTTTTTGAGGTAGGTCCTCCTGGGAAGGAGGTGGCTGGCGGGGAAATGTTATAATTACGGAAAAACATTTTTCGACTCTGGGGTGCTGCACATTTGTTGAAGAAAAGAAAAGTGATTACACCCTTTTGCAGGCAAGTATTTTTTGTTCTTTCGCCTCTTCTGGTAGTTCTCCTGTGGACTGCGTTTTCCCTGCTGGATAGGTTGAATTCTGCTGTCCTTGCCATATTTTTTCTGATTATGGGTGGGGTATTGGGAGTAACCCTTGCCTTTCTCCTGCACTGCCTTTCCAAAAAAGAAGGTTTCTCTTTGCTGGAGAGGAACTTCCTGCTTGATTTTCTGATTGACAACACACCTGACCGTCTCTACGTTAAGGACCTTGCAGGCCGCTTTCTGTGGGCTAACAAGGCGTTATTGGAATATTTTGGGGTGAAAGACCTAAAAGGTGTTGTGGGTAAAACAGACGCTGATTTTTTTGCTCCGCCCCACTCCAGGAAGACATTTTGTGATGAGCGATGCATCGTTGAGACTGGAAAAGGGCTTTATAACATAGAAGAACAGGAATTCTGGCCTGACGGAAGGACTACCTGGGTTTCTACCACTAAAATACCACTTAAAGACTGGCAGGGAAGAATTATTGGGGTGGCGGGGATTTCCCGGGATATAACCAGCCTCAAACAGAGAGAAGCAGAGCTGAAGGAGAAAGAGCGCTTTCTGGAAAGCATTTTTGAGGGGGTACAGGATGGTTTATCGGTCCTGGATAGGGATTTACGGATTTTGAGAACCAACGCATTTATGAAAAAGCTCCTCGCTTTTGAAAGACCCCTGGAAGGGGAGAAGTGCTTCAGGGTGTATCAGGGAAAGGACAGCCCCTGTGATGATTGCCCGGCACTCCAGACTCTTCGGGATGGAAAACCGCACAGGGTTTTGCGTTCGCATGAGCTAAAGGGGCAAAAACGCTGGGTTGAAGTTACCACTTACCCCTGGTGGAATGCTCAAGGTGAAATGGTGGGTGTCATAGAATATGTGCGAGAGGTTACCGAAAAAGTTAATCTGGAAGCCAGTTTGCGGGAAAGCGAGCAGCAATTTAAAAACCTGGTCGAAGTGGTTCCGGTGGGTGTCCTCATTTATCAGCGAGGACGCTATGTCTATGCTAACTCTCAAGCTGCTTTGATAACCGGTTATGCTAAGGAAGAGCTTTTAGGTATGAGGGCTGACCGCCTTGTGCATCCGCAGTTTAAAAAGGAAGTACTCGAGAGAATAAAGGAACGAGAGCGGGGCAGGGGAGAGCACGAGTGGTACGAAATAAAAATAATTCGGAAAGATGGAGTGGAGCGCTGGGTGCTGGTTTCCAGCCTGACCTTTGAATACCAGAAGCGTCCAGCCGGTTTGGTTTCATTGGTGGATATCACTGAAATCAAGGAGAGAGAAGAGCACCTGTTGCGACTTAATACTTTGCTGCGTTTGTTACAGGAAATCAACCAGCGTTTTGCTCGTGGGGGTGAGAGAAAGGAAATCCTAACCTTTGTGAGTACTCTTTTTGGAGAAATAAGCCCCTATCGGGGTGGATGGATATTTCTGGTCGATGAGAAAGAACCTTTCTTTTTTTCCTGGGGTTGCGTTGATGAAGAGAGTGTAAAGAGGTCTTTATTTTGCGAGGAGTTTAGAAATAAGTTTTCTCAATCGCATTCTATCGAAACCCTGGTGGATGCAGTGGGCAGGGATTGCCTTGGGTTCCCGATTGTTTTTGAAGAAAAAGTTTATGGATTGCTGGTTATTGTACCTGGTGAAGCAAAGCTTTCTCAGGAAGAAAAAGTGCTTTTGCGAGAAATTGCCGCGGATTTAGGCTTTGCAGTGCGTAATTTTGAGCTTCTTGAAGAAGAAAGAGTAATACGCAAAGCACTTGAGGAGAGCGAGCGACGCTTTCGAAATTTAGCTGAAGCTTTACCCTTTTCTGTTATGGTTATATTGAGAGAAAAGGTAGTTTATTTTAATTCTCAACTTATTGAGCTCATGGGACGTGAGAGGGAAGAATTAGAAGGCATGCCTGTTGAAAGTTTGTTTGGTCGCGATTTTGTGGAGAAGCTTAAAAGAATAGAGCCTAATTCTGGGTCACCAAACTTTGAATTTGCTTTCTATGCTCCTCAGAGTGGAATCAGGTGGCTCCTGGTCAGGGTAAATCCTTTTCCTTTTCTCGGTGAGGAGGCTCTCCTGTGCAGCCTCCTCGATATTACAGAACGCAAAAGAAGCGAGGAGAAAATTCGCTTTTTGAGTTTTCACGACCCGCTTACTGGTCTTTACAATCGAGCTTTCTTTGAGCAGGAAATGCGCCGTGTGGATGTTCCAGAGAATCTACCCCTGAGCGTTATCATGGGAGACCTTAACGGACTGAAGCTTGCCAATGATGCCTTTGGGCACGAACAAGGAGACAAACTTCTCATTTTGAGCGCTCGCTTGATCAAAGAAGTATGTCCAAAAGAAAGTGTAGTGGCTCGTTTCGGGGGTGACGAGTTTGTGGTTCTTTTACCTCGCTGTAATCGGGAGCAGGCAAGGACCATTCTTGAGAATATCCAAAGAGTCTTTGAGGAAGAAAGCCGAAAGAACGAGCTACCCCTAAGTATTTCGCTGGGCTTTGCTACTAAGAGTACCCCTTCTCAGTCTATTGAGGAATGTTTGCGCATTGCTGAGAACTGGATGTATCAGCGAAAGCTCACAGAGAGTTCGAGTTTTCGCAGTCGTGCTTTGCAAATTCTGGAAGCTACTCTTCGCGAAACCACCTTAGAGACCGAGGAGCATTCCCAGCGTCTTGCCAGGTGGGCTCTGGTGCTGGGCAAAAAGCTTGGTCTCTCTGAACACGAGCTCGACGTTCTTTCCTTGCTCGCTCGCTTTCATGATATAGGTAAAATCGCCATACCTCGCCACATATTGCAAAAAGCAGAGCCGCTTACTCCCGCGGAGTGGGCGGTAGTTACCAAGCATCCTGAAACAGGCTTTCGTATTACTCAGGCTATTCCTGAGCTTGCTCCCATTGCCACTTTAATCCTTGCTCATCACGAATGGTGGAACGGAGAGGGTTATCCCCGAGGACTCAGGGGTGAAGAAATACCGCTCCTTGTGCGGATTGTGGCTGTTTGCGATGCTTTTGATGTAATGATTAATGGACGTCCTTACAAAAAGCCCCTTTCAGTTGAAGAAGCACTTTTGGAACTCAAGCGTTGTGCGGGAACACAATTTGATCCTAAGATTGTAGAGCTTTTTGTAGAGCTGGCTAAAAAAGACCCTACCTTCATACAGGAAACATCGGAAAAATAAATAGAATAGCTTTATTATCTTTTGGTTCAGGAATTTCCCGATGGGGCCTTCGCTCGAGCGTCTGTATAGTATAATTTTCCTATATAATTTGGCTGAGTTTAGTAAGGGAGGAAAGTGAAATGGTAAAAAACGTGGGAAAGGTTCTTTGGTTAGTTTTGCTTTGTGTGCTGGTGGGAACTCTCATTTCTGCAGCCTGGGCACAGGAGAAGACCATCGCCATGCTCACTCCTTATCTTGCTTCGGTAACCACCAATCAGATGATAAAAGCCTTTGAAGAAGAAGCCAAAAAGAAAGGATGGAATGTGATAACCATCGACACCAAGGGCGACTTTGCTGCTCTGGCAAGCCGCATGGAAGACATGATTGCTCGCAAGGTGGATGCAATTGTTCTGGGTATGGCAGACCCGGTCCAGCTGAAAGATCAAATTAAAAAGGCCAACGAAGCCAATATTCCGGTTTTGGGTGGTGATGCGGGCTGGATTCCGGGAGTAGCCTGCAATGTGACTTCCAACAATTATGTTATGTCGGCAATGATGACCACCTATCTTTTTAACGCCATCGGTCTTGAGGGAAATATTGTCGTTTTTACTCATCGCCCTCACCATGGAGTACGCAAGAGAACCAGAATTCTGGAAGCCATCCTCGAAGAGAATCCCAATATAAAGGTGATTACTGAGCATCATGTACAGGTTCCAGGACCTATTGAGGATGCTCGTAAGGCCATGGAAAGCATTCTCATTGCTAATCCCCAACCAGGTTCAATTAAAGCGGTGTGGGCTGCCTGGGATGAGCCTGCTATTGGTGCTACCCAGGCTATTATTGCTGCCGGACGGGAAAAAGAAATAGTGGTGGCTGGTATTGATGGAACCAGCCAGGCCATAGAACTCATTAAGAAAGGTTCACCGCTTATTGCGACCGTTTCACAGGATTTCGTTGCCATGGCGAAAATCCTGGTGGAGCAACTGGAACGTATTTTTGCTGGGCAAGCACCAACTTCGATTGAGATTTACGCACCGTCAGAGCTCATTACCAGAGAATCTCTGGAATAGTTACCCTCTTGAGGGCCCTTGAGCGAGGGCCCTCCTTTGTGCGGATATGAGTGCGTTGCTGGAGTTACACGAGGTTACCAAGGTTTTTCCGGGTGTCGTGGCACTTGATGCAGTTAGCCTGGAAGTAAGAGCAGGGGAAATACATGCACTGGTAGGGGAAAACGGTGCCGGAAAAAGTACTCTGGTAAAGATTGTGAGTGGTGTACATCCTCCAGATAAGGGTTTCCTCCGCTGGAGAGGCGAGAAAGTAATTTTTTCTCATCCCTCTCAGGCCCAAAAGCAAGGCATTTTTACCATCCACCAGCAGCGCCAGCTGGTGCCCTTTTTTTCTGGCTATGAAAATCTGTTTGTAGGTCGTACTTATCCCCGAAAAAAAGGTGTAGTAAGCTGGAGGGAAGTTAAAAGTACTGCGGAAAAGCTCAAGAAGCAATTGGGAGTGGAAATCGATCTTTCTCTTCCGGCTTCAATGCTCACTCCAGCAGAAAGAACGATGGTCGAAATATTGCGTGCGTTGCTGGTGCGTGCAGCATTAATCATTCTCGATGAACCAACTGCTGCGCTTTCGGAAAACGAAGTACGCAAGCTCTTTGAGATTATCAGGCAATTGAGAAAGCGGGGTACATCTTTCCTGTATGTTTCACACCGCCTGGAAGAAGTTTTTGCTCTCTGTGATCGAGTCACTATATTGCGCAATGGTCGTTTGGTAAAAACTCTGGAGACTTCTCAGACCAGTAAGTCCGAGCTGGTGGCTATGATGGCTGGAGAAGAAGCTACAAGTGTTTTTCCTCCTCCTCCAACTCCACAGAAACAGGAAGTTCTCTTATCTCTTCGTCAGCTTTCCACCGAGGACAGGAAAGTTAAGGAGGTTACTCTGGACCTTTATCGGGGAGAAATTTTTGGACTTTTTGGACTGGTTGGTGCAGGGAGAACCGAACTTCTGGAGGCCCTGTATGGATTAAGAAAGCTTGCCCGGGGCGAGGTATACTTTCAGGGAAATAGATTGGCTGTTCGTAGTCCTTATGAGGCTATGCGTGCCGGTTTTGCTCTGGTTCCTGAGGACCGTATTCACAGGGGGATTGTACCTTCTCTTTCGGTGCGGGAAAATGTGACCTTGCCCGTTATTGAGCGCTTTCGTTTTTTGCCCTGGTTTCCTGTTCCTGAACGGAGAAAAGAGAGAGATTTCGTGAGTCGGATGATTCGTCGTTTGCAAATTAAGGCAGCAGGAACGGAACAGATGGTAGCCACTTTAAGTGGCGGTAATCAACAAAAAGTGGTTCTCGCTAAATGGATTGCTCGTGGAGCACAGGTGTTTCTGTGTGATGAGCCGACACAGGGTGTTGATGTTGGTGCGCGACGGGAAATATACGAACTTCTCTATCAGCTGGCTCAAGAAGGAGCAGGAGTTTTACTTGTTTCTTCAGACCTTGAAGAGGTGCTCACAATTAGCCATCGAGTGGGGGTCATGGTTGGAGGACGCTTAATTAAAGTGTTATCTTGCCAGGAAGCTTCATCCCGAGATATTCTTTCTCTTTGTTATGGTACAGAGAACGGAAAGGGTGAGAGTGGTGCGCAGTAAATCCATGTTTCTGTCTTCTTACGGAACGATTATCGCACTTTTTATTGTATTTGTTGCTTTTTCTCTTTTGAGCCCAAGCGTTTTTCCCACCCTGCGCAATCTACTAAACATTACCCGCCAGATTTCGCTGCTTGCCATTATCGCTACCGGGGCTACCATCATTATGACGGTGGGTGAATTCGACCTTTCCATTGGTGCTATGGCCAGCTTTGGTGGGGTTTTAGCAACTGGCCTGGTGGTAAGCGGAATGGCTATTCCTCTGGCCGTTTTATTGACGTTGTTTTTTGCTTTTCTTTTCGGCCTGGGCAATGGGTATCTGGTAACCCGTTTTGGAGTTTTTTCCTTTATTACCACTCTTTCCAGTGGAACTATGCTGAGTGGCCTCACCTTCTGGTACACGGGTGGAGCCACCATTTTTGGTGGTATTCCGGAGCCCTTTCTGTGGTTGGGTCAGGGAATGTTGGGCCCTCTACCTGTTCCTACCTTGCTTATGTTTTTAGTGGTGGCGCTTTTTTGGTTCTTGTTGAGTTATACCGAGTTTGGGCGCCGGCTGTATGCTATCGGTGGTAACCCAGTAGCGGCAGAACTTTCCGGAGTTCGGGTAGCGCGGGATAAAACTTTTGCTTTTGGCTACACGGCGCTCCTTGCGGCTTCAGCCGGTGTAATTCTTGCTTCTCGCCTGGGCTCGGCTCATCCCACTGCAGGTGGAAGCTTGTTTTTGCCTTCTTACGCGGCGGTTTTCCTTGGAATGACCACGGTTCGTGGTGGTTTTCCGAATGCCTGGGGTACATTTTTGGGGAGCCTTATGATTGGCATTATTGCTAACGGCTTAACCATTCTTAATGTTCCTTTTTATCTTCAGGACATCGTTACTGGTGCTATCGTTATTATGGCAGTTGTATTTCAGAGCCTGGGTAAAATCGCTTTGTGAAAAATTTCCGGGCCTTTTGGAAAGGAAGCAGGATGTCCGATGAAAGAACATATTCTGGCTGTTGATGCTGGAACGAGTAGTCTCAAAGTAGTGGTTTTTGATTTTGAAGGGAGAGAAATAATATCGGTGAGTAAGGATTACCCCACTCGGTTCTCTGCGCCAGGTGAAGTTGAGCAGGATCCAGATAGCTGGTGGGATGCTCTGGTGTTTTGCTTGCATCGTCTCTGGGACAAGGGCATTGTTCCACGAAGCATTGCCGGAATTTGTGTTACTGGGCAAATGGAACTTTGTCTCCCTCTGGATTTGAATTATAAACCTCTTTACCCCGCAATCCTCTGTTCTGATATGCGAGCTCAGCAGGAAATGGATTTGGTGATTGAAAGTATTGGTTGGGAAAGCTTCTGGGCATACACGGGTAATTTTCCCCGTGCTTCAATGACTATTGCTAAAATTTTATGGCTTAAAAAGCACCTTCCCGATGTATATCGTGCAACCCGGATTGTGGTAAACAGTTCCAAAGATTATTTGCTCTTTTGTCTTGCAGGGGTACAAGTTACTGATCCTACCAGTGCTTCGACCACCGGTATACTAAATATTCGAAAACGAACCTGGGAGAGCGAAATACTCAAAGTAGCTGACATTTCAGCTTCCCTTTTACCGCCGGTTCTTGCTTCAACAGAGAAAGTAGGTTCCGTAACTCCTGAAGCCGCACGGGCTACCGGTTTGCCAACTGGTTGTCCAGTGTTTAACGGGGCTGGTGATGCTGGAGCCTCAAGCTTGGGAGCTGGCGTTTTCGATCCTTCAAGGGCCTATTGTTACTTGGGCACCACAGGTTGGGTGGCTACCGTAGATAATTCTTTACCCGTAAAACCCCAAAAAGGACTTTTCATACTCTGCGATCCGGATCCGCGATATTATATCCTGGTTGCTCCTCTTTTGAATGCGGGCCGGGCCTATCGCTGGGCGATTGAAGCTCTGGGTTATGAGAAAGAGGGAGGCTATGCTCAAGCAGAAGAGGAGCTGAAAATGGTTCCCCCGGGAAGCGGAGGAGTTATCTTTCTTCCCTATCTTCAGGGAGAGCGTAGTCCGTTTTTTGATCCGCATGCTCGTGGGGTCTTTTTTGGGCTTTCCGAGACAACCGGGAGAGCGGAAATGGTGCGTGCTGTTCTTGAGGGAGTATCCTTTGCTATTCGTCAGCTTATTGCTCTTCTGAAGAGTCGGGATAACGGAGAAAAACTAAGCTTTCTTACCCTTATTGGTGGAGGTAGTCGTAGTACAGTTTGGCCTCAAATTCTTGCTGATGTTTGCGGTGTGGATGTTGCGGTTTCTGAACGAGGAGCTGGTGCTACCTGCTTTGGTGCTTTTCTAATTGCTCTTTCTGGTTATCGTGGTTTTCTGGACCAATCACTGGTTGATGGAATCCTTGGTGAAAGCCGAGTGTATAAACCTTCCTGGGAAGCGCAATCAGTATATAACGCGCTTTTCCCGCTTTATGAAAAGCTGTATCCTCTCCTGAAAGATGCTTTTAAAGAGCGGGCCGAGCTTGGTTTTTGAAGTTTCAAAACAGTGGATATTAGACATCGCGTTGTTTTTGGGCCATTCCTGAAAAGTTGTTTCTTTTTCGATTGGCTTTCTTCTTTTTAGAACCCTTTCTATCTTTAGCCTACATTGTTAAGCATTTGACCCGAAATGTTTGCAGAGGGGCGTCCTGGGTACGAGCCACAATCAGAATACGCGATGGTGGAACATAAGTCGTGAATACCGTGCTCTTTGTTTGTAAATTTTGAAAATTATTTGAAAACAAAAAAATTTTCAGAAAATATTTATATTTATCAGAAAAAAGGGTAGAATTATTTCAGGTGATCACTTTGGTGCGGCCTACTTTGAAAGAGATAGCCCGTAGAAGCGGAGTTTCGATAGCCACTGTCTCGCGAGTGCTGAATAGTACCGATAGTGTGCGAGAACAGGTAAAAGAAAAAGTCTGGAAAGTGGCAAGAGAACTCGGGTATCGACCTGCCCGTTCATTTAGAAAGCGAGTAGGCAAAGTCATTGCCTTGATGATTACTGACATCGCTAATCCCTTCTTTCCCGAGATAGTGCATGGAGTAGAGGATGCTGTTTTTGAGCACGGCTTCAGTGTTAGCCTCTGGAATACTCGTGAGGACCCCCAACGAGAAGAGCATTATTTGAGGACTCTTCACAAAGAAAATGTTAAAGGCATTATTTTTGGCGCTTCGAGAATTAAAGAAGAATATATTAGGAGTACTTTTGAAAAAGGTATTCCCTGTGTAACTATAAATCGGATAGTAGAGGGTGTTCCTCATGTTGTTGCGGATTATGAAGAGGGTGCTTATCTGGCTACCCGTTACCTCCTGTATTTGGGTCACGACCGTATTGCTTTGATTAATGGTCCGGCTAATGCTCAAACCAGCAAGTGGCGTGAAAAGGGTTTTCGAAAAGCATTTGCTGAGCAGAACAAGGAAATTGATGAGCGACTTTTGAGCTTTAACCCACCACTCATTGAGGGTGGATATGTTACTACCTTGCGTCTTTTAAAAAAGGAGATGCAGCCTTCGGCTATTTTGGCTTATAACGATTTAGTAGCGCTTGGTGCTATGAAAGCTATAAAGGAGAGCGGCCTTTCTCTGCCTCGGGATATTTCTCTCATAGGGTATGATAACATTTTTCTCTGTGCTTTTCTTGACCCTCCACTCACCACGGTTGAACAACCCAAGTATTTGATGGGCAGATTGGCTGCTGATATGCTCTTCAGGATGATTGAACGTGGTAGTGTTGCGGAAAAGAGTGTGCGCCTTAAGCCTCAGCTGGTCATTCGTGGTTCCTGTGGAGTGAAAGGATAAGGAGGTGGTGGCTGATAATTTGCGGTCAGGGCGAATTCCCTATTTTGTTAGTAAAACCTTAGGGAGGAAGGTGAATACCATGCGGAGGAAGGTTCTATTTATTGGGATGTTCGTAGTGGTTTTTCTGATTATGGTTCCGGCCTTTGCTCAGGAAGTAGTGAAGTACTGGATGTGGCTTGATGACCCCACGGATCGCACTGTATGGGAAATGGTGGAAGAGTTTAACGCTGCCAATCCAGAAATCAAAGTGGAAATCGAAAACATTCCTCTTAAGGATTATCATGATAAACTGGTTACTGCTTTAAGTGCTGGAGCAGGCCCCGATGTGGCACGATTTAAAGATTGGTGGTTGGGGGAATTTCACGAGGCGGGTTTACTGGAACCTCTTTCTGGGTATATCGCGAATTGGCCAGGTAAGGACGATGTAATTCCCAACCTCTGGAATACGGGGAAAATACCTGGAGAAGAAGAGATCTACATGATGCCCCATCAATTTATCACTTTCTACCTTTACTATCGTAAGGATTGGTTTCAGGAAGCAGGATTGAAACCCCCAGTGACCTTTGATGACTTTTTAAAGGCAGCTCAGACCTTGACCGACCCCGAAGCTAATCGATATGGTTTTGGGCTGCGGGGAGGTAGCGGAGGTCAGGACCAGTGGTTAGCTTTTATGGTTGCAGGAGGTGCGCGAGTAGTTGACGAAGCGGGAAATATTGTCATTAATTCTGAGAAAGCAGTTGCAGTGAATCAATGGTATATTGACCTCTACCGCAAGTACAAAGTGGCTCCGCCCAGTGCTCCCACCGATGATTATGCCCGGATTACTGGGGCATTTAAGGCTGGTATTACGGCCATGATTGCCCACCATGTAGGCTCTTCGGTAATCATGACTGAGGCCCTGGGAGACAAATTAGGAGTAACGCACATTCCGGTTGCGGATCCTGCTAACCCAGCTACTATGGCTACCATGAGTGGCAACGTTATTTTTGCCACTTCAAAAGTAAAGGATGCAGCATTTAAGTTTCTTTCCTGGATTACTGAGACTGAACAGATGGACCGCTGGAGTCGTTCCCGAAACGGGCAGTTACCGGTTTTAAAATCTGTAGCCGCGATGGACTATTATAACCAGAATGAATTTTTCAGGATTTCTCTCGAAGCAGCCGACTTTGCTATCACTTGGCCACCACTACCTGGGGTTGGTTATGTTGCAGCCAGTGTGTGGCAAGTGAATATGCAACGAGCATTACTTGGAGAAATTTCCAGTAAAGAAATGCTGGACGCCATTGCAGAGGCCCTGAAGGAGCGCTAAAAAATGCCTATGGTTATGGGGCGGAAGGAGCGGTGGCTTTTGCCGCTCCTTCTTCTTACTCCTGCTTTTGCTTTGATGATAGTGATTGTTGCTTATCCTCTCTTTCAAGCAGTGCGCCTTTCTTTTTTTAAGGTTTCTCTTTTGCGTCCAGATTTGGCGAAACCGGTCTGGTTTGATAATTACTTGAGGATGTTCAAGAATGAAGTTTTCTATCGAGCTTTTTTAAACTCACTAATCTGGATTGGTGGTTGTGTTTCTATTCAATTTGTAGTGGGCTTGTTCGGAGCGCTGCTTTTGCGTTGCAAGTTTCCTGGTAGGGCACTGGTTCGCGGTTTAACTCTTATTCCCTGGGCCACGTCCAGTGTGCTGGTGGCTCTCATGTGGACCTGGATGCTCGACGGAAACTATGGGGTGATCAATGACCTGCTGACCCGTTTTGGGATTCTAAGCGGCTATGTTCCCTGGCTTGCACAGCCTAACACTGCACTCTGGGGAGTTATTATAGCCAACGTTTGGCAGGGAGCCCCCTTCTTTGCAGTAATGTTACTGGCAGCCATGCAAAATGTTCCTGCAGAACTCTATGAAGCTGCTTATATCGATGGAGCAGGAAGAGTCAAGCAATTTTTTTATGTTACTTTACCTTTAATTATGCCCACCATTATTATTACCACTATGCTTCGCTTGATCTGGACTGCCAATTATATGGATCTTATTTTAATTATGACTGGAGGTGGTCCAGGTTATAGCAGTATGACTATGCCGCTCCTTGCTTACATTACTGCTTACAAAAGGTTGAGGGTGGGCGAGGCAGCGTCTATAGCAGTTTTTCAAGCCATTTTTCTAATCGTTGCTATTGGGGTGTACTTGCGTATTTTGCAGGGAAGAGAGAAGGAGGAGATGTTTATTGCTTAAAAAGAAACTTCAAAAAGCTTTTTCCACTTCCCGAAGACATCGAAAAGCTTCTTTTATGATTGTGCTGTTTGTAGTTTTATGGCTTACTTTTATTCTCTTTCCTTACTTGTGGATGTTTAATACTTCTCTTAAACCCCAGGACGAGCTTTATAGTTCGCCAATACGCTATTTCCCATCCAAGCCTACTTTTTCTGCCTACCGGTTGCTAATCCAGACCACTCCCTTTTCTCGTTATTTCGTAAACAGTTTGCTGGTTGTTGGGGGCACCATACTTCTTTCTGGCAGTGCTGCAATTGCTGCAGCCTACGCTTTTTCACGTTTCGATTTTCTGGGTAGGCGCAAGCTCCTATCGTTTTTTCTGGTTAGTCAGATGTTTCCCGCTGTGTTGCTGGTGCTCTCGCTCTTCTTTATAGTGAAAAGCTTGGGTTTAATTAACACTCCGTTTGCGCTAATACTTTCTCACAGCACATTTGCTCTTCCTTTTACCACCTGGTTGATGACCGGTTTTTTGAACTCTATACCCCGGGAGCTCGATGAGGCAGCAACCATCGATGGAGCAAACCGCTGGCAGGTTTTTCGTTATGTGCTTTTGCCTCTCTCAGCACCGGGCATTGTTGCCTCATTAACCTATGTGTTCATCTTCTCCTGGAATGAGTTTATTTATGCACTTACTTTCACTTCGGATACTGCTGCTCGCACTCTTCCAGTTGGTTTGCATTCTTTCATGGGAGAATACATTATTCGTTGGGATTTGCTGACTGCAGGGGGTGTGCTTACCTGTCTTCCTGTAGTGTTTTTCTTTACCCTGGTACAGAGGCACCTGGTACAGGGACTTACTGCGGGTGCCGTTAAGGGTTGAAATCACCCTTCTAATTGGTGGGCTAAATTTTCTACTTTTTGGATGTATTGGTGTACCGGGAACTTTCTCTGCATGCCGTTTAAGCTCATGTATCGTACTTTTCCAAAAATGGGTCGTTCGGAAAAAGCTCGGTCGTGTTTGCCAAAACACCAAGCTACCCCTGCAAAACTATTAGCGTCTCGCCCGTCCAGCGCGTATTTGTTGTTGAGGTACAAAGCTATACGAAAAGCTTCCTGCGGTGTTTCGCTCCATTCCAGTATCTTCTTACCCCAGTACATTCTAACATAGCCATGTATCTTACCGGTTAATAGCAGTTCTTTTTGTGCGGCATTCCAGAGCTGGTCATGGGTTTTTGCGTGTTCAAGCTCTTCTATGGAATAAAGGTACTTCCTGAGGTCTTTGCTGTGTTTTGTAAGCGTTTTCTGAGACCAGCTGGGAAGAGCATTCCAGGAGTCATAGCTCGAATTATAGAATACGAAATTTGCAGCAAGTTCTCTACGTACAACGAGTTCTTCTATATAAGCTTCCTGAGAAGCGGGTTCATCGCAATCAGCGTTTACAATTTGCAGGGCTATGAAAAGCGGGGAAATTTGCCCAAAATGAAGATAGGGACTCATTTCAGAAAGTACATTTTTAGTGGGATCGTTGCGCCACTTTACATAGTAGGGCAATTTTTGTGTCACAAAAACTCTTAGCTTTCTCTTTGCTTCTTCGGTACCCCCTCTCAAATTCACGGGGGGAACTGTTTTGTCGATGGGTAGAGTTCTGATCAGATCTTCAATATTTGATAGCTCAGTTTCCCACTCGAATGGTCGTAGATCCAGAGAACTAAATTCGGGTTGTATTTCTTCAACTGGTCGCATGAAGCGCTTGAGTAATTTGCGTATTTTGGGTCGCAAGGTATATGCTCCGTATTCTTCATGGTCAGACGCTACCTCCACAGGAATCACAACTTCGCTTTCTGCCTGCCATAGGGGACAAGGTAGATTTTTCGCAGCTTGCTCGCGCCATGTTCTTTGAATGCGCAAGTAACCGCGGTCCACGATGGCGAGAACAGCCCTTTTCGCTGCTTCTACGACACCAGTATCTGGGGAGCCAATTTTGACAGCCATTTTAATTCCTCGTTTGATAAGTTTTGCTCTGGTTTCTTTTAGGCCTTCCAGCATGAATTGGTAGTGTCGTTGATTAGCCTCTGGAAAATCAGTGGCGAGTCCAAAGAAAACAAGGAGAGGCTTCCGGAGTATGTTAGCCTGCAAAATGGCATATTCAAGAGCATGGTTCCATTCTGCTCTTTGGGAGGCTTGCATCCAGTAAAGTAGGTAATCACCCCTATGGCGGATAGGCGAATGGTTCAAATACTGTATTCTTTCTTCTTCTACCAGGTTTTGTTTCATAGTTTGAGGTTAGAAAATTGGAAATCTTTGGTTGCTTAAGAGCACCTACTTTTTTTCAAACAGCTTTAGATATTCGCCGTATCCCTCTTTTTCAAGGTCTTCTTTAGGGATGAAACGCAGGGCAGCAGAATTAATACAGTAGCGCTTGCCTGTAGGTGGTGGTCCGTCGTTAAAGACATGGCCAAGATGCGAATCGGCGTATTTGCTGCGTACCTCAACACGGTTCATTCCTGCACTACAATCAGGAATTTCAATTATATTTTCAGGTTCCAGCGGTTTGGTGAAACTGGGCCATCCAGTTCCTGAATCGTATTTATCAAGAGAGCTAAAAAGGGGTTCTCCAGAAACTATATCCACATATATTCCCTCACGTTTTTCATTCCAGTATTCATTCTGGAAAGGGGGTTCAGTGGCATTTTCCTGAGTTACGGCATACTGGAGAGGAGTGAGCTTTTGGCGTAGTTCTTTTTCGGTAGGCTTGCGAAACTGGAGATATTTTTTCTCTGTAGAGTCTTCATTATTCCAGTACTTTTCCTTAAACTCTTTGCGTCCCGAACCAGCGCTGTATATTGCATAGTGGACTGGGCACTTTTTGTAATAGTCTTGGTGGTAGTCCTCTGCTGGATAAAAAATGGAGGCAGGCAGGATTTCAGTCACGATGGGCTTGGAGAATTTACCGGATTGTTCCAGTTCCTTTTTAGATTTTTCTGCAAGTTCTTTTTGTTCTTCGTTGTGGTAAAAGATTGCTGTTCGATATTGTGGTCCTCGGTCCACGAATTGGCCTCCCGGGTCAGTAGGATCAATGTTTCTCCAGAAAACTTGCAGAAGTTCTTCGTAGGATATTTGCTGGGGATTGTAGGTCACTCTTACTGCTTCGAAGTGTCCAGTGGTGCCTGAACATACTTCCTCATAAGTTGGATTTTCTTTGTGGCCTCCTGTGTATCCTGAGACAACTTCTATTACGCCAGGTAACTCTTCGAAAACGCTTTCCATGCACCAGAAGCAACCCCCGGCAAAGGTAGCGTTTTCGTAGCTTATACGTGAACACCAACCCTGTGCCCAAGCGTGTTGAGTTAGAAAGAGGGCAACAAAGATAGTCGCTATTGCTAAAAGCTTCAAGACAATCACCCCATCATATTTATGAATTTGTAAGAATAATTTTCAGTTTTTTATTCCCCCGTTATAGCTAAGTAGAAGCTACCGACCTTAAGTGCCGAAATATTTTGCAAAACATCGAGCGGTTGGAAAAGACGAAAAGCGGGATGTGGTTTTTGGCGGGTGTTCCCTTGTATCTCGGGCGATGGTTAAGGGGTTTCCCCCGCTCTTTTTGGATATTGGAGCCATAGAATACGGTCTATCCGGAAGGTACGCTCTTCGCCCCTTGTCTGGCAGAATGCTCGCAAGCCCAGAAACTCTTTTCCCTGAAAACGCATGATTCCAATTTCCAGGGGGGTAATAATCCGGCGGCTTTTTTCGTCACTCCTTTTCAAATACACTATTTCCAGTGTCTTTCCTTTTTCTCGTGCCTCTTCAAGAAGGGCAACTTTCTTTTCAAGCGGCAAGTTTGCTTCTGCTATTTTGTATTGGTACTCAGTGAGAAAGCGAACCACTGCTTTGTCCATACGGATGTGACCTTTTCGGACGGGTTTTTGAAGAACAATGCCTTCTAAAGTCCTACAGCGAGAGAGCGCCACATAAAGCTGTCCATGAGCGAATGTTCCTCTACTAAGGTCAATAATTACCCGGTCAAAGGTGAGTCCCTGACTTTTGTGAATGGTAATTGCCCAGGCGAGTCGCAGGGGGTACTGGGTGAAGGAGCCGATTTTTTTGGTGTTGATACGACGTTCCTGTCTATCGTAGTAAAATTCAAACATCTCCCAGGTATATGGTTCTACTTCAACCAGTTCACCGTTTTTGAGAGCAAGGACTATCGCTTCTCCTGTTTTTTGCTTTTGAAAATCAACTATCTGACCAAGGGTTCCGTTGACCCACCGCCCTGAAGAGTCGTTGTTGAGCAACATCACTTGGGCACCCTCTTTCAACCGCAGATTTGGGTCGGTTGGTAAGTCTGCGACTGAGCAGTCCCCGTTTATAGTGCCCGCGTACACTTTTTCTTTTCCTTTAAGCATCTCCAGCCTTTTTTGGTTGATTTTTCGTGCGTTTTCGTTAGTGGTTGTAATATAAACTGCGAATTCCTCTTTTTCTGGAGTGTACCCAGGAATGACTCGCTTATTGAGGAGCTTCAAGTCTTCTTCGCTTGCCGTATTGTTCCGAATCCGATTCAATATACCAATGAACTGCTCATCACGCTGGCGGTAAATTTTTTCCAATTCTACAAAAGCAGGGTGAGCCTCCTGAAAGGATCGAGCGCTGAAAAAATAAGGACTCTGGTAATGTTCTTGAAAAAGAACTTTTTCGCCTGGTTTTACCACTGGTGGAAGTTGATATAGGTCTCCGATGAATACCATCTGGATGCCACCAAAAACTTTGCCAGGTTTCTTGCCAAAGCGACGCAGGAAAGTATCAACACAGTCAAGGAGATCAGCTCTAACCATGGAAATTTCGTCGATTACAATAGTGTCGAGATTTTTATACAGTTCCCGGTTAGCTGGGTTCAGCGATTCCACCACATCCAGCGTTACGTCAGGGCGAAACCGAAAGAAAGAATGAATAGTTTGCCCCCGAACGTTAATGGCTGCCACTCCGGTAGGTGCCAGTACAGCCAGGCTTTTCTTGGTGTTTCCTCTGAAATACTGTAAAAGAGTTGACTTTCCTGTTCCTGCCCGGCCGGTGATAAAGACCGACTGCTGGCTTTTTTCCATAATCTCCAGGGCCTTCATGAACTCTGAGTTGAATTCAAGATCCTTTGGAAAAGTCATGGTAGAATCACCAACACCCAGCTGAAAATAGTCGCCGGCTTTGCCCTTTAACTACTGTGCCCATCGAGAACTTTTGCATTCCATACTATTTTATGGTATTTCGTGGGTTCTCCTGCATGTTCTTCCGGCTTTTTGGGTTTTAAAGGGGCATAGTTTCCTTTTCAAGATAAGATTTCCCCTCAATGTCATTTTAGCATGGATTGTTGCCGATTTGTGTAAACGAATTAAGGTGGGGTAAGGTCGGTCAGAGGATTCGTGTTTCTGGAAAAATCTCATGTCTTCCTGGTTATGGGAGAGTCATTGATATTTCTACGCTTTAGCTTCCAAACCCCGTTCCAAGAAATATCCTGGGTTCCTGTGCTGCAAGGAAGAAAAATAACCGCGCTATGCCTTCTGGGTAAGTAAGGGCGAGAAGCATAAAAGGGAAGAGAAGATTTTAAAAAATGTACCTTCAATAAGTTGATGCTATTCAATGTAATTTGGAACATTGACAATGTTTCTTAAATAAGGTACTTTTTTAGTAGATAAAAACAGGTAAAGAGTTTTGTTGATTTTTTATTTGCTCTGGTTATGATATATCAGATATTGGATAGTAAATCAATTTGGGTTTGGGGGGTGGTGCTGACTCTTTGAAAAGCTTTGATGTGTATTGCAGTGTAGGATTTTTTACGGGCCAGGAATGCTGGTGACAGTTAGCAAAAAATCATTACTGAAAAATGTCAGAAGGGGAGGTTATTCATGAAAAGTTTCAAATGGATTTCGGTACTGGTTATTTTAACCTTTGTTTGCTTTCTCCTTGCGGGTTTAGCGATGGCTGCTCCCAAATATGTTTTGAAATTTAACCATGTTTTGGGTGCAACCGAACCTTATCATGAGGGTTTTTTGAAATGGGCCAAGGCTGTTGAAGAACGGACCAATGGCGATTTGAAAATCGAAGTATATCACAGCGCACAGTTAGGAGTCGAGGAAGATATTCTGGAACAAATCAGGGCGGGGGCAAACATTGGTCAAAACACTGATTCAGCGAGAATGGGTATGTATGTACCTGAGATTGCAGTTATGAATGCAGCTTACTTCATTGATTTCATGGGTGCTAAGACACCGGAAGAAGTTATGGAAACACTCAGAAAGATCAAAGAATCGGAAGTCATGAAGAAGTGGCTTAGGGATCTCGAGGAGAAATACGGTTTTAAGGTGCTTTCCTTCATGTGGGTTCAGGGCTACCGGCATTTTATAACTAATAAACCCATTCGAACTCCCGAGGATCTCAAAGGTTTGAGAATCAGAACGCCGGGAGCACCTGTCTGGCAAGAATCCATCCGTGCCTTGGGAGCACAACCAGTAGCAGTTAACTTTGGAGAAATCTATACAGCCGTGCAGACCAAGGCGGTTGATGGTGCTGAGTTGGTATATGCTAATGTTGTTGCTGCCTCTCTTTACGAAGTTTTGAAATACATGTCGGAAACAGGGCACATATTGCTGATTAACTTTGAGGTGGTCAGCTCTAAATGGTTTAACAGCTTGCCGCCTGAATACCAGCAGATTCTGGTTGAAGAATGTGATAAAGCTGGCGTGGAGACCTCGCTTAAAATAATGCAGGAACTCGAAGAAGCTTTTAAGCAGCAGGCCATTGAAAAGGGTCTTCAGGTTATCACTGATGTTGATAAGGAAGCTTTTATGAAGGCAGCAGAAAAAGCGTACGAAAAGCTCAACTTGGTTGAGGCACGAAACGCGCTTATGGAAGCAATTAAGGGGGAATGAATGGAGAGTGTTTGATTTTAAGTGTGTGTCTTGTGGAAGCGAAGCAGGGTGATAATGGATAAATTGCTGAAAGGAAAATGTATACAAACGGTGGTAGCTTGTTTTGAGTTGGCATTCAAATGCTTTGCTGTGGAAAGGCCCAACCTTTCAGGTTGGGCCTTTGGCATTTAGCCAGAATGTGTTTTTTGAGGGGTGGTTGGTGGTGCATAAAATCGATTTCTATCTTCTCAAGTTTGAGAAAAATGCTGCGAAGGTTTTGGTTTTGTCCATGGTGGTCCTGGTTTTTGCTTCGGGCATTGCCCGTTTCCTTCATTACCCTATCAACTGGGCTGTGGATATCAGTACCTTCATGTTTGCCTGGGCCTGTTTTTTTGCGGTTGATGTAGCCTGGAGAGAGAACAAAATGATGAGGGTAGATCTCTTTGTCAAAAGGTTTCCGAAAAGAACGCAGAGGCTTTTCAGGCTCATCAACTATTTCATAATAATGGCTTTTTTGGTTTATCTGGTGATTTGGGGTTCTTACCTTTCTTATACCACGCGGTTCAGGACTTTTGTGGGCATACCGGGTTTTAGCTACACCTGGGTCACCCTCAGTGTACCGGTGGGTGCGGCACTAATGTTTAGAACTGGCCTTTTGAAGATCAGAAGCGAATTTTTGAATTTACGAGAAGCTACCAGGGCTTAGAGGAGGATTGGCAATGCTTGTAGTTATAATTGCCTTTGTGGTTTTTCTTCTTTTGGGAATGCCTGTAGCTTTTGCAATAGGCATATCCGGATTTTTGTGGTTTTTGCAGCATTTAGACCTCCCTATTACCATACCCATTCAGGTTTCACTCTCTCAAACCCAGAGCTTTACCTTGCTGGCCATTCCCATGTTCATTTTGGCGGGAAATGTTATGAACAGTGCCGGGGTTACCAGAAGATTGATGGATTTTGCTTCTACCCTTACCGGGCACATGCGGGGTGGTCTGGGTCAAACCTCGGCTGTTCTTTCCACTCTCATGGGTGGTGTTTCTGGGTCCAGTATTGCAGATGCTGCTATGGAGACTCGCATGCTTGGTCCGGAGATGATTAAAAGAGGATATCCCAAAGGTTTTGCAGTGGCAGTGAATGTATGGACTTCTCTGATTACCCCAATTATTCCTCCGGGAATTGCTTTCATCATTTATGGAACTATTGGTCAGGTTTCAATTGGTAGACTCTTTGCGGCGGGTATTGTCCCGGGGGTTCTCTTGATGGTGGCTTATATGTTTGCCATAGGGGTTTCTGCAAAAAGAATGGGCTTGCAGCCGGAAAGGGAAAAGCGAGCCCAGGCAAGTGCCATGGCAAAGGCTTTTTCGAGAAGCGTCTGGTCAGTTATTTTCCCGGTGCTTTTGATTCTTGGTTTGCGAACTGGTATTTTTACCCCTTCGGAAGTGGGTTCGTTTGCCGTAATCTATGGTTTGCTGATAGGTTTTTTGTTACATCGTGAGTTAAACGTGAGAACCATGTTTAACGAGACTCTTGAGCATTCTATCGGTGATATCGGGAGTGTTATGTATATCATCGTCATGTCGGCGATTTTCAGTTACGGCCTGGTCTGGGAGAGGATTCCCGAGGTTATGGCCAACACCCTGCTCGGGGTTACCACCAATCCCCATTTGTTGCTTTTGACTATTGTGATTTTCCTGGTTTTTGCTGGCCTTTTTATCGATGCTACTGCCTTGATACTTATGACCACTGCTGTTTTTCTGCCTGTGGCTCGCAAAATTGGCATAGATCCAGTTTATTTTGGTTTAATGTTTATTCTTTCAGCAGCAATGGGCAATCAAACTCCTCCAGTGGGTGCGTCGATGTATGCTGGCTGTTCTATTCTTGATGCATCTGTAGAGGAGTACACCCGGGCTTCCTTGCCCTTTTTTGTGGCTACCGTAGCGGTGATCATTTTGTTGATCTTTTTCCCACAGCTGGTGTTGATAATTCCAAACCTTATATTTGGATAGGGGGTTAGAGCATGAACTTTCAGGATAAAGTTGTACTGATTACTGGAGCTGGTTCCGGGATAGGGCGCAAAACAGCGATAATGTTTGCAAAGAGGGGCGCAAAAGTGGCAGTAAACGATATTTCTCTGGAACGAGGAAGTGAAACCGTAACACTAATTCAAAGTGAAGGGAACGAGGCTGTTTTTGTCGCTGGTGACGTATCGACGGAGGCTCAGAAGATAGTCGAGGAGACGGTGCGTGTTTTTGGAGGTCTGGATATTCTGGTTAACAATGCGGGAGTGGTGCCCTATGGGAATGTAGAGGAGACATCTGAGGAGGATTTTGAAAAGACGATGGCAGTAAATGTGAAGGGGCCGCTTTTACTTTCCAAGTATGCAGTTCAGGAGATGAAAAAACGTGGAGGAGGAGTAATAGTCAATGTCTCTTCCGAAGCCGGCTTAATAGGTATCCCTCGTAGATGTGTTTATAGTGTTTCCAAAGCGGCTTTGCTGGGTTTGACCCGATCTTTAGCGGTTGATTATGTGGATTATGGCATAAGAGTAAACGCTGTTTGCCCGGCTACTACTTATTCCCAGGGACTTGCTGAACGTATCAAGGCCTCTCCAAATCCTGACGAGATGTTACAGAGAATGGTGGCGAGAATCCCCATGAAGAGATTGGGGAAAGAGGAAGAAATAGCTTTTGCGATTCTGTTTGCGGCCTGTGACGAAGCTTCTTTTATGACTGGAAGTGTGATCAATATTGATGGCGGTTCTACAATGGTTTAGGGTTCGCGGTTTTAAAGTTGAAGTTTTTTGGGATAGCCAGGATCTGTGGCTTTTGAAAAAGAGATAGGAAGCTTTTGTTGACAGATGTGGCCTATAATACTAAACTAATATATCAGATATGATGTTCTTTTAATAAAGGGTGTTTACTGAGAATATGGGTCCTCAGAAGCTGGTTCGTGAAAGTATTGCAGAGCAGATTTATGCCATTATTAAGGAAGAAATCCTTCTTGCTCGACGTAAGCCTGGAGAGCAGTTAAACCCTCGTAAACTGGCAGAGGAGTTTGAGTCGAGTGTTATGCCGGTTCGAGACGCACTCAAGCAGCTGGTTGATGAGGGTCTGGTGGTGCGCAAGCCCCGAGTAGGGTTCTTTGTGCGTTCTTTCACTCCGCGAGAGGTAAGGGAAATCATGGAAGTGCGCAAGCTTTACGAGCTTTACTGTCTGGAATCTTATTTTGATTGCATAGATAAAGATAGACTGCGTTTCTTGCTTGAACGCTGTCTCTCCCGGGATTGGCCTGCAGTCAAGAATCCAGAATTTGATCGCCTGGATGATGACATTCACGATCTAATTGTTAGTGCTTCTGGAAACACGTTTTTGATAGAAAGTTACAATAACATAAAAGACAGGATATTTTTGATTCGCCATCTTGGGGAAAGTCAGGCTCGTCGGGCTAATGAAGAGCATGTACTTTTGATTCAGGCCATTTTGGACGGTGATAAGGAAAGAGCCAAAGAAATTTTACAGGCTCATATTGACAGGGTTACCTGTGAAGTTTCCCTGTAAAGTTGGTTTTTATTTCTTTATTTGTTGATATATCAGATATCACTTTTGGGAGACTGGGGGTGGTGGTATAGGGTAACTTCTGAGAATTGGTAGTTGAGGTTTTAAAAAATTTTGAGAAAGGAGTGAACAGTTTTGAAGAAACTTTTAATTGTTAGTTTGGTTTGTGTTGTGCTTTTCGGTATGGTTGCAGGTGTAAGGGCACAAAGCTGGCCTGAAAAAGAGGTGGAAATTATTATTCCCTGGTCGGCAGGAGGCGCAACCGATGTTTTGTTCAGGACAGTGGCCAAGTATTTTCCCAAGTATGCCAACGGAAAGCAGTTGATTATTAAAAATGTTCCTGGTGGCGGTTCAGCGATAGGTTATGGAGAAGGTGCTAAGGCTAAACCCGATGGATACACGCTGGTTGCTGCAGTAAATCCCATCATTACCAGAGCATTAATGGGTCCTGCTCCCTATCACCCGATAGAGAGTTTTGACCCGGTATGCCTTCTGGTGAAAAATCCCTGTTACATGTTAGTGAATAGCAAGTTGAAAAAGTGGAATACCCTTGCTGAGCTGGTCGAGTATGTTAAAGAAAATCCAGGATTAGTTACGGTTGGTAACGGTGGAGCTGGTGGTGGCAACCATCTGGTAGCACTGCGTTTTGAGAACGCTTTTGGTCTCAAGTTTATTCATGTGCCCTTTGCTGGTGGTGCTCCTTCCATCAATGCTTTGCTTGGAGGACATGTTGATGCAGTGGTTGCTTCGTCTCCTGAAGGATTTCCTAATGTCGAAGCAGGAGAACTCGAGATGCTTGCGGTTTTTGCTGAAGAGCGATTAAAGAAGTTTCCTCAATTTCCCACAGCTCGAGAACAAGGCTATGATTTCACGGCCTTTATGTGGAGAGGTGTGGTAGTACCAAAAGGAGTTAGCCCTGAACTGATACAGCAGATTGCTCAGGTTTTTAAAGCAATTATAGAAGACCCGGATTTCCAGAAAGATGCCGAAAATCTGGGACAGAATCTGGTTTACCTTGACCCGGAAGCTTTTAAGGAACACATAGCTTCAGAGCTTGAACGGTACCAGGAGATTATTGCGAAATACGAACTCGGAGAATTTTACAAATAAGGTTTTAGGCGCTTCCTCGGGGTCCCGAGGAGGCGCTTGGAGGTATTAACAATGTGGAAGGCTGACCTTGGAATAGGTTTTTCGCTGCTTTGTGTTTCAGTGTTTCTTCTAATCCAGGCAATGGAATTGCCCAGAAGTCATGTGGGGATAAGCCCGGGTTTGTTTCCCAGTATCGCTTTTCTGGGTCTCATTATTCTGAATCTGGCTCTGGTATTCAGGAGTTGGAGAAAAAAAGCTGAGAAAAAAGAGGTTCCCGCTTCTTTGGGTCTTAACTTAAGAAGTTTGGGCAAAATAGCTTTGTTTGCAGCTTTTGCCTGGTTGTATATCACACTCTTGCGTCCTCTGGGGTTTGTATACGCATCGAGCATTTTTTTCTGGATGATTTTTATCCTTGCCGGTGTTGAGCAATGGGGGAAAGCACTGCTTTTTTCTTTCCTCTCCAGTGTTCTGGTGTATTTGATTTTTTATCGGATTTTCATGGTAGTCTTGCCTCGGCCGAATTGGCCTATCCCTCATCCCTTTTGAATAGATTTGGAGGTAGAGAATGGACATTATTCAGGTAAGTCTCTGGCAGGGATTGAAAGAAATTCTCGACCCTCAAATCCTTTTGTACATTTTTGGAGGAGTGGTATTCGGATTTGTGGTTGGTGCTTTACCCGGTCTTTCTGCTTCAACGGGGATCATTCTCTTTCTACCACTTGCTTATCAAATCCCGGCTGCAGAAGCAATCATGGTCATGCTCGGTATATATGGAGGTACTATGTTTGCTGGTTCCATACCAGCCATTTTAATTCGCACACCTGGCACACCCTCTGCTGCTGCTACTACGCTTGACGGATATCCTATGGCCCAGAAAGGGGAAGCAGGCCTTGCTCTTTCGACATCTGCCATCGCATCTTTTGTGGGAAGCTTACTCAGTGCGATAGCCCTTTTTTTGGTAGCTCCACAACTTGCACGCATAGCGCTCAAGTTTGGACCACCGGAATTCTTCGCTCTGGTTGTTTTCGGTCTTACGGTTATTGCTGGGGTAACCGGTAAAGATGCATTGAAAGGCTTGATTGCTGCCCTTCTGGGGCTTTTTCTGGGAACGATTGGCATGGACCCTGTGATGGGTTATGCTCGCTTTAATTTTGGTTCCTATGCCCTCCAAGGAGGGTTGCCTCTTTTACCAGTGATGATCGGTCTTTTTGCGGTATCTCAAGTTTTGAGGGATATAGAAAGAGCAGGGGAGAAATACCAAGTAACCAGTATGATAAACCGCGTCTGGTTGCTTCCAGAGCAGCTGAAAAGGGTTTTTAAGGCTTCCCTGTTTGGTTCGGCCCTGGGAGTAGGAATTGGTGCAATCCCGGGCATTGGAGGTTCTATAGCTACCTTCGTGGCTTATGGTCAGTACCGTAAACTGTCTAAATACGGAGAGGAGTTTGGTAACGGGGTTATTGAAGGAGTTGCTGTTCCAGAGGCAGCCAACAACGCTACAACTGGTGGAGCCCTTATTCCTCTTTTAACGCTGGGTATTCCTGGGGACATCGTAACTGCAGTGATGCTGGGAATTTTAATTCTTTTTGGAGTTCGTCCTGGTCCTATGTTGTTCCGGGAACAACCAGAACTGGTAGGGAAGCTTTTTGCCTCAATGTTTGTGATTGCTTTTTCTATTTTGGGATTAGGTTTGCTCGGTGCACGTTTTTCTCCCTTGATACTCCGCATTCCCAAAAGAATTCTTTCGCCTTTAGTACTTCTTTTGTGTGTAGTTGGGGCTTATGCGGTGAGTTCCAGTGCTTTTGGTATTGCAGTGGCTCTGGTTTTTGGAGTGGCAGGTTATTTCATGGAAAAATTTGGTTTTCCGGTGGCACCATTGCTCATCAGCATGATTCTTGGCCCCATTGCCGAAGGAGAGCTTGGCAGAAGCCTTTTGATTTCAAGGGGAGATTGGTCAATACTGGTTACTCGTCCCATTTCTCTCGGGTTCTTAATTCTGGCAGGTTTGTCGCTGGTTTTTGCTTTTCGCAAAAGAACTTGAAAAGGGGTGAGAAGTTTGGTGAATCAGGATGGAACTTCTTCTGTAACGCTTGAAATCCAGGAAAAGCTGAGGCGCCTTCGTACCGTGATGGAAAACAGGAACCTACAAGCACTGCTTTTAAAAAGACATGTCAACTTCAGCTGGCTTACTGCTGGCGGTACCAATGTGCTGTGTATGGCACAGGATGGTGGTGTAAGCAGCATTCTGGTTACCCATGATAAAAGCTATGTTATAGCCAGCAATATCGAGGTTCCCCGTATGCGCGAGGAAGAAAAGGTTACCGAAAAGGGATTTGAGATAGTAGAGTATTCTTGGTACGAAGGTGATGAGATGAAAGTTGTGCAGGAAATTTGTGGGCAAGGTCGTATTGGTTGTGATATGCCTTTTGAAGGTGCTCAAAATATTGCCTCAGAAATCAATCGCTGCCGTTACCAGCTTTTAGAGCCTGAAAAGGAGCGATATTTGTGGTTGGGCAGGGAGGTTTCTTGGCTGCTTGAGGAGGTACTTTGTAGTGTTCACCCTGGCCTTCTTGAATCTGAAATAGCGGCGGGAATTGCCTTTAAGCTCTGGGAAAAAAGGATTGAACCCATTGGATTTCAGGTGGCTGCAGATGAGCGTGCCTACCAGTTTCGGCATCCAGTGGCTTTCCAGAATCCAGTTAGGAAACTTCTTCTGGCAAGCGTGATGGCCAGGTATGCTGGTTTGGTGACTACAGTCACCCGCATGGTGCATTTTGGAACTCCTTCTCAAGAATTCTTAAAACAGTATCGGGACAATGTGCGTATCGAATGCGAAATGATTGCTCTTTCAAAGCCTGGAAACCCGGCTTTGCTTCCACTTAAAAGGGCGGTGGAGCTTTATGAACAGTTTGGTTATCAGGGGGAATGGAAGTATCATCATCAAGGGGGTGCAATGGGCTATTTGCCTCGGGATTATCGGGTGGATTTTAACTGTAAAGAAATTATTCTTGAAAACCAGGCTTTTTGCTGGAATCCATCTATTGCTGGTACCAAATCGGAGGACGGTTTTATAGCTACTTCTTCCGGTCCTTTGTTTATAACCTATCCTGTGCGTTTTCCAGTGTTAAGCGTTGAAGTGTCGGGTTTTTCCTTTAAACGTCCGGATTTGTTAATACTTTGAGGAGGATAGGCAATGGGTAATGAAGGGATAGGTGTGGCGATTGTAGGCTATGGACTTGCTGCCTCGCTTCATGCTCAGGCTTTAGTCCAGCTTGAGAATGCGCAATTGGTGGCTATAGTGGGTAGAAACCTTGAAAAGGCTTCCCAGTTGGCGAGCCGTTTTGGGGTAAAAGCTCTATCTCTTGAGGAGGCGCTCAAAAGAGAGGACATTCAAGCTTTTATTGTCACAACCCCTACGGGTACGCATCTTGACGTAGTTAAGGAAATTGTTCCTTATGGTAAGCACCTTCTGGTGGAAAAACCTCTGGAAAGCAATCTGGAGCGGACTGATGAGTTGATTCGGGTTTGTAACGAGGCAGGAGTTATTCTGGGGGCAGTTTTTCAGCATCGTTATGATGACGCCTCTTTGAGGTTGAGGGAATACATGGAAAAGGGTCTTTTGGGAAAGCCGGTGATGGGCAGCGCCTATGTTAAGTGGTATCGACCCCAGGAATACTATGATGCTCGTTCCTGGCGAAAGAGTGTGGAAGCTTCTGGTGGTGGCGCACTGGCTATTCAGGCTTCGCATAGTATAGACCTTTTGCTCTGGTTTATGGGCGAAGTGGCCAGAGTGTGTAGCTTCATGGACACCTTAGTTCATACCGGAATAGAGGTTGAGGATGTGGCGGTGGTTTCGATTGCTTTCAGGAATGGTGCTTTGGGAAGCGTGGAGGCTAGCACGGCTACCTATCCCGGTTTTGCAGAGAGGCTGGAATTGCATTTCGAAAAAGGTAGCGCAATAATCGAGGGAGGTAAAATCGTCTATCTTAAAACCTCTTCTGATGAAATACCCGACGTAGAACGAGGAGAAAGCGGTTTGTCTGGAGCGAGCGATCCTGCTCATGTAGATTTAGAGCCTTTTGTAAGAATGTTGAGAGACTTTGTTAATGCCCTTCGCGAAGGTCGCAATCCGCCACTGAATGGACGAGAGGGTCGAAAAGCAGTGGAACTTATTGAAGCGGCACGCAGGTCTGCTTTGGAATCCAGGGTGGTGGAGCTGCCTCTTTGAGTGTGAGGTAACCCTGAAACAGGGTGTAAAGTAATATTTTTTCGAAGTTTTGATATATCAGATACGATATATCAAGGGTGCAAAGCACCCAAAAAATAAAAACTTAGAGTTAAAGGAGGGAGTAGCGTGTTTGTGAGGACATCACTAAGGTGTTTGCTGTTTGTGCTGTGTTTTGTGTTGCTTTTGGGAGCAGCTTCTTTTGCTTTTGGAGAAGTTGTGCTCAAAGCGGGGAGTCCTTTCAAAGAAGGTCATATTTTGGTAGAAGCAGCAACAAAATTTAAAGAGTTGCTCGAAGAACGCAGTGGAGGAAGGCTGCAAGTGGAACTTCAAATAGCGCAGGCTTCAGAAGAGGACGTTAATACCCAGTGCGCGGAAGGCACAATTGACCTCCAGTTCACAGGAGGAAGACCAGTTGAAGTATTCGCACCTCAATACTTTTTCTTTAATGCACCCTATGTGATTAAGGATTACGACCATTTTTTGAGGGTGTGGAATGGCCATTTAGGCGAAGAGGCCAAAAAGCTGGTGCTTCAAAATGGCAATATGCTCTGTTTGGGCACGGTATATCGTGGTTTCAGACAGATGACCTCTCTTAAACCAATCAGAAGACCCGAAGATTTGATTGGATTGAAATTGCGCCTTCCAGTAGTTAAAACCTGGATTGCAGTGTGGGAGTCCTTAGGGGTGGAGCCAGTTCCTGTTCCTCTTCCAGAGCTATACCAGGCGCTTAAGGAAGGAAAAGCCGAGGCTTCTGAGGGAGATCTTCCCCAGATATATTCTTTCAAGCTCTATGAAGTGCAAAAGTATCTGGGTATTACCAATCATCTGGTTGGTGTAGGATGGGTAACAATGAACAAGAATTCTATGGAAAAACTTTCCCCTGAAGACCAGGAGCTGGTACGAAATTGCATCGCGGAGGCTTGCCAGTGGGCTACAGAGAAAATCAAAAGCGGTGAAGATGAATTACTTGCAAAATTACGGGAGCTGGGCATGGAAGTGATTTATCCTGACGCAGATGCCATAAGAGAAAAAGCCAAACCGGCAATTGAAAAACTGTTTGCTGTTGAGTGGCCGGTTACCACCTGGGAAGAGGTGCTTGCTCAATAAAAATTATTCAAACAACTATCTGGAGAGAGGGTTTAACCCTCTCTCCAGATAGGGCTCAGTTTGTACCTTCTTTTTTTCTGGAGCTTTCTATGTATTCGAGGATTTCCGAAGCTGGTGTAAGTACAAGCGTATCGTTTTCGGTTATGCCTTGCTCATACATTTCCAGCGTTTTCAAAAAGGCGAAAAATTCGGGGTCGTTTCCAAAGGCTGCAGCGTAAATTCGCAATGCCTGGGCTTCGCCTTCTCCTTTTATAATCTGAGCTTGTTTTTGAGCTTCAGCAATAATCAGAGCCCGTTCCTTGTCGGCCTGAGCTCTTATTTTGGTGGCTTCTTCCTGTCCTTCAGAGCGGTACTGCTTGGCCTGGCGTTCGCGTTCAGCCTTCATGCGCTCAAAAACGGCTTCTTCATTTTGTTTGGGTAAATCGGCTCTTTTAATGCGCACGTCTACTATCTCTATTCCAAAGTTTTTCGCTTTTTGACTGGCTCTTCTGGTTACTGTATCCATGATTTCTCCTCTTTCCGTAGCTACCACGTCTATCAGGTCTACTTTACCTATTTCGGTTCGCAATTCCGAGTAAACTAAGTCATCAATACGAACAACTGCCTCCGATTCACTCACCACAGTTTGCAAGAAAAGGAGGGGGTTTTCAATCCTCCAACGCACATAATTGTCAACTACTAAGGTTTTTTTATCTCTGGTAATGACTTCTTCAGGAGGCGAATCGTACTCAAGAAGGCGCTTGTCAAACTTATATACCGTCTGAATGGGGTAAGGAAGCTTTAAATGTAAGCCGCTCTCTTTGACCACTTTAACAGGTTTTCCGAGCTGCAAGAGCACCCCTTGCTCGGTTTCGTCTAAGGTATACCAGGGTCTGACAAGCACTACGATAATGAGCCCTATGATTGCAATGATGATTCTACCCAAAAGCTTTCTTCTCGCCATTTGACTAATCCATTCCTTCGCCAGTAAGAGGAAGGAATTTCAGTACTTCACCTTCCTCGGTTTTGCTATCAAATATGAATTTTTTAACTTTAGGCCAGATTTTCTGAAGAGTTTCGAGATAAATTCTTTTTCTGGTAATTTCAGGAGCATGTTGATATTCCCTGAGTACTTTAAGGAAGCGTTCTGTTTCTCCTTCCGCTGCTTTGACAGTACTTTCTTTAAAGGCTTCTGCTTCACGGAGTAGTTTTTCGGCTTCACCACGGGCTTGGGGAATGATTTCGTTGCGATAGGCTTCGGCCTGGTTGATAAAACGTACCCGGTCTTCCCGAGCACTGGCCACGTCTTTAAAGGCAGAGATAACTGGTTGTGGTGGCTGTACGTCCTGGAGCTGTACTCCGATGACCTGTATTCCACACTGGTATTTGTCGAGGATTTCCTGGAGGAGGGTTTTAACCTCTTCCTGGACTTCAGAACGCCCTGTGGTTAGCACGTCATCAATAGGTTTTTTCCCCACAATTTCACGCATTGCCGATTCTGCCGCACTTTTTACTGCGTTTTCCGGGTCTTTAACTTGGAAAAGATAAAGGTAAGGATCAGAAATACGGTATTGGACAATAAACTGGCAATCTACAATGTTTTCGTCTCCAGTGAGCATTAGTGATTCCTGGGGAAAAAGCTGATATCGGGGAGGTGGTCCAGGAGAAATGGTTCTGAAACCTATTTCGGCCCTACGCACTTCCGTTATTTTGGGTTTCTGCAGGGTTTCGAAAGGATAAGGTAGTTTGTAGTGAATGCCCGGGGGTGTTTTTCTGGTAAACTGCCCGAAGGTTTTTATCATTCCTACTTCGTCCGGGCCAACTATGTATATCCCACTCAAAAAATAAATCGCAATGATGATGAGAACGGTAAAGTATCCCAGACGCTTCAGAAAGCGCAATAACCTCGAGTCGTAGATGTTTATTACTTTGCGTTCGAAATCTTCATCAAACATCTTTTTTATACTAACCCAATTGGTTGTGAATGACAAGGGTTTTTTAATTCTTTCTTGCAGAAAGGAGATAAAGACAGTTGGTTTTGAAAGCATCGAATTCAAGGGTATAAAGTTTTGTTTTTCTGATACAATATAGGCGATGTTTGCTTGAGGGGGGCGATTTTTTTGACGCCGAGAGAAAGAGCTTTACGCGCTTTAGAGCATAAAGTTCCTGACCGTATCCCTTTAGATTTGGGAAGTACTAACTGTACTACCATGACCAGAGTTGCCTATGAAAACCTCAAGTCCTACCTGGGTATTGAGGGTGAAACCCGTTTGATGATGGAAAATTTTCAGATTGTTTTCATAGATGAGGCAGTGCTTGAATATTTCCAGATCGATACTCGTGGCGTACATCCGCAGCCAGTATTTCAGAAGACCATTATTGACGAGCGAACTTACAAGAATGAGTTTGGTATAGTCTATCGCATGCCGGAGAATGGATTATATTACGATATGGTTGAACACCCTTTAGCTGGGAAAAGCCTTGAAGAGCTTGAGGATTATCCCTGGCCAGATCCTGCAAAGAGCATGAATCTTGAAGGCTTGAGAGAAAAAACTCAAAAGATGTATGAGGAAGGCAAATACCTCCTGGTGGGAGACATGATCGATACCGGGATTTTCGAGCCCTGCTGGTATCTAAGGGGATTTGAGAATTTTCTTGTAGATCTTTTAATTAACAAAGATTTTGCCCTCAAGCTTATGGAGGGGATGTACAATTACCAGCTTAACCGCTACTCTCTCTTCCTTAAAGAAGTTGGGGAGTTTTTGGATGTGATTTTTGTCGGCGACGATCTGGCCACTGCTGAAAACGTCATTATGAGTCCTGAAACCTACCGTGAGCTTATTAAGCCTTTTCATAAGGAATACTTTCGCCAGCTAAAAAAACTTGCTCCTCGGGCGAAGCTTCTCTATCATTCTTGTGGAAGTATCTTGCAGTTTATACCCGATTTGATTGAAATCGGCGTAGATATTCTGAATCCGGTTCAGGTTTCTGCGCAGGGTATGGAACCGGCGATATTAAAAGAAAGGTTCGGTAGGGAACTATCTTTTTGGGGAGCAATTGACACTACTTTTGTACTTCCTCGGGGTACCAGGGAGGAGGTACGTCAGGAAGTACGTACCAGAATTGACCAGTTGGGTCCTGAGGGGTATGTGCTTACTTCGGTGCACGATATTCAACCTGATGTTCCCCCTGAAAACGTGATAGCCATGTTTGAAGAAGCCAGAGCATATGGCTGCTTTTCGGTAAAGGAGCTTTGACCACGGTTAATGAATTTCTTTGGGGAAGTTGCCGAGGAAAAAGAAGCAATAAGTACTTTAAGATTACTGGTACATCTTAAAAAAAAGGTTAGTTCGCTGTCTCCTTCGGAAGTTATTCTGTTGGGTTATGCAGGTGTAATCTTTTTGGGGGCACTTCTTTTGTCTTTACCTTTTATGGTTGCTCCCGGCAATCATCTTTCTTTTGTAGACGCTCTATTTACTTCTACTTCAGCCGTTTGTGTGACTGGTCTTGTTGTGGTTGACACCGCGACTTTTTTCTCTTTCTGGGGACAGCTGACCATTCTGATTTTGTTGCAGATTGGTGGTTTGGGTTACATGACCATGACGACCCTGGTTGCCGTGGCTTTGGGGAGACGTGTTGAATATCGGGACCGTCTGGCAATCAGAGATTCTCTGGCTCTGGATACCCCGGGAGGCGTGGTTCGCTTTGTCCTTTTAATCGTGAAATACACTTTGTTGATTGAAGGCTTGGGTTTTGTGTTTCTTTTGATGAGGTTTTTGAAATATTTTCCGTTTCCTCGGGCGCTGTTTGCTGCTCTGTTTCATGCGGTATCGGCATTCTGCAATGCAGGGTTTTCAGTTTTTACAAATAGCTTAGAAAGCTTTGTTGAGGACCCTTTTGTAAATCTGACGGTTGCTGGTTTAATCGTGCTGGGAGGGATTGGCTTTATGGTTCTCAAAGAGCTTTCCGAAAGAAGGCGGGTTACCTCCCTGCATGCTCGAGTGGTGGTACGTATGACAACTTTGCTCATTGCCATTGGTTTTCTGGGCTTTTTGCTCTTGGAATGGAATGGAGTTTTGAGAGATCTTTCTCTAAGTGGAAAATTGCTGGCAGCGCTTTTCCAGTCCATAACACCTCGCACGGCTGGTTTCAATACGGTTCCCATTTCAAATGTGAGTGCGGCGACCGCGCTGCTACTCATGGTGTTGATGTTTATTGGTGCTTCTCCAGGTGGCACAGGTGGTGGTATAAAAACCACCACTTTTGCAATCCTCCTGGGTACGGTAAAAAGTGTGATTCGCCAGGAAGACCGGGTAGAGCTTTTGCATCGTAAGGTAGCGCAGCTCACTGTGTACAAAGCCTTTGTCTTTTTCTTTCTTGCTATACTTCTTGTTGTCGGAGCAACTTTCGTCCTGCTTATTATTCAGCCAAATAATCCAATAGACATTGTTTTTGAGGTTTTTTCAGCTTTTGGTACAGTAGGGCTTTCTCGGGGTATTACTCCACATCTTTTGACTCTTTCCAAAATGCTGATTATTCTTATTATGTACGTGGGCAGAGTAGGGCTTTTCACGCTGCTCATGTACCGACCAGGACGCGATATTAAGGGTTTGATAAGCTATCCTGAAGAGAGAATTCCAATTTAGGAGGTTTTTGCTTTGTTTTCCAAAGTTTTGATTGCCAATCGCGGAGAAATTGCTCTGAGAGTTACCCGAGCCTGTCGAGAGTTAGGGCTTAAGACGGTGGGAATTTTTTCCGACTCCGACGCTAACCTTTTGCATTTGCGCTTTGTGGATCAAAAGGTGGCTCTTGGTGGTAATAGCCCCCTGGAAAGCTATCTCAACATAGACAAAGTGGTTGAAGCCTGTCTTTTAACCCGTGCTGATGCGGTGCATCCTGGATATGGTTTTTTATCTGAAAATGCCCTTTTTGCACAAAAATTGCAGGAGAACAACATAGTTTTCATTGGTCCTTCGGTAGACGTTTTGAGAACCATGAAGAACAAGTTGCTTACCAAAAAAATTTTGCATCAGGCTGGCATACCAGTAGTTCCTGGTTCTCTGGAACCGCTGCATAGTGAAGAAGAGGCTCTGAGCGTTGCTCGAGAACTGGGATTTCCGGTTTTACTAAAGGCTTGCCTGGGGGGTGGTGGAAGGGGTATTAGAGTGGTTGCTTCGGAGAAAGAATTGAAAGATGCTTTTCGAAGTGCTTCTCGTGAGGCCAAAATAGCCTTTGGAAGTTCTGATCTGTACCTTGAAAAACAAATTGAACGTGCTCGCCACATTGAGGTGCAAATTCTTGCCGATAACTTTGGCAATGTGGTGCATCTTGGGGAAAGAGAATGTTCTTTGCAGAGAAAACGTCAAAAAGTGCTTGAGGAAGCGCCTGCACGTTTTCTGGATGCTGGTTTGCGAAACGAAATTTTGAAGTGCGCAGTTAAGGCGGCACGAACCCTCAATTATACCACTTGCGGGACCCTGGAGTTTCTGGTTACTGAAGAGGGGAATTTCTATTTCATGGAGCTTAACGCCCGTATCCAGGTAGAACATCCGGTTACCGAGATGATCACAGGTGTGGATATCGTTCGGGAACAGATTAAAGCAGCAAGTGGTGAAAAGCTTTCTTTCAGTCAGGAGAACATCACCTTTAAGGGACATGCGGTCGAGATGCGAATTAACGCAGAGGACCCTTTCCGCAACTTTACCCCTTCGCCAGGTCGCATAACCAGATTTGAAATACCTCGTGGTCCGGGTATTCGAGTGGATTCACATTGCTACTCTGGGTATGTGGTACCACCTTACTATGATTCTTTAATTGCCAAGCTCATTGTTTGGGATGAAAACCGAGATTTTGCCTTACGGCGCTCCTATGAAGCCTTGCATTCTTTCTTTGTAGAAGGTATATCTACCACTATTCCTTTCCACCTGCGGATTTTGCGAAACGAGGATTTTGTTAAAGGTCGTTTTCACACCCGTTTTATAGAGGAAGATTTCGTTATGGAATGACCAAAAGCTATGGAGGAGATATGGTATGAGGGTTAAAACTTTTCCTAAGGGGGTGCATCCTCCCCGTACTTTTAAGGAGCTAACGGCTTCCAGTGCAATTCAGGCTATTAAGTCTCCGGCGAGAGTAGTTCTTCCCCTGATACAGCATACCGGGGCACCTCTCTCTCCACTGGTTAAGAAGGGCGAACGGGTAAAGAAGGGGCAAAAAATAGCGGATGTTGAAGCTTTTGTAAGTGCACCCTTGCATGCTTCAGTAAGTGGTGTAGTGAGTGCGATTGTTGACTGGCCACATCCTACCCGGGGAGTTTTCAAAGCAATTGTTATAGAGAGAGATGGCGAGGAAGAAGAACGTGGGGAGCTTTTGCCTGTGGAAAGAATTGAAGATTTAGAACCGGACTTTTTGCGAAAATGGATTCGCGAAGGAGGCATGGTTGGTCTGGGGGGAGCAGCTTTTCCGACCCATGTTAAAGTTTCTCCTCCTCAGGGGAAAACGATTGAGTATTTGATCCTTAACGGTGCTGAGTGCGAGCCGTATCTTACCTGTGACCACCGGGTGATGCTGGAACAATCGGAGGAAATCCTTATCGGATTGCGCATTCTGGCTCGTGCCTGTGGGGCCAAAGCTGCCTTTATAGGAATTGAGGAGAATAAGCCTGATTGTATTCAGCTCTTTGAGGAAAAAGTGAAGCAACTCACTATTCCCACCACAGTGGTTCCTCTGGCTACCAAGTATCCTCAGGGTTCTGAAAAACACCTGATTCTGGCTATTCTGGGTCGCGAAGTCCCACCAGGTGGTCTTCCTCTCGACGTGGGGGTGGTTGTGAACAATGTTCAAACTGCCTGGGCGCTGGGAAGAATGGCACTTGAAGGAATGCCACTTGTAGAGAGAGTAATTACTGTCAGTGGAGATTGTATAAAGGAACGTGGGAATTTTCTGGTTCCAATTGGAACCGTGCTTGAGGAATTGGTAGAGTTCTGTGGCGGGTTTATAGAATCCCCTCGTAAGGTTGTTATGGGAGGACCCATGATGGGTATTGCTCAGGTTTCTCTTGCGGTGCCAGTTATCAAAGGCACTTCTGGTTTTCTTTTTATGAAAGAATTCCGGTTTTCCAAAGAGTATCCCTGTATCCGCTGTGGAAGATGTGTTAGCCACTGTCCCATGAACCTCATTCCCAGCCAGTTGGCTGGGCTTTCTGAGTTTGGTGCCTTTGAGGAAGCAGAGAGGTTCAGGGTTATGGATTGCATCGAGTGCGGAGTTTGTGCTTATGTTTGTCCGGCCAGTATACCCATTACTCATCGTATCAAAGTTGCCAAAGCAGAGATAATTCGCAAATCGAGGAAGGGAGGGAAGTAAATTGAGTGAGGCTCTTAAGCTGGTTTTTACTCCATCTCCCCATATCAAGGACGCAACGACCGTTCCCTGGATTATGAAGCAAGTTTTTCTGGCGCTTCTCCCTGCAGCGGTATGGGGCATTTACTTTTTTGGCCCTGCTTATGCTTTCTGGCCTTTGCTTTTATCCATCTTAAGCTGCGTCGGGTTTGAAGCCCTGGACTGCTGGCTTTTCAAAAGGCCTCTCTCCATATTTGATGGGAGTGCTCTGGTTACCGGCATGCTTTTAGGGCTTTCTCTTCCCCCGGGTTGTCCCTTCTGGATTCCCATTGTGGGTGGGGGAGCGGCCATTTTGCTTGGGAAGCAGGTGTTTGGGGGATTGGGGCAGAATATTTTTAATCCTGCTCTAGTGGGCAGAGCAGTGCTACTTGTGTCCTGGCCCCAAGCCATGACTACCTGGGTTGCCAAGGTTCCTTTTGCCTTCCCCAACCTGGAACAGGGTGCGGCCAATCTGGTCTCGGGAGTCGATGTGGTTACTACCCCCACACCTCTTGGTATTTCCAAAATGTTTGGTTACAGCACCTTAAAGCAACTGGATCCACATATACTGTGGCGTTTGTTTGTGGGTCTGGTTCCAGGATCTATTGGGGAAATTTCTGCCTTGCTTTTGCTGGCTGGATTTTTTTACCTTCTGTGGAGGGGTATTGTAAGCTGGGATATCCCAGTTTTCTTTTTTGTCGGTTTGACATTGGTAGCCTTCCTGGGGGGTGAAAATCCCCTTTATCACCTTCTTGCTGGTGGTGCAGTTTTGGGTGCCTGTTTCAAAGCAACTGATTATGTAACCACGCCAATGACTCAGAACATGCGCTACATTTTCGGTTTTGGGGCAGGTGCGATTACTGCTCTGATACGCATCGCAGGAGGGTATCCCGAAGGTGTAACTTTTGGTATTCTGGCCATGAATGCTCTGGTTCCCCTTATGGACCGCCATCAACCCAGAAGATTTGGGGTGAAGCCGAGATGAAAGACATTTTGAAGGTGGCATCGGTACTGGCTCTGGTTTGTGTAATAGCTGCGGTATCTTTGGCAGCGGTGAACGAGGTTACTCAAAAAGAAATTTTGCGAAGGGCTCAAGAAGAACTCAAAGAAGCTTTAGGAGCAGTTTTTCCGAGTGCTGATACTTTTCAAAAAATCGAAGTGACCCTTCCTGAAGAACCAGAAAGCAAAGACTTCTCCATTTTAGAGCTTTATCAGGCTTTTTCTGGAGATAAAGAAGTAGGTTATGTTTTCAAAGTTGAAAGCAGCGGATATGGAGGCCCCATTCTTTTGCTTATAGGCGTTTCCACGGTGGATAATACGATTACTGGCATCCAGGTTCTGGAACACCAGGAAACCCCGGGTTTGGGTTCTAATGTTGCAGAGCCTGAGTTTCTTGGGCAATTTGTTGGAAAATCAATTAACGATCCTTTCCAGCTTAATCAGGATGTAAAAGCCATAACCGGGGCTACTATTTCTTCACGAGCCATGGTTCGAGCTTGCCTTGGAGTTATTGATTACTTGAAAGGAGGTAGCTCCCGTTGAGTAACAGAACAAGCCTTTTTTATGTTTTCAAAAATGGTATCGTTGGAGAAAATCCTATTCTGCGCTTGATGATCGGTCTGTGTTCAGTGCTTGCGGTTTCAGTTAAGGTAGAAAACTGTCTGGCTATGGGAGCAGCCGTGATTTTCGTTACCACCTGTTCCAGTATGGTAATTTCTTTGATTCGCCGTTTTGTGCCCAGTCAGGTTCGCATTCCCATTTTTATAGTGGTAATATCCACCTTTACCACTATAGTGGACCTGGTTATGAAAGCTTATCTCCCACCACTTTCCAAGGCGCTGGGTATCTTTATACCTTTGATTGTTGTGAACTGTATGATTATGGGGAGAGCAGAAGCTTTTGCTTCCCGAAACTCTCTTTTGCCTTCCATTGTGGATGCACTGGGTATGGGAGTAGGTTTTACCCTGATAATTACCGCCATTGGGGTGGCCAGAGAGCTTTTTGGTTACGGACAAATTCTCTCAGTTCCTGTCTTACCAGCGACTTATCAGGGTATGATGGTGATGATTTTGCCACCAGGAGCATTTCTGGTGATTGGTATCTATATTGCTCTTTTGAACCGCTTTGCAAGGGGGAATAAGTGATGGATGCAGGACTGCTTACGTTGCTTAAGATATTTTTGAGTGCTGCGTTTGTTGACAACATAATCCTGGCCCGCTATATAGGCCTCTGCCCCTATATCGGCATGTCTTCGAGTGTGGCGAACTCGCTGGGGATGGGTATGGCTGTTACTTTTGTAATGGTGCTTGCTTCTCTGGTTACCTGGGTGCTCTGGAATTTTATCCTGGTTCCCCTACATCTTGAGTATTTAAGGATTATGGTGTTCATTCTGGTTATTGCTACTTTGGTGCAGCTTGTGGAAATAATTCTCAAGAAGAACCTACCCAATCTTTATCGGGCTATGGGTATTTACCTCCCCCTTATTACCACTAACTGTGCTATTTTGGCGGTTACCTTTTTTGGGGTTGACTATGGTTACGGGCCTTTACAGGTGGCTATTTACAGTATTGGTGTGGCGTTGGGATTCACGGTAGCACTACTTTTGCTAGCTGGAATCCGGGAAAAATTGCAGTTTAGCAAAGTGCCTGGGTTTTGGAAAGGGTATCCCATAGTTTTTATTTCAACCTGTCTCCTGGCACTGGTTTTTGTGGGTTTTAAAGGTCTTATTAAGTGAGGAGGCTTTGAAAATGGGCATAGCCTTGCCTGGAATTGTGGTCGGTGTGTTAGGGCTTCTTTTTGGTTTGATGCTGGGGTGGTTTGCAAAAAAGTTTGCTGTGGAAGTTAATCCTCTGGCTCAGAGAATCGAGGAAATTCTACCTGGTGCTAACTGTGGAGCTTGTGGATATCCTGGTTGCAGTGGCCTTGCTGAAGCCATTGCTCTGGGTAATGCTCCCGTTAATGCCTGCCCAGTGGGAGGGGCAAGAGTGTGGCTGGAGATTTCCAAGCTAACAGGAGCAAGTGTTTCGGAAATTAAACCCCAGAGAGCGTTGCTTCTTTGTCAGGGAGGTAGGGGCACGGCTCAGGAGTTTGCTGAGTATCATGGTATCGAGGATTGCAGAGCAGTTGCAGTTCTGGGTCTTTCTCCCAAGGCTTGCCCTTTCGGATGTCTGGGTTATGGCACTTGTGAACGGGTGTGTCCCTTTGGAGCTATTGTGATTGATAAGGAAGAAAAGCTTCCAATTATCGACTGGCAAAAATGCACCGGGTGTGGTAAGTGTGTGCGCGAGTGCCCGCGCAATGTTCTGGGGCTGGTTTCCCAGGAAGACCAGGTAGTGGTTGCCTGCACTTCTTTGCAAGGAGCAAAAGAAGTGCGAGCGGTTTGTAAAAAAGGTTGTATTAAGTGTCAGCTCTGTGTAAGGACCTGTCCGGTAGGGGCAATAAGCTTTAAAGAGGGTAGGATAGTAATTGACCACGAAAAGTGCACTCTGTGCGGTGCGTGTGTGGAAAAATGTCCTACCAAGTGCATTGTTTTCGTTTCACGCAGCAAGTGTGTCGCTTTTTCGGATTTAAAGTCGATTGGTGAGCCTACAGGAGTTAAGGGGTAGTTTCGTTTTATGGACAAAAGCGGATATTTGCTGGGTATTGATGTTGGAACCACAAACACCAAAGTTGCTATTTATGACGCCGAGGGAAAGAGGTTGGCGTTCGGTTCTTTTCGAACACCACTTGTTGCAAGTCCTTATGGTGAAAATTATCGTCCAGAGGAAATTTTTAGGTCTCTTATTGGGACCATTAAGAGTTTCGATGCGACCTTGCGAAAGGAAATTGTTGCATTGAGTGTTTCGAGTTTTGCTGAAGTAATGGTTGGCATTGATGCCCGGGGGAAAGTGGTTGGAGATTGTATTCCCTGGTACGACACTCGGACTGAGGAACAATTTGAAAAGATGCGCAACCTGCTGGATCCACAGCATGTTTACCAGATTACAGGTCTTCTCCCCCAGAACAAGTATTCTTTTTACAAGTTGTTCTGGCACAAAGAAAAAGAGCCTGAACGTTTTGAAAAAACCGCTCTTTGGACTTCGATGTCGGGGTATATCCTGTACGCTTTTTCTGGTGAGTGTTCTTTTGATTATTCTTTGGCTTCGCGCACCATGTTTTTTGACCAGAGAAAACTCGCCTGGTGGGAAGAAGGGCTTTCTATGCTGGATTTGCCCGTATCCAAATTGGCTCCTCTTTGTCCTTCGGGCAAGGCTATAGGAGTAGTGAAGAATGATGTGGCAAGAGAACTGGGTTTTTCCGATAAGGTGGTGGTGGTTACTGGTGGTCATGACCATCTCTGTGCAGCGCTGGCCTGTGGAGTTTTTGAAGAGGGCAGGGCACTCATTTCTACTGGAACCACCGAATCCCTGACTATGATTCCTTCCACTATTCCTCGGGTAGAAGTTTCTGAATTCAGCAAACCTTTTTCCTGGGGTCAGCACGTGGTTTTTCCAAGGTTGTATGCCATGAACGGCATTTACAGCGGCGGTTACGCTGTTGACTGGTTGCTTAAAATAACTGGTAAAGATTATTCTTTATTTGAGGTTCTTCCTTTACCACCACGAGATAACATTCCTCTTTTTCTACCTTATCTTTTAGGTGCCCATTATCCCGGTGCTCGGGCGGCATTCCTGGGTTTAAGTGGAGACGCAGGCCTTGAAGAACTCTTTTGTGGGCTGGTGCTGGGAATTTGTTTTGAGTATCGCAAATTGTGGGAAGGCATGGAAACAGAACTAAAGATAAAAGCAGAGGAAGCAAGCAACGTGGGTGGGGGTACTCGTAACAGTTTCTGGATGCAACTGAAGGCTGATGTTTTAAACAGAGAAATTGCCGTTCCTGAGGATACAGAGGGAAGTCTGAAAGGGGCCGCTTTGCTTGCAGGTTTGGGAAGCGATTTTTATAAAAGTGTCGACGAGGCTTATCGGAAAACTTTTCGAGTAAAGCGGAAGTATTATCCTCGCCAGGAGTTTTTGGGTTGGTTTGACAGTTACTATAGTTTGTATGTTGAGCTGGAGCGAGATATGTTTTCCCTGAATCAGAAAATACTTCGTAAGGGTGAGTTTCGAAATGGATGAGCGAGTGGGCGTGGTTGGTATTGTAATCACCGACAGAAAACGACAGGCTGGCACTGTTAACCGAATTTTGAGTGAGTTTGGAGATATTGTGGTGGGTAGAATGGGGATTCCCTATCGGGAGCACAACATCTCGGTCATTGCTTTAATTGTTAATGGGAATACTGACCAGATTGGAGCTTTGACTGGGAAACTGGGGAACATTCCTGGGGTAAAAGTCAAATCGGCCCTGGTGCCTTTTGTGATTAATGATTGAGGTGATGCCTGAATGCCTGTCTGTCATAAGAGTCCCACTGTGTTGTTTGACAGATTGTATCTTTGCGGTTTGAGTGGTTGGGAAAGACTGGTTGAGGAAGGTGTGGAAGTCTTGGTTCCTCTGGATCACCTGCCAGGGGGTGTTTGGGAGCTGGGTTTCCGAGGAGAAATCATATATATTCCCATTCTCGATGGGTACATTCTTCCCGAAGATGTTCTGGAACGCTATGTTAGTATGCTAATTGAAAAACTTGAAGAGGGTAAAAAAGTAGGCATTTTTTGTATTGGTGGACATGGGCGCACGGGTTACCTTGCTGGAGCGCTACTTTATGCCTGGCGCGATATAAAAGATCCCATTGGTTACCTTCGCAAAAACTACTGTCAGTATGCTGTGGAAACCAACATCCAAGTTGAAGCTCTTGTGCGCTATACGGGGGAAGCTGGGTTAAGCAAATACCTGAGGTGAGTAAAGGTTTGTGTGATTATAACGCTACGCCTTTTTTCTTGAGATAATGGAAGTTGTGATGAGGCCGGCACCAATTCCTCCAAGAAGAGAACCGACGAAAGCATGGCTATTTCCTCCGAGAAAGAAAAAGCCAATGCCTAATCCAAGCAAGGTACCTCCTCCGATTGCCCAGGTGCTTTTATCTTCTGTTTTTTTGTTTTCCACGCTTTTAGTCTCTTTTTCTGATATTGCATCATGTTTCTGTGCTAATGTCAAATTTATTTTCCAAAAATTATGTTGCCAAGCAATGTTGGTGCAGCATATAAACCAGGTACAGGCGAGAAAACACTGAATTCGTCTTTTTCCGGTTCGTTGCGGCAGAAGTTGGCTCCCCAAATTTCTCCTTTTTCCGGCCTTTTGCCGAGCTCCTGGAAAGGAAGAGCTATCTCGATATAGAGGGTATCGTTGGAATCTTTGTGGACGGCCACTTTCCAGTTGCCATTGAATCGACTTCCAGTAAGTGAAAAAGAATCATAGACAGTACCGTTATAGTTTATTGCAATCTGGTACCAGATGCCAGAATTGGCAAAGGGGTCAATAAAAATCTCTACCGAAGGCTCATAAAATACCGGGCTATCATGTTCCCTGAAACGAGGCTGGGTGGGAGTAAGCAGCCCGAGCTTGAAGGCACAGTAAAGATTTTCTTCGTCGTAGAGCAAGGTGAAAGAGGTTGAATATCGGGAGGGTTCTCCAGTTATAGTGATAAAGTTGTTTTGCCAGTCGGCTCTTTTCCAGCTGGTTTCGCTCAATATACCATCGACGGTGACGGCTTCCTGAGTGAAGAATACGTGTGCCGAGCGATGGTTAACCTGGTAGAAGGAGAGAGACAGAAAGGCTTTCATTGGAGAACAATTGCCGGAGAGAAATTCCTGGGTAAGCGCATGCAAAGTTTCTTTGGAGAGGTAAGGATAAGCAAAAATTACTATTCCTGTAAGAGGGTAATATAGAGCTCGTTTGATCTCTTCAAGAATAGTTTCTGTTTTCTGGTTGAAAGCCCATACACCTGCCGCAAAAGGTGTTCCCTCAAGAAAGGTTCCTACCCAGTGGACCATGCCCTCAAATTCCCCGGGCCTTGAAGTGTAGGTCATGGCAACCAGAAAATCAAAGAGTTTTTCTTTGCCCCAGGTAGGCCAATCCTGTAAAGCTCCGGGGTACAACCCCAGGGGGAAGCCAAGGGGTTTTATGGCACAGGAAAGAAGCAATGTGGGAAAACGATTCTTTAAGTTGCTGGTTAGGTAGCGTACAAATTCCGTGAGCTGTTCGGTGCGGAATTGAATCCACTGCTTGTATGCTGTTGGGTTTTCCAGAGGGGAAAGCGTTATGGGGTCAAGGCCGTAACTTGCAAAAAAATTCTGGCGGTGCGCTTGGGCATAGCAGGTGTCTGCAAGGGTGAATTCGGGAAAGCGGCAATAGTCGAAATGAATACCATCAACGGGATATTTTTCAGCCATTTCTGAAAAAAGATTGAGATAGAAATCCCATATTTCCTTCTCCATGGGACAAAGCCAGAAAAAGAAGTGGTTACCACTTTGATAACCTGGTTTCCCCTCTTTACTTACCACTGCCCAGTGGGGATAAAGATTGAGTATTTCTCCGGCTTCATCCAGACTTATATAAAAGATGTGTACCCAGGCATGAACCTGCATGGAGCGCTTATGGGCTTCGCTCAAAAAGACTTCTAAAGGGTCGTATCCAGCCTCTGCAAAAAGCTTTTGCTGTTTGGGTAGTCCCAGAGAAGCCAGGAGGGAAGAAGGGTATATGGTTTCTCCATGGTAAAAAGATTCCAGGAAAATGGTGTTGAAGCCGACATGGTGCAATTGGTCAACCATATTTGCAATTTCTTCCGGTGTACGTGGAATGCTTTTTGTGTCTACCCAGACTCCGCGTAGGTTTTGTGCTGAAGCAAAGGTACCCAGAGACAGGACAATTCCACAGACTAAAAAAAGTATCAAAACTCTTTTTAGCATGCGTTTATTATGGCAGGGCACGCACCTTTTGACAATAGTATTTTGGTTGCTAACTGGTGCAGGTTCAGGAAAGCAACTGGTTTTTCCATCAGGTGATTCTGGGATTTTGCAATCGATATCAAAAATTTTTGGGGAGCAGACGGGTTGACGGTCTGAGAACAGTCACTTACAATAGGCCTTGATAGGGTGTTTGGGAGAGGGAGAGGTAAAATTTTTTTGAGGGCTCATTTTGGTTTTGGGTGGTAGCGAGGAGATAAAATTAAATCAATTTCGTTACTTTGCAGTGTTGCACATTGTACCTTAAGGTAAGGAGGAATTTCCATGTTAAACTCGATTAAAGTCTTTCAGGGAGAAAAAAGGTTTGTGGAGGATTTCCCCAAAATAGGCATTCGTCCGGTTGTTGACGGGCGTTACGGTGGAGTCAGAGAATCGCTGGAAGGACAAACCATGCGGCTTGCCCGGCTGGTGGCAGAGTTTTTGGAACAACACCTCTTTCTGCCTAATGGGGAGCGGGTGAAGTGTATTCTACCGGATCGTTGCATTGGTGGTGTTGCTGAAGCAAGAATGGTGGATGAGTTTTTCCACAGAGAAGGGGTTGGGGTTTCGATAACGGTCACTCCCTGCTGGTGTTATGGTTCAGAAACTATGGATATGTCAAGGGAGCTACCCAAAGCAGTGTGGGGTTTTAACGGGACTGAACGCCCCGGTGCGGTGTATCTTGCCGCAGTTTCTGCAGCTCACAATCAAAAAGGGTTACCTATTTTTAAGATTTATGGTCAAGACGTGCAGGACAAGGATGACAATTTTGTTCCTGAAGATGTGCAGGAAAAGCTTCTTAAGTTTGCTCGGGGAGCACTCGCTGTATCCATAATGAAAAACAAGTCCTATCTTGCCATAGGAAGTGTTTCTATGGGTATTGCTGGTTCCATAGTGGATGCAGACTTTTTTGAGGACTACCTCGGTATGCGAGTTGAGTATGTGGACATGACCGAAGTTTTACGGCGAATTGAGGAGAAGATTTATGATGAGGAGGAGCTGGAGCGAGCCCTTGTCTGGGTAAGGAAGTATTGTAAAGAAGGCATGGATCCCAATCCTCCTGAAAAAAGGGTGAGTGCCGAGACAAAGGAGAAAGTATGGCGTTTTGTGGTTTCCATGGCAATCATAGTCAGGGATTTAATGGTGGGAAATCCCAGGCTTAAGGAAAAGGGATTTCCCGAAGAAAGTCTGGGTCACAATGCCATTATTGCCGGTTTTCAGGGTCAGCGGCACTGGACGGACCATTTCCCCAATGGAGATTTTATGGAAGCCATTTTGAATTCTTCTTTTGATTGGAATGGTCTGCGAGAACCTTATATTGTGGCCACCGAAAATGATTGTCTAAACGCGGTTAGCATGCTTTTTGGGCATCTCCTTACTAACACTGCCCAGATTTTCGCAGATGTCCGTACTTACTGGAGTCCACGGGCCATTGAGCGGGTGACTGGCTGGAAACCAGAAGGTCTGGCAAGTGAGGGCGTTATTCATCTCATCAACTCTGGAGCAGCGGCTCTTGATGGGACTGGAGAACAGGAGATTGACGGAAAGCCCGCTATTAAACCCTTCTGGAAAATTACTCCGGAAGAAGTCGAAAAGTGTCTTGAAGCAACCCGTTTTTGCTATGCCAATCTGGGTTATTTCAAAGGAGGGGGATTCTCCAGCCAGTTTACCACCAGGGGTGGTATGCCAGTAACCATTTCCCGCATTAATCTGGTTAAAGGTTTGGGGCCGGTGCTCCAGATAACCGAAGGTTATACTGTGGAGCTACCTCCTCAGGTTCACAAGATTCTTAACGAAAGAACTGACCCCACCTGGCCCACCACCTGGTTTGTACCTAAGCTTACCGGAAAGGGTGCCTTTCGAAGTGTCTACTCGGTAATGGAAAACTGGGGAGCTAACCACTGCTCAATCTGTTATGGACATGTGGGAGACCTTTTCCTGGTCCTCGCTTCGCTTCTGCGCATTCCGGTGAATATGCATAATGTAGAGGAAGAGCGTATTTTCCGGCCCAGCGTGTGGAGTGCTTTTGGTACTGAAGATTTAGAAGGGGCCGATTTCAGGGCCTGTAAGACACTGGGACCACTTTATAAAAAATAGTTTAGCTTTTGCTGGTAAAAGGGGAACCTCGTCAGGGTTCCCCTTTTGATTCTCTTTTGCCGTTTTTAGCACCACTTTTGCTGCTTTGGGGTTATAGCCTTTCCAAGGTAGACAGAGCTTGCGAAGTTATTCTAAGCTCATTCACATAAACCAGAAGCAGTGCTAACGTTGGGACACTTGGGCGCTGTGTTTTTGTAGATAATGTTATCGCGGTAAGAAATATTGCCGCTAAGGTAAATTCCTCCCCCTGCACTCCCTGCCTGATTATATTGAATGGTGTTTTGGTAAATGTCACCCCCGCTACAGGTGGATGCGTAAATTCCTCCTCCATAGTTCGTCGCCTGATTATTTTCTATGACATTAGCTGTAATGGTGCAGTTGTTCGCTTCACTACTTACATAAATGCCGCCGCCATTATCTGCCTGGTTATTCAAGATACGGTTATTCTTAATTGTACAGTTTTCGCCAGCTACATACACGGCACTTGAAGAAAAATCTTGGATGGTGAAGCCCTCAATGGTAGCTCCACTTTGGAGGGTTATCCCGGGTGAGGCTTTGCCACCGTCTATAATAGTTGCGTCTTGTTCACCGGTACCTTTGAGGGTTACTCCCTCGGGCACTGTTATCCCATTTTCATGGTAGGTGTCTGGACTCACTTCTAAAATATCTTCAGCCTGGGCACTGGATGTGGCTTCACCTATTTTACTGTGGTAGACTCCCTGAGTAACGTTTTTTACGGGAGGGATGGTGAAGTTAGCAGTCACTTCAGCGTCGCCGGTCACTTCATGGGAAATAGAGGAGTTGTTGCTTCCTGTGCTCCAGCTTTGGAAATTGCCGGCAAGGTCTTGAGCTTCAATGTTGATGATTTTCCCTTCGGGATAGTATTGGATGGTTTGGGTTTCGGTTTCCCCATTTAAAACCTTTGCACCATCGACAAAGATGCTTCCGACATTTGTTCCGTCGTTGGGGTTGATTCCAAAGATTATTTTACAAATATTTCCAAAGACTGCCTGGATGTTTGTATTCCCGGAAGCAGTGAAAGTTGTGCAGGGATCAGTCGAATACTCAGTACCATTGATTACCCATTTCAAAAAACCATGACTGGTTTCTGGTGTTGCTTCGATTTCGAACGTTGTTCCAATAGGAAAAAGCATGGTCTGGTCGGTAACTGTGTTGCCGTAAATGCTGATTTTCCCCAAACCTTTTACGGTGAAATTAACGCTGCACGCTTCAAAATAAACCTGGGAGCCAATGCTTCCTCCAGCGTGATTATTCGCAGAGAAAATATTAAAAGCTGTATAATTGGGTTCAGGCCAGCCGCTGGGAGGAACATAAAAAGCTTTATCCCACAGGACACTATCGCTTTTGATTGTACTGTCTTTATCTACGTATATACCACCGCCTAATTCTGATTGATTATTCTGGATGATATTTTTGAAGCCAACGTTGCTGTCTCCGATAGTTGGAGAAGCTTTGATAATGCAAATACCACCACCAGAAATGGTAGAAGTATTTGTTTCTATGGTATTGCCCAGAAGAGAAGGTGAGCCATTTTCAATGTATACTCCACCACCGTAGTCAGCGTTATTTTGCATAATCAGATTCTTCTCAAGAGTAGGGGAAGAATCTTTAATAAAAATACCGCCACCACACGATAAACCGGGATTCGGGGAAGGAGTGTTACCTGAGCCATTTCGGATGGTGAAACCCCAAAGCACCGCTTCACTGCTTTCGCCGCTTTGGAAAGTTACTACACTTCCCTTGTTTCCTCCATCGATGATGGTCTCAGCCACCACCTGGGGATCGTCGGGATTTGTACTTTGCAGGACAATATTTTTACCCTTAAAATTGATATTTTCTCTGTAGATTCCCGTTGAAGCTATGATAGTATCGCCACTTTGGGCTTCGTCGATTGCATCCTGGAGTTTGAAATAATATTTGTTCTGAGTAACATTCCGTATAGGAGTAAGAAAAGAGGAAGCTTCAACCGTAGTTTGCGGATTCGGGAAAAGGGCCTTTGCCAATTCTCTCACAAGCTGCAGCACTCTTCCATCGTTTACGGGGTTTCCGCCATCTACGACAATTTCCCAAATTCTTTCTAATAACTCGTCGAACCGGGCTATTTTTTTAATGGATTCGGCGTTAACGCTTTGAAAATCGTAACCTTCTCTGGCGGTTTCCAGGAGCACCAAAGTAATCGCCGTGGAGCTAATACCGGTCAGATCAAGATTGTAGATTGTGTTTTCCCGAATGGGGGGAGAAAAGTCAAGAAGCTCAAGGTTGTTCTTTGTAGCCCGGATCAGGTAGGGTCCACCAGGGGGGACGTAGAGAACATAATGCCCTTCCCGGTCGCTTTCTGTTTTTGCAATAACCCTTTCACTTTCAGGCTCCAGCGCTTGTACTATGGCACCGGAAATCGGGTATCCTTTAGTAATTTCTCTCTTGATGTCTTCAACGAATACTTTTCCCCGAAGGATGGGAACTTGAGGCGAAGTAGTAAACGAACAGCTTGAAAGAAAATTTAAAAGGACCAGGAAAAGAAAAAGCAGCGTCCAGTGCACTTTGTGCAAACAGGCTCAGCCCCTTTCTGAAAGATAAATTTTTTCAATTATAAAAGATGCTTAAAGGGGGTGTAAAGGTTAATCAGTGCGTTGTTCCCGGTTTTTGAGGTTGAAGGAACCAGTTTTTGTCCTTAACCTAGACGGCACTTTTGTGTTTATTTTCTGTGACTTTTGTCTGTGCTATAATTTACCTTGCCTGGTTTTGATTTTTTCTGACAAAGGGGAGACATTTTGGAGAGCTATTTCTGGGATAGTTTTCTGGAGAGAGTATATCAAGAAGTCGATGATTCAAGCATTAGATCGATAAGTCTTTTGTGTCGTTTGCTTGATGGCCGTTTGGAAGTTGTTTCCACTTTTTTGCAAGATAAAGGCATTGATCCTCTCTTTAGAGGCGTTAGAATCAGTCCTCCTCTTAGTAAAGAAAAAGTTAATCCTGAAAACGCGGTTCTTGTTTTGCCTATTGCTCCAGAACTGGCACACCTCACTTATTTCGCTGGCGTTTCCGAGGCTGGCAATAGGTTTTTGCTGATTGTCCTTTCCTTTGGTCCTATGGTAGTAGCCGCCGTTGCAGAAAAGGATATTTCTACAAAGTTGACCGAAGTACTTCAGAAGATAGCTTCTTCTAACGAAATGCTGAGGAAAGAACGTTTTAGGCTATATGAACAGTTGAACCACCGGTTAGTGCTTGATTCCTTTCTTTTTAGTCTGGTTACTTTGCTTCAGGCTGTTGAGCCCTACACCTACTACCACTCTCTGCGGGTAGCTGCTTTTGCTCAAAGTGTAGCTTTAGGAATGAACCTTTCGCTGGAGATTCAAGAAACCTTAAGAGTAGCCGGGCTCGTTCATGATTTGGGCAAGCTCTTCGTTCCTCGGGAAATTCTTCTGAAACCCGGAAGACTTACTAGGGAGGAACTTGAGGAAGTCAAACGGCATGTTTCCTATCTGGATAGAATTTTTTTGGGAAATACTTTTATGGAAGATTACCTCCACATAGCTCGTTTGCATCATGAGCGCCTCGACGGAAGTGGCTATCTTGGACTGAAAGAAGAAGAGATACCCTTTGAAGCGAGAATTCTTGCTGTGTGTGATGTTTTCGATGCTCTTTTGCATCATCGCCCTTACCGGAGGGCTTATTCTTTTGAAGAAGCGGTAAAAGAAATAAACGCTATGGGTAAAGCAGGGAAACTCGATGCTAAGGTGATTGAAAAAGCTTTGTTGAGTGTTCCTGAGTACTACTTGAGAAAAAGAAAAGAAGAAGGGTTGCCCCTTTTTCCAGGTATAGAAGTTTCGGTACGTCGTATCAGGGGTGGTGAAAGCTTTGAGAAAGAGATTTACCCTGGAAGAGTTGTGGAAGTGGAGCGAGACAAAATAATTCTTGCTTTTGATTCTCCACCCTCTCTTTCATCTGAAGAAAGCGTGCTTATTTCCTGGGACCTTTTTTACTCAGCTTTTGAGCTTACTGCTCGCCTTATTTTGGTAGAGGGTCGTCATTTTACTTTTTTGGTTAAAAGAACCGAAGAGCGACGTAGGGCTTTCGCTTTGCCCTGGAATTTGCAGATTCATTTCATGAAGTTTGAGCCGGGGCAGTCGGGAGAGCTTGTTCGCTTGCTTATGCAGAATTTGAAAAATCTTCATCAAGGAGAAACAGAAATTATTGGTGGGGATCGCATGACCTTTTTGACTGATAGCTCTTCTTTACAGGTGGGAGATAATCTGGTTGTACTTTTTGAGGCCTATGGAGAACGATTTATTGTTCCTGCCAGGGTCGTTAAGGTGGAAAATCTTGGTTTTGTGCAGAGGGTGCATCTTGAGGACTTTGCTCTTCCTCAGCGCGAAGTAGATCGTATTTACGGTATCCTTTTCCGCAGGGAAGCGGAAATTCGATTTAGAGTAAGTAAGACATCCTTGGTTAATACGAGTTGAGATTGTCTTGCGAAATTTTTAAAGCTGGCAATTCTTCTGTGAAAGAAATCAAATTGTTTACTGCTTGGGCGCTGTAGAACCGAGGAGGGATAAGATTTGGACGTCTCAAGAGTTGTGATTCCAGGCATTGAGAACATTAAGTTGCCTTGTGTGGCTAAGATACGGCAAAAAATTCCCAGGGGTGATATTAGCAGCGTTTCACAGGTTGTGAGGGAAGAAATTCGAAAACTTAGAGTCAAGGACAAAATCAGCAAAGGCAAAAAAATCGCGATTACTGCTGGGAGCAGGGGCATTGACAGGATTGCAGAAGTTATAAAAGCAATAGTTGACGAAGTTAAGCACCTGGGAGGAGAGCCTTTTATTGTTCCTGCCATGGGAAGCCACGGTGGTGGAGAAGCCCAGACCCAGAAAGAGATACTTGCAGGATATGGGATAACCGAGCAGAGCGTCGGTGCACCGGTAATTTCGTCTATGGAAGTGGTGAAGCTTGGAGAAACGGAGGAAGGTATTCCTGTTTATATCGATAAAAACGCTTTCTCCGCCGACGGCATTATTGTCGTCAACAGAGTTAAGGTTCACACTGACTTTGCTGGAGAAGTCGAGAGCGGTTTGATGAAAATGATGGTCATCGGATTGGGGAAACATGAAGGAGCTTCGGCAATCCATGAGCTTGGTTTTGAGAGGTTTAGAGAAGTTATTCCTAAAGTGGGGGCGGAAATACTGCGCAAAGCCCCTATCCTTTTTGGTATTGCTCTGGTTGAAAACGCTTACCACAGGCTATGCAAAATTCAGGCTGTTGAGCCTGAGGATTTTTATAAGGCAGAAAAGGAACTGCTGAAAGAATATAAGCGTAAAATGCCCCAAATACCCTTTACGAGTGTTGATATTCTGGTGGTGGATGAAATTGGCAAAGATATAAGTGGCAGCGGGATGGATACCAACGTCATTGGTCGTGCAAAAGGCATTGACAGGGATATCAAAATAATAATTGCACTGGACCTTACCGAAAAGACCCATGGCAACGCCTGTGGCATTGGTTTTGCCGATCTTACCACCAGAAAGCTATTTGATAAAATCGATTTCAATGCTACCTACACCAATATTCTGACTTCGGGTACTCTGAAAGGAGGATTTTTGCCCATAGTTTTGGAAAACGATGAGCAGGCAATTAAAGCTGCTATGAAATTGGTTAAAAAGAATGAGAAGGAGGTAAGGCTGGTTAGAATTAAAAATACGCTGGAGATAATTGAGATGGAGGTATCGGAGAAGCTCTTTTATGAAGCTTCTTGTAATCCAGATATAGAAATTGTCGGTGAGTTAAGAGCAATGAAGACAGACGGGAAAGGGAATTTACTCGACTATCCTTACCAGGCTTGAGGTTAAAAAAGAGTGAGTATTTTGCTAAATGCTAAAAGCACAAAGTTGCCAGAAGGAAGGCCCTGGCGTGGTAGTGGTGCTTGGATGAAGACGAATGGCCTTCCTTCTGGCATTTGTGTTGTTCCAACCTACATGGACATGATCGAGCCAAGCTTCTTGAGTTTATCGCTGCTGAAAGTAGGAAACATCCATAATTTCGCTATCACAGCCGGTGAACCCTCCATCTACCATTAATACTGCTCCGGTTATAAAGGAAGCCTGTTCCGAAGCCAAAAATACAACTACTGGACCTAATTCTTCAGGTTCCCCGATTCTACCCAGCGGTGTTCTTCTGGTTACCATTTCCATCCAGCGAGGGTTTTCCCACAACACTCGGGTTTGTTCTGTGCGAAACCAGCCTGGTGCCAGAACGTTTACTGTTATGCCATATTTCCCCCATTCGGCTGCAAGGCTGCGAGTGAGTTGAACGATGCCTCCACGACTTGCGCAGTAAGGGTTCATATTAGGAAAGCCGAAGACAGTGGTGGCTGAACCTATGTTTATTATTCTTCCCCATTTTTGCTTCATCATATAGGGAGCCACTTTTTGGGAACAAAAGAAAACGCTTTTGAGATTGGTATTGATAACTCTGTCCCAGTCCTCTTCAGAGAGGCTCAGTGCCGGCTTGCGAATATTCATTCCAGCGTTGTTTACCAGAATGTCAATGCGGCCGAATTCGCGGATGACTGTTTCTACCATTTGGCTGATGCTTTCTGTGGAAGTTACATCAAGCTGGCAAGGCAGAGCTTTGCTACCGTATTGTTCTATGATATTGCAGGTTTCTTCAAGACTTTTAGGGTTCCTGCTGGTAACCACTAAGTTTGCCCCTGCCTGGGCGAGGGCTATTGCCATTGCTTTTCCAAGGCCTCTGCTGCTGCCGGTTACGATTGCAACTTTTCCCGACAGGTCAAAAAAATAAGCCATTTTCTCACCTCTATGGGTTTTGTTGGTTTGCTGGGTTACTACGACTTGCCTGAGAGGGCAAGTTTGCCGTTACCGATGGCTACACATTCTTGAACGTTTTTAAATACGAAGTCAGGAAATACTCTTTTTTTGAATTCCAGAAAGGCTTCGTTTACCATTCCACCAGTAAGGGCTACTTCTTCCTTAAACTTTACCTGGTTGCGGTAGATGGAGAGAACCAAGTTGATGGGTTCAAATATACCAAAGAGAAGCGCACAGAGCATTTCCTCTCTGGTCGTATCCAGGGTGAGGTTTGAAAAACGAGCTCTGCGCTGGTTAATGCTGTGTCGGTCTCCGGCGAGATAGGGATAGAAATGCACCCTTGGTTTACTGGCTCTTTTGACTACTTCTGGGAAGTATTTTTCATAAAATTCTTCACGAGACATTTCCCGATAGAATTCTCTGCGGAACCACTCCAGAGCACCTCCGCCCACGGTAATGGCTAAGAGGAGCCATCTGTTCCGGACAGCGTGTGTCCTCAAGTATACTTTCTCATGGGGTAGGGGCTTTTCAAGTGTGACGGTTATTATTTCATTACTTCCAGAGATGTTCAATATCTGTCCTTCTTCTGTGGCACCAGCTCCAAGCGCAGCAGTAGCGGTGTCGTTAGCACCCATCAGAACAGGTATTCCTTCTCGCAGGCCCAGGAACCTGGCGGCTTCTTTTTTCAGTCCTCCGGTGATTTGATTTGAGTCAGCTATTTCAGGAAGCTTTGAGGCATCAATATCTAAGCCTTTGCATAGCTCCTTTGACCAGCCTCCCCACTCAAGAGTTTCATAAAGCCCGGTGAAGGAGGCATGAGTTGGGTCGATAAAGAACTTTCCAACCATGAATTTTTGTAAAAAAGTGTTGAAGTGGCCAAACACCTGGGTTTTTTGATAAAGGTCAGGATAGTTTTCTTTTATCCAGAGGATACTGGTTAATGAGATACCACCAGGAAAAGGAAGGTTTCCATTTATTTTCAAGAAGGTATCCTTACCAACTGCCTGCAGGGCTTTTCTGGCCTGCTTGGTGCTTCGTCTATCAAGGTGCAGAATGGCTGGATAAAGAGGGTTGCCCTCTCTGTCCATCGCAATGAGTGAAGGGCAAAGAGTGTCGCAAACCACATACTCTATTTTATTCGTGTGCTCTTGGCCCAGAATTTTAACGCCCTTCTTGAAAGCCTGAAGCAGTATTTCTGGAGCAATTTCTACTTCCTTGCCCTTTTTCACTTCGTAAGTATAGTTGGCCTTTGCACTTTTAATCAGATTTAGGTTGTAATCAAGAAGACTGATTTTTAGTGAAGAGGTGCCAAAATCGGCAGAAAGTATGTAACTCACCCTATTTCTCCCTTTCGATTGGTGTGGTTTTTGAAACGAAGCTGGTTCTTTGCATTGTTGAACGCCTACCTTCCGAAAACCAGGTTGGGCAGGAAAGTCACAATTTGTGGGAAGACGGTTATAAGTATCAAAGCTCCAATCAAGGGTATGAAGAAAGGCAAGCAAGCTCTTGCTACCCGCAAGGTTGGCACGCCACTTATTTTGTTCAGGATAAACAGGTTGATACCAAAAGGAGGAGTCAAAAGCCCAATCATGAGGTTCAAAACCATCACCATACCAAAGTGTACCGGGTCTATTCCCACTTTAAGAATTAAAGGGGTGAGAATGGGTACCAAAATGCTTATTGCCGCAATGGTTTCCATAAAACAGCCAATGACCAGTAAGAAGATGTTGAGCATCATGAGTATAGCCAAGGGACTGGTGCTTACTCCAGTGAAGAATTCAAGTAGTGCGATGGGTGTCCTGCTCCTTATTAAGACCCAACCATAAAAGAGGGCACAGCTTATTATGAAAGTTATAGTTGCTGTTTCTCTGGCAGTTTCTTTCAGAATTCTCCACAAATCGGAAAGAGAAATTTCCCGATATACTATGCACCCCAGTACCAATGCATATACCACGGCTATTGCTGCGGCTTCGGTAGGAGTAAAAATACCGCTTAAAATGCCCCCTATCAGGATGACCGGGGTCAAAATTGGGCCGATTGCTTCCTTGAAAGCTTGGCGCAGCTCCGAAAGCGTAGCCTTTTGGCGACGGGGGTAATTTTTGCGCCTGGCGTAAAAGGCTACCATTAGCATTAGAAAAATCCCAACCACTATTCCCGGTATAATACCTCCTATCAGGAGTCTTCCTATGGAGGTGGTGCTCAAAATGCCGTAAATGACCAGGGGGACGCTGGGTGGAATTATGGGCCCAATGGTGGAACTTGCCCCAGTTATGGCACAGCTGAAGTCGTCGTCGTAACCTGCATCCCGCATGGCTTTTATTTCAACCAGGCCGAGTCCTGCGGTATCTGCGGCAGCAAGTCCTGACATGCCGGAAAATATCATGCTGGCCACCACATTGACCTGACCCAGTCCACCAGGTAAGTGGCCGACGAGCATTTCTGCAAATTTGAAAATCCTTCTGGTGATGCCCCCGGTGTTCATGAGCTTGCCAGCAAGCAGGAAAAAGGGTATGGCCAGGATTACAAAGTTGTTGGCTCCATAGAGCAAGCGCTGAGCCACAATGCCAAAGTTGATGGAACCACCCCAGAGGACCTGCATCAAGAATAACCCGGTGATGCCGAGAGCGAAAGCTACTGGTAGGCCGCTCATGAAAAGAGCTATGAGAATAATGACAAATAACAAAAAGCCCATTTTGGCCACTCCTTTTTGCCCAATTAAGCGGATTTAATTTTTTTGATCAGTTCCAGAGCCCAATCTGCAAGGTAAATAAACATAAAGATGACCCCGGTAGGTAGAGCAAGGTATACCATACCCATGGTTAACCAACCAATGGATCCTGTGGGTGTTTCCCAGGTAACCCTGATCATGGTAAGGCTCCCTAAAAAGGCAACAGCTAAAAATATGACCATAAGTGCTATGAAAATAAGTTCAATTAGACTTCGAGTTTTTTCGGATAAGCGTTCAAGGAGGGCAGGAATGCTAATATGCTCTCTGGTCCTTATGGCAATTGCTCCTCCCCAGAAAGTGATGTAAATCAAAAGGTATCTTGCTAACTCTTCTGTCCAGGGGACCGAGATACGCAAGGCGTAGCGGAAAAGAACTTGCATTACCGCACTTAAAAGCATAAGGCTGAAACCAATGGTGGTGATAATATCGAGGGCGGTGTCAAAAATGAACATTCCCGCTCTTCGTTTCCTGGTGACCATAAGGGTTCCTCCCTTGAGGTTTTTGTTGCAAAGAATGCCCGGTAAGTACTTACCGGGCATTCTTTGCAAGATTTAACGGCGTTTTTATCAATAGGAGAGGATTTCTTCCCAGGTGGTTACTGTCCACTCTGTTTCAAAGAGTTTTTCCACTGCTGGTTTGGCTTTTTCACGGAATGCCTCCTGGTCCACATCTCTAATCACTGTCATTCCAGCTTCTTCAAGCTGCTTGATTATGTCTTCTTCCCCTTCAAGTATTTGCTGGGTACCCCAGTCACAAGCTTCTTTGCCGGCTTCGACGATTATATTCTTATACTCGTCAGGAAGCTTGTCGAAAAACGCTTTGTTGATGGTCAGACCTCCTGTCTGCACCAGATGACCAGTGAGAGAGAGGTATTTCTGCACTTCGTAAAGGTGGAAGGAGTAGATTTGGGTCACATCTCCCTCCGAAGCATCTGCAACGCCGGTCTGGAGAGCTGTAAAGAGCTCTGTAAGGGGCACAGGCACTGGAAGGGCACCGATTTCTTTCCAGACTGCAATCCAGGTAGGAAGCTGAGGGAGTCTCAGTTTTATGCCTTTTACATCATCGGGGGTACGAACAGGCTTATTGCTGGTAAAATGGCGTAATCCACGGTAAACGATGCCGAGATACATGGTGTTTCCTTTTTTCTCAATTTCTTCGCGCATTTTTTGTCCTAACTCTCCGTAAAAAACTCTCTTAAAGTGTTCCCAATCTTTCATTACGTAAGGAGAGTCAAAGAAATAGTAGTCTGGAGCAAAAGTTTTAATGGGCAATCCGCCTCCTACTTGTGCTTCAACTGCTCCTATGCTGACTGATTCAGTAATTTCTTCTTCAGAACCCATCACACCACCTAAAAAGAGCTCTACTTTTATGGCTCCACCGCTTCGTGATTCAACGAGTTCCTTGAACTTTTCCGCAGTTTTACACAGGATGTGTTCGGGCTCAAAAGCACTTGCCAACCTGATGGTAACTTTTTCCTGGGCGCTGATGAGGGAGCTGGAAAAGATTAAACAGAGACTTAAGACAGCTATTATTAACAGGGTTTTTCTAAAGAATTTCACTTGGTTATCCCTCCTTTTTGCTTAACTCGATTTTTAAGCTTTGTAGCGTTGAAAGAAACACAAAAGCTTGTAGACCAGGGTTAAGCTGCAGAAATGGCGCTGGTGTTATCAAGGGTATTTTTTGAAAGAAATCACCTCCTCTTTGTTTAGTGAGGCACAAAGGGAAACAAAGTTACCAAAATGAGTATACCATATTGTATACCAATGTCAATAAAAATCCCCATTGTCTCTTTATGTTTCTGTTTGTGAAATAAGGGGTGGTTTTGCCTTGACATAAGGTATGCAATATGGTATACCACAGTGCATACTGATGGAAGAGGTCAAGACTATGTATCTGGAAAAAATCAAGAAGGAACTTTTTGACTATTTGGTTTCAGATGGTTATCAGAAGAAAAAAGTTTTGATGGTTATCCCCGACACTACCCGCACTGCTCCGGTGGGTAAACTGGTTAGAATTGTCAAAGAAGTGTGCAATCAAAGCGGGGCGCATCTTGATTTGATGATTGCTCTGGGTACCCATCAGCCGCTTTCCAGAGAAACAGTGTTTAGGCACCTTGGAGTGGATAATGAAAGAGAATACCTTGAAGTTTTTGGTGAAACTCGCTGTTTTAACCACACCTGGAATGACCCTTCCTCTCTGGTAGAGCTTGGTTCTTTGTCTCCAGCTCTAGTTAGCGAAGTTAGTAATGGATTGTTAGAAGAAGAAATAAAGATTACCATAAATAAGAAAATATTTGAGTATGACTACTTGATGATTCTTGGCCCGGTTTTTCCTCACGAAATTGCTGGTTTCTCGGGGGGAAGCAAATATTTCTTTCCTGGGATTTCTGGACCAGAAATGATAGATCATACCCACTGGTTGGGAGCTTTAATCACTAATTTGAACATTATTGGCAAGGCCAACAATCCTGTACGTTCCATTCTTGATATGGGGGCTTCGCTGGTTCCTATTCCGGTTACCAACATAGCCTTCGTGGTCCACCAAAATAAGATTGCAGGTATTTTTGTGGGTGAACTGCGAGAAACCTGGCGTAAGGCGGTTGCGCTTTCTGAGAAGTTACACGTCGTTTATAAGCCTCATCCTTATCGCAAAGTGATTGCTTGTGCTCCCAAAATGTATGAAGACCTTTGGACAGGCGGGAAATGCATGTATAAGTGTGAGCCGGTAGTGGAAGACGGGGGAGAACTCGTTATCTATGCACCTCATATTACTTCTCTTTCCTACACGCATGGTCATATCCTTGAAGAAATAGGGTACCATGTTCGTGACTACTACTTGCAAAATATGGAGCAATACAAAGAATATCCCAGAGCGGTCCTTGCGGTATCCACTCTTATTAAGGGACAGGGTACTTATCAGAATGGGATTGAACGACCTCGTATTAAGGTGACTCTGGCTACCGGGATACCACCTGAGGTCTGTGAAAAGGTAGGTTTGGGTTATATCAATCCTGAAAGCATTAATCTATCTGAGTATGAGAACAAAGAAGACGAAGGTATTTTGCTGGTTCCTAAAGCAGGAGAGACATTGTATCGACTGGCAGAATAAAGAATTTAACGTAATATATGACCGAAGTGCCTCAATATGCTCTGCTTGCTGGCTTCGATGTGCTCAGTGATCAGTTTGCAGGCAAGCTCTACATCTCGTTTCTCTATAGCATCTAGAATTGCAAGATGTTCCTGAAGCGCCTTTTTGGCCCTATCTTCAATTGGCGCATCCATCATTCGAAAGACATTCACCACGTTGGCCAGATTCTCAAGCAGGGCTACCAGGCGTTTATTGTTACAACAACTGGCAATAAGTCTATGGAATTCCCGATCTATGGTTACCAGGTGCTGAATTTCGTTTTCCTTGGTGTTCAACGTATCACTCTCCACCATGTGTTTTAAGCGCTTTATTTCTGAAGGAGGAATTGAAGGGATTGCCAATCTCAGTGCCAACCTTTCTAAAGAAGCGCGAATATCGTATATCTCAATGATATCTTCGGCTTTCAACCCTTTTACATAAGCTCCTCGATGAGGCATCACTTCTATCAGGTCGTCCTTGGCCAGCCTGTTTAAGGCTTCCCTGATTGGAGTTCTGCTTACGCCAAATTCCTCAGCAAGGTCTCTTTCAATAAGTCGTGTACCGGGTTTTATTTCCCCATTAATAATTTTATTTAAAAGAATTTCGTATATCTTGTTAGACAGAGTATTACCACTCTCAGCTTCAAAGATCATCGCCATTCTCGCTTGTACGGGTTCTTTCTTTTTATTTTCCAAAGGTCAACAAATAATGATATTCTCCAACATCCAGATAATCTTCTTTCTCAAATCCCCAAGTTTCCAGCAATTCTCCCACTTTTTCGGGAGAGAGCCTCATAGAAAGTGGAGGTCCAAAGGGACCTTTCCTGTTTTTAAACTCAATTATAACAATAATTCCCTTTTCTCTGGTAACTCGTGCAAGTTCTTTGAGTAGCTTCTGGGTTTTTCCTTCAGCGACTATGTCGTGAAAAACATTGGACATAAAGGCAAAGTCGACTTCACCATCACCAATTGGTAGGCCTGAGGTTACATCTGTCTCTATTAGAGAAAAGTTCACGTCTTTTAGTTTCGAAAGTTCTCTTTCAAGCATTTTCAGGGCGTCTCTGGAGCGATCTATTGCGTACACTTTTCCTGTTTTTCCCACTATTTGTGCGGCTGGTATTGCGAAACGTCCTGTTCCACAGCCAATATCAAGAAACACATCTCCTTTTTTTAGTCCAGTTTTTCTCAGGATTTCGACTGGTTCCATCCAGAAAAAATTTTTGCTTTGCCAGACGTGATCATGCTTCATATAGAACACCTCTTTTAGGTGTCATACTGAAAATAATATAAACCATCAATAAACACAACTGTTCCCTTGTTCGTGGATATTGACAATGGTATACAATATGGTATACTCTTAAGCTGATATTAGGGAAACGGGTGACCCGTATAGATTGTTAATTTTGCTTCGGGTTTACTCGGGATAAAAAAAGGGGGGTGGAAGTTTCAATCTGCAGGAGTTGTTCCTTCAGGTCACTTCTAGGTCGTTAAATTTTACTTCAAAGGTTGTTGGTTAATTGATTTTTCCCAAAGGGAGGGAAAAGGATGAGGCGATTATGGAGAGCGGTAGTTTTGGTGAGTTTGTTGTGCTTTGGTTTTGTTGGAGTGAGCTGGGGTATGGACTTCGATTCTTTCCTTCAGGAAGCTCAAAAAACGGGGATTACCATTGAGAAGATCGGCGAAGTAATTGCCTGGACAGGGGAATACGGCGGTAAGATGAAGCCTAACGGGCCTCTGGCAGGTAAGAAAATAGGTATTTTGGTGGGTTGTGATTTTAGCGATTGGCAAGCTTACTACTTTGCCAATTTTGTAGGCGAGTTCGGAGGAATTCCACAGTTTATACTTTCTAATAACCATCTCTGGAAGGTATCCCGTGCACTCTTTGGTTCTGGTGAACCAGTTGAGCCTACTGGTAGATGGGGCCTTACCTGTACTGCTGGTTTCAGTGGATTGGGTATAAACGGCAATAGAGTGATAACTCCCGCAGTTCTTCAGCCAGGCAAAGGTCATGTGGCCAATCTTCCTGTGGCTAACCCCGAAGACTACGATGCCTTGATCATAATAGGTGGTTGGTCTGGCGACATAATGTATGCTGATGATGTGGCAATTAATTTCGTGAAAGCTGTGGTTGACAGGGGAATTCCTGTAGCAGCTATTGGAGAGGGAATTTTACCTTTAATCAAGGTAGGAGCTGTAAACGGGAAAAAAGTCACCGGTAATAGGGTGGTAGACTACATGCTAAAAAGAGTAGCTGATTTCAGGAATGAACCTGTAGTGGTTGATGGAAACTTAATTACTGGTAGAGACACAGTCGATGCTCCTGCTGTTTTGAGGGCTCTGTGCAAAGTTTTTGATCCTAACTTTGTAGATATCCACAAGAATATCCTTAAAGGAAAGAAAGTTATGGTTATGGTAGCAGATGACTTCGAAGATATAGAGCTTTGCTCGCCGGCCCTTGAATTCATGTATCGTGGAGCGGAACTTGTTGTTGGCCTGTTCAAGCCCTATATCCAGTCTCGGCCACCACTGGTGGGTCTGGATGTTAGGATTGGGAACTTTGGAGTGAGCATTCCTTTCCAGGAGATACCCGATAGCTATTACAAGATTATAAAAGCAGAAGACCTCAAAATGAGCGATTTTGATCTTCTCTGGATACCTGGAGCTATGAATCCGTTGCATATTGCTGCACTGCATCGTGACTTTCTCAAGGATGCCTATAATGCAGGCAAAATCGTAGCTGTTATCTGTCACGGACCTATACCGGCAGCGGCAGCAGATCTGGTAGCAGGCAGGTCGGTCGCAGGTTGGTTAGCCTGTACCAGCTCTATTGAACTGTGTGGTGGTAAGTTCATGCCTGATTGGGCTGCAGCCATTGATGGACGGTTGGTAAGTGGTCGTACTCCTCCAGAGGTGCCGGAATTTGTTGATGCCTGCACCGCAGCATTGCTCAGAAAATAATATTTCAGCAAAGTAGTTTATTTTGGTTTAGCAAAAAGGAGCTGCTAAATAAGCAGCTCCTTTTGTATGATTTTATCGTTTGGCGTCTGCGCGAGAATTTTTCCCACATCTTAATTGTTTTGACTGCTTGGAAACCTGCCAGAATTGTTTTCTTGAGCTTGAAGCTTTCCTGTAACGATGTTAGTATAGAAGCGTCATTTACCTGCTGAGGATGCTTTGGTATTGTCTGGAGACGGGGGGTATGAAGTGTGGATCAGAATGTGATAAAAATTCTTTGTGCACATGGCGTTCCGGAAGAAATGAAAAAACGTTTGGCCGAAATTGGCCAGGTTTTTTCCTTAAACTCCCACGATGAGGTGGAGATTAAAGAGGCCATTCGGGATAAGCACGTTTTTGTGGTGCGTTCCAAGCCCAGAGTTACCAGGGATATTATTGAGAGCGCTTCCCAGCTTAAGGTTGTGGCTCGTCCCGGTGTGGGCATTGACAACATTGATCAGGAAGCCTGCCGGGAAAAGGGCATAAGAATAATCAACACTCCAGAAGCTTCTACTTCCAGCGTGGCAGAGCTTACCATTGGTTTGGCCATTGCTCTTTTGAGGCGTATTTACTACGGGTGTAATCTTTTGAAGCGTGGCGAATGGGTTAAGGGTAAATGTACGGGGCGCACCATTGAGGGCAAGACCTGGGGAGTCATCGGATTTGGAGGTATCGGACGCCGTGTGGCGGAACTGGTAAAGGCTTTTGGTGCCGAAGTATATGCCTATGACCCTTACGTTGAAGAAGGTGTATTTGTTGAAAAGGGTGTCAGGAGAGCGCTTAGCCTTAATGAGCTTTTAGCTAAAAGTGACATTGTCTCTCTCCATGTTGTACTTAACCAGGAGACGGAGAACATGATTTCTGAGGAAGCAATTTCCAAAATGAAAAGAGGTGCTTATCTCATTAATACTTCTCGTGGCAAGGTTGTTGATCAGAAAGCTCTTTATCAGGCTCTCCTCTCTGGCCAGCTGGGTGGTGTTGCTCTGGATGTTTATGATACAGAACCACCTACGGATCAAGAGTTGTTGGGTCTTGAAAACGTGATTTGCACTCCTCATATTGGTGGTAATACTGAAGAGGTTTTCGTGCGGGCGACTGATATTTTGATCGTAAAGCTAAAAGAAGTCCTGGGTCTGAGTGGGGGACAGCCCTTGGGTTATTAGGTGAAGTGCTGTGAAGAAATTTGAAATCATAGACCATACTGCCGATATCGGCCTGACTGCCTGGGGAAGAAGTATGGAGGAGCTCTTCGCCAATGCTGCTTTGGGAATGTTCCATATTATTGCCGATTTGAAGGGTTTTGAAAGCCCGAAAAAGGATTTTGAGAGCGAGGTGAACCTGGAAGCAGGTGATTACGAAGAGCTTCTCGTCAACTGGCTGAATGAGTTGCTTTATCTTTTTGAAGTGGAAAAGGTTTTGCTGAATCATTTTACTGTTGAAAGTGTGGGTCGGTACTTTGTCAGAGCCAGAGTTGCTGGTAACCGCATCAACCCTAAGGAGCATCGTATTCTGAGAGACGTGAAAGCATGTACATATCACCAGGCAAAAGTTGAAGAGGTGCGACCAGGCCTTTTTAGAGCACAGGTTTATTTTGACCTTTAGGGGGTGTGGTCTATGGGTGAGGAATGGAAGGGGCCTTTGCGAAAAGTTGATGAATGGCGGTGGCTTATACCCCGCGATTATAAAAAGGGCATGCGCACTGACGGACTAATATATGCAAGCGAAAGAATGATACGAGATATTCGCAAAGACCAGGCACCGGAGCAGGTGGCCAATGTGGCTTGTCTACCGGGTATTGTTGGCAAGTCACTTGCCATGCCAGATATCCACTGGGGTTATGGCTTTCCGATTGGAGGCGTTGCCGCCACTCGTGTCGAGGACGGCGTTATTTCGCCCGGAGGAGTGGGATTTGATATCAATTGCGGAGTACGAATGTTGGTTACTTCTCTGGAAGAGAAAGAAGTCAGACCAGTGCTTGATAGACTCCTGCGGGTTCTTTTTAGGAATATTCCCTCTGGTGTAGGTTCGGAAGGACGTATTTCTTTTTCGGTGAGTGAACTGAGGAAAGTTATGGAGCAAGGTGCGCAATACATTGTGAAAAGAGGATGGGGTCTTCCTGAGGATACAGAGTGTACTGAAGAGCAGGGTGCTATGCCCGGTGCCAATCCCGATAAAGTGAGTCAGAAAGCGATTGAACGAGGTAAAGACCAGCTGGGGTCTCTTGGTTCGGGGAATCACTTTTTAGAAATTGAGGTAGTGGAAACAGTTTTTAGACCTGATGTGGCCGAGATGTTTGGTCTTTTTAAGAGTCAGGTTGTGGTCATGATCCACACAGGATCCAGGGGGTTTGGGCATCAGATTTGCACTGATAGTCTGAACGTGATGCAGAGTGCTATGCGCAAGTATGGCATTTCTCTTCCTGACCGACAGTTGGCCTGTGCCCCTTTTAATAGTGAGGAAGGCAAGGCTTATTTTGAGAGCATGGTATGTGCTGCAAATTTCGCCTGGGCTAACCGCCAGCTTATTACCCACTGGGTTAGAGAGTCGTTTGAGGAAGTTTTTGGAAAATCTGCTCAAGAGCTGGGCATCAGAGTTCTTTATGATGTGGCACATAACATAGCAAAACTTGAAGAACACGAAGTTGAAGGAGAGAGGGTTAAAGTGGTGGTTCACCGTAAGGGAGCTACTCGTGCTTTTGGTCCAGGGCATCCGGTGTTGCCTCAACGCTACCGGAATATTGGCCAGCCGGTTTTGATACCTGGTGATATGGGCACAGGGTCTTTTGTGCTGGTTGGTACCGAAAGAGCAATGCAGGAAACCTTTGGTTCTACCTGTCATGGAGCGGGTAGGATGATGAGCCGTTCCGAAGCAGACCGCAGGTCACGAGGTAGAGACATAGCTCAGGAGATGGAGGCCAAAGGAGTACTGGTGCTTGCTGAAAGCAAGGCGACGCTTCGTGAGGAAATACCAGAAGCCTATAAGGATGTTTCGCAAGTTGTAGAGGTGGTTGACCGGGCGGGTCTTTCCAGGAAGGTGGTTTATGCTCGTCCTTTGGGCGTCATTAAGGGGTAGGAGGTGGTAGCGTGCTGGATTGGAAATGGGCCAGGGAACATCCTGAGGTGGTCGAAGAAAGTTTGCGTAAAAGGGCCATGGAGCCAGAACTTTTTAGAGAGCTTGTTGGTATTGACGAACGCCGAAGGAGCTTGCAACAAGAAGTGGACGCACTTCGAGCAGAGCGCAACCGCCTTTCGAAGCAGATTGGGCAGTATAAAAGGGAAGGGCACGACCCCTCCCAGCTTCTTGCTGAAGTCCAGGAAATTTCTGAAAAAGTAAAAGAGTTGGAGACCCTTTTAAAAGAAGTTGAGGAAGAATGGAAGGCGAAATTGCTTTTGCTCCCCAATCTCCCCCATGAGAGCGTTCCAGTTGGCAGGGATGAGGCAGATAATCAGGAAGTAAAACGGTGGGGCGAAATACCTGCTTTCACATTTCAACCCCGCCCTCACTGGGAAATTGGTGAAGGGTTAGGCATTATTGACTTTGAACGGGCTGCTAAAATTGCTTCCTCCCGTTTTGCTGTTTTGTGGAAGGCTGGTGCCATGCTGGAGCGAGCATTGATAAATTTTATGCTTGATGTTCATACTCAAAAACACGGTTACACAGAGGTTTTTCCGCCTTTTCTGGTCAATACCCAGGCTATGATTGGCACCGGGCAGTTGCCAAAATTTTACGAGGACCTGTATCACTGTCAGGACGACCTGCACCTTATACCTACAGCAGAGGTTCCGGTAACCAATCTTCATAGCAACGAAATTCTTAGAGAGGAAGATTTACCGCTCCGTTACGTAGCATACAGTGCCTGCTTTCGAAGAGAGGCTGGCTCCTACGGCAAGGATGTGAGAGGACTGATTCGGCAACACCAGTTCAACAAAGTGGAACTGGTTAAGTTTACTCGCCCTGAAGAATCGTATCAGGAATTGGAAACCTTGCTACAGGATGCAGAGGAAATTCTACGGCTTCTTGGATTGCCTTATCGAGTGGTGGTTTTATGTACTGGTGATTTGGGTTTTGCCGCTGCTAAAACATACGATATAGAAGTGTGGATTCCCTCTCAAAACAGGTATCGTGAAATTTCTTCCTGTAGCAATTTCGAAGATTTTCAGGCTCGACGTGCCAATATTCGTTACCGTTTGAAAAATGGAAGTTTGGGCTATGTGCATACTCTGAATGGTTCTGGTCTGGCAGTTGGCAGAACCCTGGTGGCCATCCTTGAGAATTATCAGCAAGAAGATGGCACGGTAATCATTCCTGAAGCTTTGCGACCGTACATGCACGGTATGGAAGTGATTACTCCCCAGTTTGAGGTGAAGTGAATGGATAGAGTTGGTGTGGGTATCGTGGGTTTTGGCTTTATAGGTCGAATCCATGCGCTGGCTTTTTCGTCTTTGCCGTACTATTACCATGGTTTGCCTCTTTTACCCGAGATAAGGGGTATTTGTACTTTGCGTCCTGAAACTGCACGCAAAGCCCAGGAAGAAACAGGGGTTCCCTTTGTTACTTCGACCTTTGAAGAACTTGTTGAGCGTAAGGATATAGATATCGTCGTAGTTGCTGTGCCAAACGCCTTGCATCGCCGTGTAGTGGAGAGAGCCGCTTTGTGTGGTAAAGCAGTGTACTGCGATAAGCCACTGGCTGCCAACCTTGATGAGGCTTCTTCCATGTGGCAGGTGGTCAAGAATTCTGGCATCCCTTTTGGCATGGCTTTTCAAAATCGTTTTGCTCCTGCCATTTTGAAAGCTAAATCCCTTCTTGAAGAGGGTCGTCTGGGACGCATTTTCAGAATTAGAGCCCTGTATCTCCACTCCGGGTACATAAATCCGGAACGGCCGATAAGCTGGAGAATGCAAAAAGAGCTGGCTGGTGGAGGCGCACTCGCTGACCTGGGTTCACACCTTATTGACCTCATTCATTTTCTGGTGGGCGATTTTCAGCTTCTTTCAGCCTGGGGAGAAACTTTTATAAAAGAGCGACCCAGTCTGGATGATGCCTTAAAAAAGGAAAGGGTAACGGTTGATGACTGGGCGTTAATCGATTTTCGCCTGAGCGAAGGGGGATGGGGAAGTATCGAGTGTAGCCGTTTCGCAACTGGTTCCTGCGACGAACTACGCATAGAAATAGAAGGGAGCAAAGGAGCGCTACGCTATAACTCTATGCAACCCAACTTTCTCGAATTTTACGACACTCAAGACCCTGGAGGTGCTCTGGGAGGACAGAGAGGGTTTAAGGCTCTGGAAGTTGTGCAACAGTATCCTCCACCCAGTGCTCTGCCTGGCAAATTTGCAGTAGGGTGGGTTCGCTCCCATATTGCCTGTGTTCATGACTTCATACTGCGGTTAAGCGGCAGGGAGAGTTTTGGTGCAACCATTGATGATGGCCTACGGGTTCAGGAAGTACTGCATTCAGCTTACACTTTGATGGGGCTCTAGTTGCTCTGTGGCAAAGGAATAAGTTGAAAAAAGCGCGGGTAGTTACTATAATGAAATAAGCTTGGAGAGGTGTCCGAACTGGCAAGGAGCCGGTCTTGAAAACCGGTTAAGGCCGCAAGGCTGTGCGGGTTCGAGTCCCGCCCTCTCCGCCAGTTTTCAGAAGTCAGTCATCTTTGCTTGTCCTTTTATTTGTCTTATGGGGAAAACTATTGCTATCGCCAACCAAAAAGGTGGAGTGGGAAAGACTACAACTGCTATCAACTTGGGAGCTTGTCTTGCAGAGCTTGGCAAGAGAGTTTTGCTTGTGGATATAGACCCACAGGGGAATACCACCAGTGGGCTGGGTTTTAACCGGGCAGATATCGACCACTGTGTTTACGACCTTCTTTTGGGAAATGCCAGCCCTGGAGAGGTTTTAAAGAAAACATCTCTCCAGGGCTTTTTTTTAGTGCCTGCGACAATTCGGCTGGCTGGAGCCGAAGTGGAACTGGTCTCTATGGTGGGTCGTGAAAATCGGCTCAAGGAAGCTATGAAGACCCTGAACCAGGATTTTGATTTTGTCCTCATTGATTGTCCCCCTTCCTTGGGTCTTTTAACGCTCAATGCTCTTGCCTGGGCAACAGATGTGCTGGTTCCTATTCAGTGTGAATATTACGCTCTTGAAGGACTGGGCCAGCTAACTAATACTCTGAATATGGTGCGAAACTTTCTAAATCCTTCTCTAAAGTTGTTTGGAGTTTTGCTTACCATGTTTGATGTGCGGACTGCTCTCTCTCAGCAGGTGGGAGAGGAGGTAAGGAGGGTTTTCAAGGAAAAAGTGTTCAGAACCGTTATTCCAAGAAATGTGCGGCTGAGTGAAGCCCCCAGTCATGGTTTGCCCATTATCCTTTATGATAACAGCTCAAAAGGCGCCATGGCTTATCGAGAACTTGCCCGGGAGGTCTTAGAGAGGAATGAGTAGGAAGGCTTTGGGCAAGGGGCTTGGAGCATTAATACCTGGGGTTGGCACTCTTGGAGCACGCACCATTCAAGAGGTTGAAATAGAGCGTATTCGAGAGAATCCATTGCAACCCCGGAAAGAGTTTACGGAAGAGGGACTTGCCGAACTTACGCAGTCGATTTTGAGTTATGGCATTTTACAGCCACTTCTGGTCAGAAGATTGAACGAAGAGGAATTTGAGCTTATTGCGGGGGAAAGGCGTCTGAGGGCCGCCAAAAGGGCTGGTTTAAAGACGGTTCCAGTTATCGTTGAAGAAGCGGAAGAAAGCAAAAAGCTGGAGCTTGCTCTGGTTGAGAACCTTCAGAGAGAAGACTTAAATCCTATCGAGATGGCTGAAGGCTTGCAAAGATTGATCGATGATTTCGGCCTGACCCATGAAGAGGTAGCCCAGCGAGTTGGTAAAAATCGTTCCACCATTTCCAATTTGCTTCGTTTGCTTTCTCTTCCTGAGCCGGTTAAAGAGAAAGTGCGTCAGGGTAAGATTTCGGTTGGTCATGCCAAGGCTCTCCTGAGTCTTGAGGATGAAAAAGAGCAGGTAGAATTAGCCCAGAACATCGTTGAAAAATCTCTTTCGGTCAGGGAAGTTGAGAAAAAGGTTAAAGAACTGAGCAAGAGAAAAGCTGCTTCTGCTTTAAAGTTTAGAGGTGTGATTTCTTTTGTTGAGGAAGAGAAAAGTGTGGAAGAACTTTTAACCCGTTTCCTGGGAGCCCGGGTTCAGGTGGGAGGAGGAAAAATCGTCATTCATTATCACAGCGAAGAAGAATTGCGTCGCCTTTATTCTCTGATTACTGAAAGTTATATAAAGTGAGGGGATGGGGTTTTGCTTGGTAAAAAGAAGCATTTCACTGTTTTCTGGTATTCTCCTAAGGAGGGGTATTTTAAAAAAATTCATTTACGCTGGCAACTGGTTTTCTGGGCTTTGGTAGTATTTGTTGTGGGGGTCGGGGCTGGAGTAGGTGGGGTTTTGTGGTATCAGAGCAGGATGCGCAGGGAGCTTTGTTATGCTGTTGAGCGGGCAGAAAGTTTAAAGAAAGAGATAATACTTCTTGAGAACCAGAAAAGAGAGCAGGAAGAGCGGTTACAGGCCTTAAATCAGAAAGCACAGAATATTTTGCAAGAGCTTTCTGCGTTGCGTGAGCTGGACCAGAAAGTGCGCACTTTGCTTGAGAAAGACCTGCAGTCTCGTTTCAACAAAATAGGTATTAATCTTTCTCTTGCCGGAGCTTCTCCAGAGATTTACGTACCTCTTGACCGGTTTATGGAAATGGGATTTCCGCTTTTTGTGGTTGGTGCAGGTGGTCCACTTTTCATGGAGTTTCCTTCTGCGACTTTGCCGGTTTTACCGCGAGTGGTGGATCCCACTTTTGCTCAGCGTTCTCGGATGCTTGATGATACGTTGTCCTGGATGCAGGCAGAAATTTTGGCTCGTCAGCATTCTTTTGAGGAAATTTTACAAGTGATTCAGCGTAAAGAGGAACTGCTTAATCTGGTACCTATGCGCTGGCCAACCTGGGGTCGGATTTCTTCAAACTTTGGTTGGCGTAAAGACCCCTTCACCGGTCTGCGTGCTTGGCATACGGGTGTAGATATTGCAGCTCCTCTGGGAAGGAACGTGGTGAGCACTGCAGAAGGTAAGGTGGTTTTTGCGGGCTGGAACGGCAATTATGGAAAATGTGTAATTGTAAGGCATCAGTTTGGATATGAAACGGTTTATGGACATCTTTCCCAGATTCTGGTGAGGGTTGGAGATCAGGTTAAGAAGAACCAGATTATCGGTAAGGTTGGAAGTACAGGAAGAAGTACTGGTCCGCATCTTCATTATGAGGTGCGAAGATATGGAAAAGTCATTAATCCTTGGCCATATTTGCCTTGAGTTTGGGAACTAAAATCCAGGAGTAGATATATAAAATTCACTGATAATCTTCCGCTCAGTCCTGATGCTGGAAAGGAGGTAGCTCGATGAGCAGAAGAGTTTGGTTTGTAAGTGTGGGGATTCTGGTTTTGGTTTTTACACTGCTTTTTGTCTTGGGTTCTTCGGCTTTTTCTCTGGTTTCCAAAGTTACCATTGAAAGTGTGGATTTGCAGAGAGTTGCTGGCGAAGATTTTGTTACCATTTACTTTAAGGTGCTGAGTGAGGGGCAGGGTGAGAAAGTTTATCTTCAAGCATCCACTGATTACGAAAATGATGAATATTTTACTCCTCCTCTTGAATTTACCTGTACCCAAGGAGAGCAGGTTTTCACGGTCACTCTGCGTAAGAGTGACTTTGTGCTGATTGACAAAACTAAAAATATTGAAGAAGAGTTGCCCCAGTTTGTGCCTGAGAGAGAATTGGTGGTTTATGTGTATGAGAGAAAGCTCTCTGAAGAAGACGAAAGTTTAACCGAGGACGCTAAAAAGGAAATCAAAGAAAAAGGTTACGCTTTGCGAGGCATTCTTGCCAAGGCCACAGTAAGCATAAAGTTTGAAAGCGGGCAAAAAGAAGAGGCGGGGAGTTGACCCGCCTCTTCTTTATAGCTTGTCTATGTCGGGAACACTCCCATCTTTGAGGCGGTAAAGCATTTCTCCTGCTCGGTGTACAACCAGAATTCCTTCCTCTTCACGATTCTCATATTTTGAAATATCGATGCTTCTATAATCCAGATATCCCAGATTTATCTTTTCGCAAACTTCTCGGGGAATACCGGTAGCCAGTATGACCTCTATCCGGGGGTATTCTTTCCCATCGATATACTTTCCTATGCCCTTTACGTGTGTGGAGTGAGCCAGCACACTCCATGGATAATGGTAATATTTATCCCACTGTTTTACAAAGAAGTCTCTTACGTGATAACCAATTTCCTTTAGATATCTGCCGTGAGTTACCGAGATTTCTTTGATATGAGGAGCATAGATGATTAAGGTTCCTCCATCCGCAACCACCGGCTCCAGCTTGTACATGCATTTTCCACCTACCCACAGCTCATTGTACATGGGTGGAGCTATGGATAAGACAGTGTGGAAGGCTCTTTCTTTCCATACGATATTCACCTGCGAAGAAAGATCTGCAGCTTTGCTCCAGGCTTCCTGGGGATCTCCCAGGAAAAGGCCACAGGGTTCTTCGCCACGCATTACCAGACACAATGCAGTGATGGGAATGTTTATGAAAGTAGCTGCCCTGTTGAGGATAGCCCGGGTGGGGGTTTCCTTATGTCCAATTGTTTTGGGGTTGGTAATAAGTGCTGCAAGCCAGTGGTATTTGTCTATGATTTCGGCTCCCGAAATCCCTGGGAAGAGATATTTATATCCTCCTGAGAACCCAACCACTTCGTGCGGAAACACAGGTCCTATGATGAGAAGCTCGTCATAGTTAAACACCAGGCGATTTATAGTTACTGGAATCTCTTCTTCAAGCAACCCTCCCGAGATTTCTTTTACTTCCTCTTTGGATATGGTGCCCACTTTCTCCAGCTCTTCGGGATTTTGAAAGTGGTGATTAAAAACTCTGGTGCCCGGGTTTTCTGCTTCTTTAAAAGTTACCCCCAGATGATTTCTAAGCTCCTGGTCGGTCATCGGTGGATGAGTTCCCAGAGCAATTATAAAGTCCAACTGCCTGGTTCTGGGTAAGAGGTGTTTGATGAGTGCCTCGAATATATCTTTCATGGGTAAGGTGCGAGTGGCATCAGGAATGATGGCCAGTATTTTTTTGTTGCTTGCAGGATAGGTTTGTAACGCTTCAATCAGAATTTCTCTGAACTCGTGGGGATTAAAATTGTTTTCCGGTTTTTCCCGGCTAAAGAGCAACATGGCTCATTCCTCCCATATAGTATGAAAGACCCCTTCTTTATCAACCCGCTGGTAGGTGTGGGCTCCAAAGAAATCTCGTTGGGCCTGGATAAGGTTTGCCGGCAGATTTTCACTTTTCCAGGAATCAAGATAGGCCAGAGAAGTACTCAGGACTGACGCCGGGATTTCTTTTTCGATAGATAGGGCAACTATTTCCCGGAGCTTCGGCGTTCGTCTTTGGATTTCGTTAAGGAAAGTGGGCGAGAAAAGAAGGATTTCTCCTTCTCCATTCTGGAGAGCTTGCTGTATTTGGTTGAGCATCCGTGCTCGCAGTATGCAACCTCCTTTCCAGATGCGAACCACCTCAGGGAGACTTAGTCCATACTGCATTTCTTGAGAAGCCACTTTTAAAAGGTGCAGTCCCTCACTGAAAGCAACCACCATGCTTACAAAAAGGGCATCTTTGATTTTTTCTTTGTGCTGTTCATCGAAGTTGATTGGTGCTGCCTCTTTGTTTTTCCAGAGCGATGCAAATTGAACCCTTTCCTGTTTAAAAGAAGAAATGGTACGAGCAATTACAGATTGGTTGATGACTGGGGTGGGCACTCCAAAGTCAAAAGCAGTTTGAGAGGTCCATTTTCCCGTCCCTTTCTGTTCTGCCTGATCCAGAATCAACTCTACCAGGGGTTTTCGGGTTTCCGGATCACTGACTTTAAATATTTTGGCAGTTATCTCAATGAGATAGGAGGCAATTTCTGATTGATTGAATTCTTCAAATATTTTTCCGATTGCCTCGCTGGAGAGACGATATGCTTTACGGAGCAAGTCATATGCCTCGGCAATGGCTTGCATGAAAGCATATTCAATGCCGTTGTGAACCATTTTAACGAAATGGCCTGCTGAGCGAGGCCCGAGATAAGTACAACAGGGTCCATCTTCTACCTGAGCTGCCGCTTTTTCGAAGATTTCTTTTACCAATGCATAACCTTCCTCGTGGCCTCCAGGCATGATGGATGGGCCATGCAATGCACCATATTCTCCACCGCTTATTCCTGTACCCAGGAAAAGCAATCCTTGCTTTTCCACCTTTTTTATACGCCGTTCGGTATCCTGGTAAAAAGAGTTGCCGCCGTCTATGATGAGGTCTCCAGGTTCAAGGAGTTCCAAAAGTTTGTCAATGAATTCGTCAACTGCTGCTCCTGCTTTGACCATTAACATCGCTTTACGAGGCTTTTTGAGAGAAGCGACGAATTCTTTCAGGGTGTAAGTGGGTACGATTGATTCCTTTTCAACTCTTTTCATCAGTTCGTCGGTTCGGGAAGCTGTGCGGTTGAATACTGCTACCTGAAAACCCTTGCGAGCAATATTCAGGGCTAAGTTTTGTCCCATAACCGCCATTCCAATTATGCCAATATCGCAGGAACCGTGCATGATTTACCTCCTTCCAGTTTTACAGAGGACAGCTGGAACACATTTGGACTTTTCTTTATTATATCAATCGCAATTCGGAAAGCAGATTCTTAAGGTAGGTGGAAGTTTGCCTGGCTGCTCCAAGAAAACTGGGTTTTTGGATTATTTCTGCCGAAATAAAGCCCTGATAGTTTATTTCCTGCAGGGCTTGCAGTAGAGGTTTGAAGTCCAAATGCCCAAATCCCGGTGCCCAGCGGTTGCTGTCAGCAATGTGAAAGTGCCAGAGTCGCTGGTTTGCCTTTACAATGCTCTGGTAGAGATTCACCTCCTCTATGTTCATGTGAAAGCTGTCAGCGAGGATACCAATGTTGTCTACTCCAAGTTCCTGAAGGAACTGTAAGGTCTCTTCAATGGTGTGCAGGAAATTTACTTCGTAGCGATTGAGGGGCTCAACGACTATTTTCACGCCCTTTTTCTGGGCCAACTTACCACAGTCGATGAGAGCTTTTTTAAAGCGTTCCAAAGCTTCGTTTCTCTTTTCTTTTTCTGTTTCGGTGGGAAGGTTGCCACGCAGGAGGCCAACGATCACTATGCTGTTCAAGTGGCTGGCAAAAAGAATGTGTTCTTTAAGGCGAGCAACAGCTTTTTCCCATATTTTGTTGTTGAGACTGCTCAGACTTAATCCTTCTTCAATAAAAGCTTGCCCGGTTCCTATGGCTGGGACTGCCAATTCCAGCTCTTTCACGGTGTTGATTATCTTTTCCTGGTCAATGCTTTGAGGGTCTCTTATGGCGAGTTCTATTCCTTCATAACCCAGGCTTTTAAGGGTGGAAGCGATATCCTGAAACGACTCTCCGAAGGCTATGGCTCCAAACTGCGTTTTCTGGATGGAAACTGCGAAACTGGTTTTCATGTTTTCTCACTCCTTTCTATTTTGAGGAGGAGCGCAGGTTTTGCGAATGACGAGCTTGGGTGGGAAAACAATTTGCTGACGAAGGCCTTTCTTTTGGGGGTCGAGTATTTTATCTATGAGTATTTTTCCGCTCAGGGCGCCTAACTCAGGTATTGATTGCGAAATGGTGGTTAGCTGAATGGACCTGATGGCACTAAGAGGTATGTCATCAAAGCCTATTACCGAAATTTCCTGTGGAACTTCAACTCCGTGCTCTCGACAGGCTTCAATGAGTCCTATGGCCATGTTGTCGTTGGCGCAGAAGACTGCGGTGGGACGATTTTCTCTCAGACTCAGCATTTTTATCCCTTCCTGGTATCCTCCTTCCATTCTGAATTCGCCGCAAAAGAGATATTCTTCATGTACAGGAAGTCCACTTTCCATCAATGCTTTTTTGTAACCTTCGAAGCGATCGAAATTGGAAGAGGTACTCCAGCGCCCGCCCAGGTAAGCAATTTTCTCATGCCCTAAGGATATGAGGTATTTGGTGGCTACATACCCTCCCTGAACGTTGTCCACCATGACGTAGTCATAAAGCTCTCGTTCCTGGGGAAGGCGGGATACAAACACAAATGGTATATCGGCCTCCTTCAGTTCCTGTAGGAGGTGAATGTTGTCGCTGTCCATCTGAGTAGCAGCAAGGATGATACCGTCCACCTTTTTATCGATGAGAGAGCACACATAGAACTCTTCCTCTTCTTTTCTACCATCGGTGCTACAGAGGAAAATATAATACTGGTGAGCTCGACACACTTCTTCGATGCTTTTGACCATGACTGCATAGAAGGGGTTAGTTATATCAGAAACCACTACTCCTATGATGCCAGTTTTTCGAATGTTTAGCGCCCTGGCCATAGGGTTGGGACGATAGTTGGTGGCCCTAATCACAGAAAGCACTCTTTCTCGGGTTCTTGGAGCAACTTTTTCTGGATTGTTTAAGACCCGGGATACAGTGGCCTTAGACACTCCGGCTTTTTGAGCTATATCATTTATGGTTAAAGATTTTTTTTGTCTACCACTCATATGCATCCTCACATTCGTGAAACTACTTTCAATAAAATCTCTTTTCCCATTATATAGCTTTACGAAAATAAAGCAAGCTCTTAAAGGGTGTTTTTGTTGTGTTTGGCTTCAAAAGTGCCTTGTAGCTTATTATTTGTATTTTTAATTTTCATTTTTCTTTCCTCTTGACAGATTCCGATTTTCTCTTTATACTGAAACCAGTTTCACAAAGAGAAGGGAGATGTCATTATGAAGGCGGTAAGGCTTCATGCTAAATGGGATCCTCGATCCGATTTTAAGCTCGGCAACAAAGACGTTGAAGGCAAGGTAAGCTGGTTGGGAAGCAAAGTCTGGCGATATCCTGAAGTGAGGGTAGAGGAGCTTCCAGAGCCCAAGATTAAAAGACTTTCTGAAGTTCTCATCAAAGTGCGGGCTTGTGGCATATGTGGTAGCGATGTGCACATGGCACAAAGTGATGAAAATGGTTACATTCTCTATCCGGGTCTTACTGGTTTCCCGGCTGTTCTGGGGCATGAATTCTCAGGAGAAGTGGTGGAAGCAGGTCCAGAAGCTATTAACCGCAGAAATAACCAACCTTTCAATCCTGGTGAACCGGTTACAGCAGAAGAAATGCTCTGGTGTGGATACTGTCGGCACTGTGCTGATGGGTATCCCAATCATTGCGAAAACTTGCATGAGCTTGGCTTTGATGTAGATGGAGCGTTTGCAGAATACATTGTAGTGGATGCCAAGTATCTCTGGAGTTTGAGAGAGCTGGAAGGCGTTTATTCTGAGGAAAAGCTCTTTTTGGCAGGAAGCCTTGTAGAGCCGAGTTCTGTCGCTTACAACGCAGTAATTGAGAGGGGAGGAGGTATCCGACCTGGAGATAATGTGGTCGTTTTTGGGGGAGGGCCAATTGGGCTTGCTGCCTGTGCTATTCTCAAAAGAGCAGGTGGAGCCAGGGTTATTCTTTCTGAGCCTTCAGAAGTGCGACGCAAAATGGCTCAGGAACTGGGTGCTGATGTGACCATTAACCCCCTTAAAGAAGACCTGGTTGAAAAAGTTCTTGATTACACTCAGGGTATGGGAGCTAAACTCTACCTTGAAGCTACCGGCGTTCCGCAAATAATCTGGAAAGACCTTGAGGCTCTGATCTGGAAAGCAAGGGGTATTAACTCTACTGTGGCCATTGTGGCTCGTGCGGATGTCAATGTGCCTATGACGCCCGAGGTTTTCCAAGTCAAGAGAGCTCAGATTGTTGGAGCTCAGGGTCATTCCGGACACGGAACTTTTCCCCGCGTGATCTCTCTCATGGCTTCTGGCATGGACATGACCAAAATTATCTCTAAGAAAATATCCCTGGACGAAGTTCCCGAATACTTGACCCGTCTACAGACGGACAAAGAACTTGTGAAAGTTACCGCGGTGAATTCTTAAGCCGAGAAAGGAGCGTTTGAGTCATGAAAGATAAGTGGTTGACCACGGAACACCCCGCTATTGTTTTCGAAGATAACGAGGTTGGTCGCTTAAAAAAGCAAATCTGGGATGCTACTGAAGAAGAAATCGACGCTATTCTCAGGGAATACGAGATTCCCTCTCCTTCAGAATTGGGTAAGGCCGGTACCTATATTCAGAACACTCCCCGACACATAGTCATTGAGAAACGAAAAAAGAATGATATCGTTTTTGTTCCCATTGGTTGTACTGAAAACCACGGCCCTCACGCAAACAGCGGTTTGGATACTTTCATGGTAACCCAAATTCTCGAAGGTGTGCGGCGCTACACGGCCAAGCAGGGAAGAGAGGTCAGCTTGGCTTTCCCACCTCTTAACTATGGTGGTCATCCCTATCATCACCTGGGTATGCCGGGTACCATTGTTATGCCCAAGGAAGTGGTGGAAGAGACTGTTATTTACACCATGTTGGGGCTCTGGAATGATGGTTTTCGGAAGATAATTTTGGTGAATAACCATGGGCATCTCTGGATGCTGGAGTCGGCTATTCAGGAGTTCATGAAACGCTTCCAGTTGCCAGGGATTTTCATGGTGCTTGACTGGCATCGTGCAGTAAGAGAGTTTTTCTATCCTGCGGGCCGTCCTGATAGCATGGAGACCAACTTTGTCCATGCTGATGAAGCGGAAACCTCCGTTGCTCTTCTTCTTTTCCCGGAAATGATTGATATGAGCGTAGTTCAGGATGCAGAAGGTGAAAGTTTCCTTCCTGAAGGTCACTTTGATAAGTCCGTCGAACCCTTCAGAAGACCTCACCGCTGGTCAGAAGGCGAAGGCCATGCTGCCATTGAGCGAGCTGCAACTCCCATAGGGGTGGTGGGCAAACCCAGCCTTGGTGACCCCCGCAAGGCTAAAAGACCCATTGCTGCTATTTTGAAGTATCTCACTTTGACTGTGGATCATATCCTGGCTGCCTTCCCGCCGGGTACCGTACCACCGGTTGAGAAGGTTACCCTGCGCACTGAAAAAGAAATGGAGCCTTTCCTCAAAGAACCAGGAAGCCCTGGCTGGAAATCAGTGTATGAACTCCCCTACATCGGGGTTTTCCATAAGTTGTAAGGTTTGGTTCCTCGCTGTTTGCAGGAAATACTGCGGACAGCGAGGAAACCTTAAGAGAGGAGGTGGAGATTCCGGACTCTTGTGTAATGTGTTGTCTTATCTTTTTGCGGGTTTTGACTCGTAGTTTTTACGTGTGTTTAGAAATTCGAAATGTATATGGATTAAGCAATAGTAATTGGAAGAATATGAAAGGAGGAAAAGTATGCGAAAAATATTTCTTTTCGTGTTGGTTATTGCAGTATTTTCGTTATGCGTTTCAGGTTTAGCTCTATCAAAAACTTATAAGTTTTACATCATTTCTCATGGGGGACCAGGAGATCCTTTCTGGGGTGTAGTAATGAAAGGTATGGAAGATGCAGCTTCGTTTGTGAGCAAGGGCAATCCAGATGAAGATGTAATAGAAGCGACTTACCTTGGCCCTGCTAAGTATTCTGTAGAGGAACTTGTAAACATGCTTAATAGTGCGATCGCTACAAAACCAGATGGTATAGCAGTAACCATTACTGATCCGGTTGCTGTAGAAGAACCACTTCGTAAAGCAATTAAGGAAGGTATTCCTGTTATAGCTATCAACGTTCCAGATCCAAGACCTCCTGAAGAGAGAATTCCCTATCTTTTTTATGTGGGTGGTGACGAATATCTTAGTGGCAAAAAGGCAGCTGAAAGAATCCTTACCATAGGTAAACCTAAGAGAGCAATTGTTACTATTCACGAAGTTGGACATATGGGTTTGGAACTACGTGCCAAAGGGTTTATCGAAGTTATGTCAGCTAACGGAGTTCCAGCGGAAAAACTTGCTACTGGATTAGATCCAACTCAGGCGATTGAGATCTTGAAGGGCTATTTTGCCAAACATCCCGATACAGATGTAATTTTCACCCTAGGATCTATCGATAGTGCATATGTAATAACCTTCTTGAAAGAGCAAGATTTAGTAGGAAAAGTTAAGCATGCTGCATTTGACGTCAGTGATGAAGTTGTAGAAGCCATCAAAGAAGGGATAACACTCTTTACTATTTCTCAACAACAGTATCTCCAAGGTTACCTTCCTATTATTTACCTTTACCTCTACGATAAATATTCTTTTCTCCCTGCAAGTGACGTTTTGACTGGTCCCGGTTTTGTCGATGCTTCAAATATTGGGCTTGTTGAAGAACTTGTTAAAAAGAAGTTCTGGTGAAGTTTGTGTTTCTAAGCAACAAAAAGAGGATGGCCCTAGGGCCATCCTCTTTTTGTTGCTTAAGTTCTACAAGAGGGGAGTTGAGAGCTTTGGAAACTAAAGCCCACGCTGCAAAAGAGGAACAATACTTGTATTTTCTTAATTTTTTAAAGAAGTTTCCAGGCCTTGAAGCTTTGGCAGGTTTGGTGGTTCTTTTTATTGTGTTTTCTTTTACTGCCACAAGATTTTTGACTTTGGAATCTCTCGCTGGGATTGTTACGGTGGCTTCAGAACTCGGAATTGTCGCTTGTGGTGTAACCATCCTTATGATAAGTGGAGAGGTTGATCTTTCAGTGGGTTCAGTTTTTGGTTTTTCGGCAATGATTTTTGCTTCATTGAGCAGTGTAGGCTTTTACCCTTTTATTGGTTTTTTAATAGCTTTGCTCGTTGCTTGTATCATAGGATTAGGTAATGGGTTGATTACAGTAAGGTTTCGGATACCTTCATTTATAACTACCTTGGGGACTATGATGCTATGGAGAGGAGTGCTGTTGGCATGGACTGGTGGCTTTGGTGCCCGATATACAGGAAAATCTGTGTTTTTGAACTTTCTTAATGGTCAGTTTTTGGGGGAATTCCGGGCCTCAGCTCTTTGGTTCATTTTTTTGATCGCTGTTTTTAGTTTTATTCTAACAAAGACACCGTATGGCAACTTTGTGTACGCTACTGGAGGTAACAGAGAAGCAGCAAGACTTTTGGGTATTCCTGTTGATCGAGTAAAGGTTATTAATTTTATGATTGTAGCAGTTCTTTCTGGGTTAGCTGGTTGTATTCAGTTCGCTCGTTTTGCTTCAGTTGACCCCTTAAGGGGGCAGGGTATGGAACTAGAAGCTATTGCAGCTACTGTAGTAGGAGGAACGCTTATGAGCGGAGGTCAGGGTAGCTTAATAGGTACTTTATTCGGGGTTCTCCTCATAGGGATGGTGCGTTCCGGACTGGTTATGTCTGGCGCACCTGCATACTGGTATCAAGCGTTTATTGGTGTAATCTTGATTGTTGCTGTTATTATTAACACCAAGCTTAGGGAGTGGACAAAATGAGTGACCACGAAGGGAAAAATTTGGTAGAAATGATTCAAATCAGTAAGAGCTTTGGTAAAGTTCAAGCCTTGAAAAGAATTGATTTTAGAGTTGGTTACCAGGAAATAGTTGGTCTCGTGGGCGACAATGGGGCTGGAAAGTCAACCCTTATTAAGATTTTAACTGGAGTTTTTCCTCCAGATGAGGGCGAGATTTACTTTGAGGGCAAGAAGGTTTGTTTAAGTTCGCCAAAAGAAGCTCGTGACTTGGGCATTGAAACAGTTTATCAACACCTTGCACTTGTAGATCTTATGTCTGTGACTAGGAATCTTTTTTTAGGAAGAGAAATCGTTAGTAAATTTTTAGGATTTGTACCGGTTTTGGAAACAAATAAAATGAAAAAAATTGCTATCGAGTCTCTAGAGGACTTAGGAATTCGCATAGGGTCGGTTGATGAAAGCATAGCCAACCTTTCAGGGGGTCAGAGGCAGGCAGTAGCTATAGGAAGGGCAGTGCATTTTGGAGCTAAACTCCTTATTCTTGATGAACCGACTGCAGCGCTCTCTATCAGAGAATGCAATAAAGTACTTGATCACATCCTTGAAGCAAAAGCGAGGGGATTGTCGGTTATTTTTATCACTCATAACATCTACCATGTATATTCTGTTGCTGACAAGTTTACTGTTTTGGATCATGGCGTCAAGCTGGGCGATTTTGAAAAAAAAGATGTTACTGCAGAAGACATTATTGAAATGGTTCGAACTGGCCAGGTGAAGGGAGAGGTATGCAATGGTTAAGTTAGGATTAATTGGTGCTGGGCGGATTGGGAGACTTCATGCGGAAAACATTGTTTATGGAATACGCGGTGCAGAACTGGTTACTGTTGCTGATACACTCCTCAATGAGGAAATGGAGAAATGGGCATACAGCCTTGGAGTACCGAAAGCAAGCAAAAGGGTGGAAGATGTTTTTTCTGACCCCGAGATTGATGCAGTCTTGATTTGTTCTCCTTCAACTACTCATGAGGACTACATTATGGAAGCAGCAAGAAATGGGAAACACATCTTTTGTGAGAAACCGATTGGCAGCAACTTGAGTAAAATTGAGAAAGCTCTGCAGGTTGTTGAGGATAACAAAGTGAAGTTGCAGATTGGTTTTGTGCGCCGTTTTGACCATAACCACAAGAAAGTCCATGATGCAGTGAAAGAAGGTAAGATAGGAGAACCCTGGTTGGTAAAAATCACTTCTCGAGATCCCCAACCTCCTTCTGTGGATTACCTCAAAACCTCTGGTGGCATATTTTTCGATATGACTATTCACGATTTTGACATGGCGAGGTATCTTTCAGGAAGTGATGTGGTGGAAGTCTCTGCTTGCGGAGCTGTCCTGGTCAATCCAGTAGTGGCTGATTTGAACGATTTTGATACTGCAATTGTTACTTTAAGATTTGAAAATGGTGCTTTGGGTGTTATTGACAACTGCCGCCAGGCGGTTTATGGCTATGACCAAAGGACCGAGGTTCATGGCTCAAAAGGTTGTGTGTGGGTGGAGAATGACCGACCCAATACTTCACTGGTCCTTACTGCTCAGGGCACTCTGGGAGAACCCTTCCTATGGTTTTTTGTGGAGCGATATAAAGAGGCTTTCATCGCAGAAATCAGAGTTTTCATCGACGCTATTGAGAAAAATTTGGACCCCCCCGTGGATGGTATGGATGGCTTTAAAGCTGTTTTAATTGCCAGAGCTGCGGATGAATCAGCTCGAGAAGGTAAACCAGTGAAAGTACCCAAAGTTTGAGCGATTATTTCTTGTAAGAACTCCTTCTGTGTCTATCTTAAGTGCCAAATTGACGAGAGCAAGCACGACCGTGTGCTTGCTATTAAGTTTAGGAGGAGATGTTCTGTGCGAGTGGCTTTATGTATCGAGACCATCTTTAGGGAATTTCCCTTTGAAGAAAGGTTTTCTTCAACAAAAGCCAGTGGATTTGATTATGTCGAATTCTGGACCTGGAGAGATAAAGATATCGAAAAGATAAAACAACTTTGTTTTGAGAATGAAGTTAAAATTGCCGCCTTCTCGGGTGATCAGGATTTTTCCTTGGTAGATGAGCACGAGCGGAAACAATACGTTGATTTTGTCAAGGAATCTATCGAGTCAGCTTTAAAGCTTGATTGCCATTGTTTGGTACTTCATTCAAACGCTCTGGATAAAAATGGTAGGGTTTTGAGATCTTACGATGAAATCGGATACGAGCAAAAAATACAGACAATGATTGACACTCTTAGGATTTTGGCGCCTTTTGCAGAGGAAGCTGGTGTTACCCTAGTTTTAGAAGCCTTAAATACTAAAGTGGATCATCCTGGCAATTTCTTGGCAACTACTGAAGACGCTATTAAGGTTATAAGATCTGTAAACTCTCCAAATGTAAAGATTTTGTACGACATTTATCATATGCAGATTATGGAGGGAAACCTTATTAACACGCTTCGAGAATACATTGATTTTATCGGTCATATTCACATTGCTGATGTTCCAGGAAGAAACGAACCAGGTACAGGAGAAATTAACTATGTTAACATCCTGCGTGCTCTTGAATCCCTGAACTATAAAGGAGCGGTTGGTTTTGAGCTTTTCCCGCTGCGTTCTTCTGAGGAAGCGGTGAGAGCCATCCAAGCACTTTTCTAAATAAAGCTGTATGTTAGAATATCAAAGAAGAGGTGTGCGTTGTGGAAAGAGAAAAGATTAAGGGGTTGTTAGAGGAAGCCTTGAGGGAAGAGCTTAGGGTGTATCCTCAGCAGTATGAGATTCCCGCTCTTTCCTGTACTGTTTTTCCCGTGAAAGGTCCTCGCAGATTTTGTTTAGGAGTTTGGCAAAGAGAAAGTACTCCTCTTTTTGAAGGACCGCTTTTCTCCTGGCAAGACCCAGAAAAAGAGCTTTTTCTGCTGGTTTACCCCTTTTCCTGGAAAAACTATCTGCTTCTTGCTCAACATCTGCCGTATTTGCGCCCTGTTCCCTTTGATAATCGTCCTTCTTTTGGCTGTGGAGATCGCTTGGGCATGGTTTCTGCAGCACATCTTAAAGCTCTGGAGAAATTCCCGGTTTTTCCGGTCGTTGCTCAACAGTCTCCCCGGGAGCTGGACAAAACCCACCGTACTTTTTCTGAGGTTCTTTTGGGGGCAGCTTGGGGTGTGCTGGAGAGCAGCTACCGGGGTCCCTTTGGTGCTGATGCTGATCACGTGAAAGATGAAAAACACCTTCTCGAAGCCAGAGACCTGGGGTATACCATGTATACCCTGGATTTGAGCGATGAAGTCGATTTTGGCGTTTTCAACCTGGATGAAAAAACGCTGCTCAAGCGCTTTGACAAATTGGGTACAAGGGCAAAGGAAATATTTAATCTGTATCGAGGAAAAGAGTGGAAGCTCTCCCCAGAAGTGATGGTAGATTTTTCCGAAGAAAAGTTGCTACCAGTTTTGTTGGCCTATCTTCCTGCAATAGACAGAGTGGAGTACTTCTATGCTCTCCTTTCAGAGAGTGTTTCGTCTTTTGATCTTGAGATCTCGCTTGACGAAGGACCCCGTGAGACTTCTCCTGAAGCTCACTTTTTTGTTGCTGAAGAACTGCACCGTCGGAAAATTGATTTCCACAGTTTGGCCCCCCGTTTCCCGGGGCGCTTTGAAAAAGGAGTGGAGTATGTTGGAGACCTTGAGGAGCTTACTCTTTCCTTCCAGACTCATGCTACCATTCAGAAAAACCTTACTGGATACCGCTTGAGTTTACATTCAGGTAGTGATAAGTTCAGCGTTTATTCCTCCTTCTTTCGGGCAACCGGGGGTATATTTCATGTGAAGACTTCTGGTACCAGTTGGCTTTCAGCGCTGGAAACAATTATGAAAAGCGACCCCGAACTTTTTCGCTCTATTTACAGCATTGCTTACGATACGCTTGAAGAGAACCTCAAAGCGTATTCTCTCTCCCTGGACAAGGCCGATTTTCCTACTGGTCTTGAAAAGGTTGATGATAAGCATTTGCCGGCCTTTTTCTTTCAAGATAAGGTACGTCAGATGTTGCATATTGCTTATGGTCCGGTACTTGAAGCTCTCGGGGATAGGTTAAGGGAGGTACTTTTTCGGGAAGAAGAAAAACATTACCGAAAGGTTAGTGGCAACATAGAGAAACACCTGGCCGTTCTTTTTGGCGAAAGCAAATAAAAATTTTAGAGGGGGATGACAATCATGCCCAGTATTGAGGAGATGTTTTCAGTTCGGAATCGGGTTTTCCTTTTTACGGGGGGTGCAGGAATACTTGCTTCGTCACTGGCTTATGAGCTGGGAAAACTGGGGGCAAAAATCGTGCTCACTGATATTGCTCCTCTTGAAGAGAAGCTGGAAGAGTTCCGCAAGGAATCCATTGAGGTTCGGGGGTACAGGATGGATGCTCTTAACCGCGCTGAAGTAGAAGAGGTAGCAAAAAAAGTTATTGAAGAATGGGGAAGAGTTGATGCCCTCTTTAATGCAGCTGGAGGCAATATGAAAGATGCTACCACTTCTCCCGAGGTTTCCTTCTTTGACCTTCCTGTGGAGGCTTTGCAAAAGGTGGTTAATCTCAACCTTTTTGGCGGAGCTATCATCCCTTCTCAGGTTTTTGCAAAAATTATGGTTAACCAGGAAGAAGGAGGGTGCATCATCAATTTTTCTTCGATGGCAGCGCTGCGTCCGCTTACCAGAGTAGTTGGTTATTCCGCTGCCAAAGCGGCGGTGAGCAATTTCACCCAATGGTTAGCTGTTTACCTTGCCCAGAATTATACCCCTAAGGTGCGAGTTAATGCTCTGGCCCCTGGGTTTTTTGTTACCAAGCAGAACTATTACCTTCTCTACAATGAAGATGGCACCCTTACTCCCCGAGGGCAGTCAATTCTTGCCCATACACCTTGTGGAAGGTTTGGAGAACCCCAGGATCTTCTAAGTACTGTACTGTGGCTCCTTTCGCCGGCTTCGAGCTTTGTAACTGGTGTAGTGGTGCCTGTAGATGGAGGTTTCAGTGCCTTTTCGGGGGTGTAAAAAGTTGGCAGAACTTATTCTCACCGTGGACATTGGTACTTCTTCCTGTAAGGTTTGTGTGTTTAACCGTGAAGGAGAGATTCTTTTTTCTACCAAGCGTAATTATCCAACCTTTTCTCCCCAGCCCGGTTTTGCTGAGCAGAACCCGATTGAAATCTATAAAAACATCAAACAGGCCATTAGGGAGGCGGTCGATTCTTTTTCCGCTTCTTCTTTCTCTGCTCTTGGGTTTGATACCATGCTGCACAGTTCTCTTCTTGTGGATGGAGAGGGGAATCCTCTCTATCCACTTTTGAATTGGATGGATACTCGCAGCGCTCAGGAAGTGGAGGACATGCGCAATGAGTACCGCCAATATGGTTTTTACAAGCAGAGTGCTGCTCCACTGCATACCATTTTTAATCCGCCTCGGGTGAGGTGGTTCAAGAAAAACATGCCTGAGTTGTGGCGAAAGACGCAGAAGATGGTGACCATCAAAGACTGGATTCTGTGGAATATAACCGGTGTTTTAAGCTGTGATTTTTCTACTGCTTCGGCAACGGGTTTGCTGGATCTTCGAAAGGTTTCATGGTCGAAAGACATTCTCAACTGGTTACAGCTTTCTGAAGACCACCTGCCGCCCCTTTGCCCTCCAGAGAACGTTGTTCCCTTGAAGGAGGGAGATTTTTCTGCTGATACAGGTTTGATGCCAGGTCTTCCAGTTGTCTGGGGAGGAGGAGATGGTCCTTTTGCCAACCTGGGTGAGGGAGCTTTTCGAGAGAAAGAGATGGTGGTAACTGTGGGTTCTTCTGGAGCAGTTAGAATGTGCCAGCTTGCACCGGTTTTTGATCCTCAGGAGCGTGGCTGGTGCTACTATCTTGCTGACGGCATATGGGTAGGAGGAGGGGCGATTAACAACGGTGGCATAGTTTATTCCTGGATGCGCGATCTCTTGGGTAAGGGGGCGGAGGACTTCGAACTGGATATCCACAGAGAACGACCGCTCTTTCTCCCTTTTCTAACTGGAGAGAGAAGTCCAAACTGGAAGGCTAATGCACGGGGGATTCTTTTTGGCCTCTCCTATTTTCACGATTTTGCATCCCTGATGCAGGCTGCTTTTGAGGGTGTGGCCTTCCGGGTACGCTCTATTTACGATATGCTGTGTGAAATTATGGGGAGACCTGAGCGGGTTGTTTTGAGCGGTGGTTTCGCCCAGACTGAGAAGGGCAAAAGGGTTATATGCGATGTGCTGGGAAGAAAAGTGGAAGTGAGCAATCTTCCCTCGGCTTCGGCACGAGGAGCATTTTTAGTTTCTCTTAAGGCTTTGGGAGAAGTAAAGAGGCTTATGGAGATTCCAGACGCATTCTTTCCCAGGAACCCGGTTTTAGAGCCTATTGCCGAGCACGCTCTCTTCTATGACCAGCTTTACGAGCTATATTGGGAAGTTTACAGACGTAATGTCGATCTTTTTGAGCGCTTTGTAGCGCTGAAACTGGCCTGAGCAATAATTTCTCCTTTTCATTTTCTGCAGTTCGTTTTGGCCGCTGTTTTATTGTATACTTTTGTAAGTCCTGGTTGTTAATTTTGCTCTGGAGGGTATCTGACGTGAATCAACTTTTTAAAGAAATTGCTGAACAACCTGAAGTATTCCGAAAAATTGCTGAAACCTATGCTCAGGAAGAATGGTTTTCCCGTTTTGGTGAGGGTGCGAACAAAAAGAGAAAAGTATGCATAACTGGAATGGGCAGTTCCCTTTTTGCTGCTTACCCCGCTTATCTCCATCTTCTCAATAAAGGTTTTCAGGTAAACTGGATTGATGCTTCAGAGCTTCTCCACTATGGGCTGGAAGGCCTGGATAAGAATGATTTGCTGGTTCTGATATCCCAGTCTGGTGAGTCGTACGAGGTTTTAAGGATACTCGATAGTCTTTCCACTCGACCTCTGGTGGTGAGCTTTACGGCCAACTTAGAAAGCACTCTTGCCAAAAAGAGCGATGTGGTTATTGACATTCTTAGCGGTCCTGAGCGGGCAGTAACTTCTACTAAGACCCATACAGCAACGCTACTTGTTTTTAATCTCTGGGCACTGGCTCAGGCTGGTGAGCGGGAGCGCTTTTTGCATGCCTCTATGGATATTGAGCTTATGGCTGAGGAAGCAGAGAGGGTGATTGCAACCTCTTCGGAGTGGTCGAGGAGAATCCTTCGCAATCTCGAATTCGCACGTTCAGCGGAAAACAGGTTCATCATTGCCCGAGGCCCAGCTCTCAGTTCTGCCTGGCACGGTTGTCTGTGTTTTTATGAGTGTGCCAAAGAAAGTTTTTTTGCTTTTTCGGGAGGACAGTTTCGTCACGGGCCTCTGGAACTGATTACCAGGCCTTCTCTGGCTATCGTCCTGGCTCTTCCTGGCAAGACTCAGAGTTTAATGATTGCGTTGGCTGAGGAACTTGTCAACTACAAGGCCGGGGTGTTGTTAATTGGTCAAGAAGGTATTGAGTCGCGCTTTAACCTGGAGGTACTGCCCATGCATTTTGCTGACGAGCTTTTCTCGCCAGCTCTTTCCATAATACCTCTGGAACTGCTTGCTTACTATCTGGCTGAGGATAAGGGACTGGAACCAGGCACAGCTTATCTCATAAGTAAGACCACTACTCGGGAGTGACAGGCATGGGCCGGGTTTGGGTGGTTGGAAACATCAGTCTGGACGTGATTTTGGGCGGTATCAAGGACTTTCCGGGTTGGGGAGTTGAAGTGCTGATACCCGGTTACGTGATGCGGCCGGGCGGAGCTGCTGCCAATGCTGCTTTGGCCTTGACCAGCTTGGGGGTTCCTAATTTTTTGGTGGGTGTGGTAGGTAACGATTTTGCAGGTCAGGAGCTAACCAGGAAGCTCGAAAAAGGGGGTGTAGACCTTTCCTTTTTGGATATTACCAAAGACGTAGCCACCGGCCTTTCAGTTGCCGTTACCCATGCTCTTACTCTGGAGCGTACCTTTTTGACCGACCTTGGTGCTCAGGCTTTGCTTACTCTGGACCATCTTGAAAGGGTGTTGAGCGAGGTTAGAGATGGTGATTTCTTGTTGCTCTGCGGGTATTTTCTTTCCCCTGGTATTCGCAAAGGTGAGGATTTGGTGAAGCTTCTCGAAGCTTTCCGCAAAAAAGGAGTCAAACTTCTGCTGGATACGGGTTGGCCGACTGAAGGCTTTACTGAAGAGGTGAAAAAGGAAGTATTGCACCTTCTTTCCGTTTTTGATTATTTTCTACCCAATCAGACTGAACTACAGGCCCTGATTGGGGAGAATCTATACAGGATTTTTGAAACTTTTCCAGGTACCCTGGTTGTAAAGAGGGGGAAAGAAGGGTCTCAGGCTGTAAACGCTTCAGGGAGTATTTTTCAGGAAGCTTCTCTCTTTGAAGCCAAAGACACTATTGGTGCAGGAGATTATTTTAATGCCGGCTTTCTGTTTGCCTTGCTTTCTGGTGAAAAACTTGATGAAGCCCTGCGGGTTGGAAACCTGGTTGCCGGCTATAATATAGCGACGGATTCTGCTCGGGAAGAGCTTCTCACTCGAGAAAAGCTTGAGGAAATGCTTCACTCAAAGTAAAGGGTAAGATTGGTGGCGATGGGAGTTAGAAGCTATTTTCGTACCGAGTTTAACGAGCTTTTTTTGCTTTTTTTAAGCACCGTCAAGTGGTTGGCTTTGGCTTGTATTGCTGGTTTGGTTGCTGGATGTGGAGCTTTTTTATTTCTTAAAGCTCTTAAATTCAGTGCCGCCTGGGTAGCTGGGTTGTTTCCTGCTGCTTTTCTGCTTGCGCCCTTGGGTTTACTTTTGAGCAAGCTTTTGGTGCACTTTTTTTCTCCGGAAGCCAGAGGGCACGGTACGGAAAGAGTTATCGAAGCAATACACCAGCGCTACGGGAAAATAGACTTTAGGGTTTTCCCAGTGAAAACTCTGGCTACCCTCTGTACTTTGAGCTTTGGGGGCTCAGCAGGTAAAGAGGGGCCGATAGCTCAGATTGGTGCTTCGCTGGTTTCTATGCTGGGTCACTTATTTCGCCTTTCTTTGCAGGATTTAAGAAGATTTGTTATGTGTGGACTTTCTGCAGGTTTTGCTGCTGTTTTTGGTACGCCGGTTACTGGAGCCATCTTTGGTATTGAGGTTCTTTATGTTGGTCAAATGGAGTATGGTTCTTTAATGTCTTCAACCATAGCTTCTTTTATCTCAGTTTACGTGGTTGAGGTTTTGGGGGTCAGACAGGTTTATTTTCCCTCCCTGGGTGCACATCCATTAAGCTTTCAGGTTATGCTCTGGGCGGTGGCTTTTGGGGTGGTCGTTGCTCTGGTAGCCCGTCTCTTTATTAATCTCACTTACTGGACGGAGCGTTTTGGTGATTTGCTGGGTCGAAAGCTGGCTTTTTGGGTACCTCCCCTACTTGGTGGTGTGGCGTTGATTGGTGCCGCTTTACTGGGTTACAAAGAGGCACTGGGAGTGGGGATGGAAGTCATCGAAAAAACGGTGCAGGGTAACACCTTTCCTGGTGAGCTCTGGTTTGTTAAGATAGTACTGGTTGCTTTGACTCTGGGTATGGGAGGGTCTGGAGGGGTGGTAACTCCCATGTTTTTCATTGGCAGCATACTGGGTATGAGCTTTGCCAGGCTTTTCTCGCTAAACACCGCTTTCTGGTCGCAAATTGGTCTTGCTGCATTTCTGGGTGCCTGTGCCAACACACCAATTGCAGCGACGATTATGGCGGCAGAACTGTTTGGTTTTGACCGAGCGGTGGTTGCGCTTTTATCGGTGGTTGTAGCTTATAAGCTTCTTGGTCATCGTTCTATCTATCCTTCGCAGTTGCTGTTTATGTCCAAGTCGCTGAGTATTGATGTACCTCTTGGTCGAGCAGTTGGTGAACTTCAACAAAAAACTGTTGGTCGTGGTGGTTATTAACTGGTTTGTTTTGATGGTTGTGGTATGTAACAAGGTAAAGGAAGGAGGGACTTTCTATTATCGAGCAACCTCGTCTTTCTCGCTTGCGTGTGGTTCATTTCTTGTTTAAAGGGGAAGATTTCAGTAGTAGCAGGGAAAGTGGATTTGATGTTTTGCCCGAATTTTCTCTGTTACCTACTGAAGAGGGGTTAAAGGGTGTTTTAAGATTGCACATGAATTTCAGGGAAAGGCGAGAAAACCATTTTCCCTATGAAATTACTCTTATTGCAGAAGCTGTTTTTGCTGGCCAGGGTATGAGCTCTGAAGAATTTGCCAGCTATTGCCGCACTCAGGGCACTGCCAGGGTGCTTCCTTCTCTGCGTAAACTGGTAATGGATTTTTTGAGCAAGGTGGATATTAACTGATGTTTTTACCGGGCTATCCCTATTTTAAAAACTTTAAGCGTTTTAGAGAAATTGTGAGGGTTTTTTCCAAATACGGTTTTTCCTATCTTTTTAGCAGGATTCGTTTCCTGGAACGCATTGGAGTACGTTTTCTAAAAAAAGAAATTGTTGAGAATCCTCCCTGGGTTAACTTGAGATTGGCCTTTGAAGAGCTGGGCACCACCTTTATTAAGGCTGGCCAGATACTTAGCTCCCGGGTAGATCTTCTTCCTCCGGAATACTGTCAGGAACTTAAAAAACTTCAGGATGAGGCACCTGCTGTTTCTTTCGAAGAGGTTCGTAGGGTCGTGGAAGAGGAGCTGGGTACTTCCCTTGAGAATGTTTTTTGGGAATTTGACCCCCGTCCTCTGGCATCTGCCTCCATAGCTCAAGTGCATAGGGCGGTATTAAAGAAAAGCGGGGAGAAAGTAGCTGTGAAGGTCCAGAAGCCTGGGGTCAGGGAAATGGTGGTGGCAGACCTTGAGATTTTGAGTTACCTGGCTCGTTTTGGGGAACGCCTGCATGGTATGGCGGATTCCATCACCTTTTCTGAGTTAGTTGCTGAGTTCCGCAAAGGATTGTTGAGAGAAATTGATTTCACTTTCGAGGCCGTTAATGCTCGTAAGATGCGAGATAACTTTCTGGATTTTGAAGGTGTTTACATCCCCCGTGTTTTTTCTGAACTTACCACTTCCCGGGTGATGGTTATGGAACTTATTGAAGGAGTGCCACTTTCTAAGATGCTGAAAGAAGGGGCTCTGGACACCGAAACTGCTAAGATGCTTGCTGAAATAGGAGCCAGAGCTATTTTTAAGATGATTTTCGAGGATGGTTTTTTTCATGGTGACCCACATCCGGGAAACCTGATGTTTCGAGGAGAAACCCGGGAACTGGTTTATCTGGATTTTGGGATGGTCGGTGCCATAGATAGAGAAACTCGCAGAAATATAGTATTGCTGCTCCAGGCGGCGCTTGAAAAGAATGCTGCACGCATGATTCACTTGCTTGAAGAAGAATTTATGGAAGGTCCGATTGATTCTTCCCTCTCTTTGCGCTTTGAGTTAAATGAGATTCTGGAGCATTATGTTGCTTCGAACCTGCGAGAAATAAATCTTAAATTTCTTTTCTTTGATTTTTTTCATCTGCTTCGCAAATACCAACTTCGCTTTCCAACCAGTCTGGTTTCTTTATTGAGGGCGCTTGTGGTGGCTGAGGGGACGGGAAGGGAATTAGATCCTGAGTTTTCCCTAGCTCCTTATCTTTCGGAATATCTTAGAAAGCTTTTGGTCCGTTGGTTCAGTCCAGAACGCATCAAACAGGATTTGCTTGATTATTTGCTGGAATGGGAGGGTTTGCTCAGGAATTTCCCAGAAAACACACGGGAAATTTTTTCGCAACTTTCTTCAGGGAAGTTTACCCTACGCCTTAAAAGCAAGGAAATTGAAGAGATCAATCGCCGCTTGGAAGCAGTAAGTACACGTCTTTCTTTAAGTATTGTCCTTGGTTCTCTCTTGATAGGTTCTTCGTTAGTTTATATTAATTTTCCTGGCATACGTTTTTTAAGTGTCTTGGGTATTCTTGGTTATGCGGTAGCTGCCTTTTTGGGCATTTTTTTGATCTTTGAAATGTTACGCCATCACTAACTATTCCAATTTCACTGCTGTGCCGTAAGCGATGATTTCTGCAGCACCGCTCATGACCATGCTGGTTGAAAAGCGCACTCCCAAGACGGCATCAGCACCTAAAGCATGAGCCTCTTCAAGCATTCTTTCTATGGCTAACTGCCTGGCCTTATTCATCATTTCGGTATATTCTTTGATTTCACCGCCCACCAAGGTACGCAAGGCTGCCATAATATCTTTACCCAACCATCTGGCTCGGATGGTACTTCCCTGTACAATACCCAGTACTTCCCTTATTTTCTTATTGGGCACTTCGGAAAGGGTTGAGACAATCATTTTTGAAACGTCTCCTTTCTTGACTTTCCGTTCAGAAAGATGAATTTTGCAATATATTTGTTTGTAAGATTAGGGAAGAACGATTAGTTTGGTGATTTCTTCGATAGAAGTTTCTTCTTTTTTAAAGTCACCAACTTTTTCACCGTGGCTCAATACCACGATTCGGTCAGCTACTGGGTAAACGTGATAGAGGTTATGCGATATAAAAATGCTCGATATTCCCTGATTTTTTAGCTCTTTTATGAATTCCAGAACCCTTTGTGATTCTTTTACCGATAGATTATTGGTAGGTTCATCCAGTATAACCAGTTTGGACTTGAAGTACATGGCTCTCGCAATTGCGACACCTTGTCGTTGGCCTCCCGAGAGTTCTTCAACCAGGGCATGGGGTGAGCGCAATCGGAGGTCTACACCCTCTAAAGCTCGCATGGACTCTCGTTCCATAAAAGGAATGTCCAGTAACCTTACCGTGCCCAGTTTATATTTTATCGGTTCTCTCCCCATAAATATGTTTCTCATTACGCTCATTTTAGGCACCATTGCTGCTTCCTGATAAATGGTTTCTATGCCCAGGGCGCGGGCCTCACGAGGAGAAGTAAAATGGCATTCTTTGCCCTCAAAGAAAATTTTGCCTTCGTCTGGAGGGAAAAAACCGGAAAGGATTTTAATCAGAGTTGATTTACCAGCACCATTATCTCCAAGCAGACCGACTATTTCCCTGTAACCAACGTGGAAGTCTACTCCTTTTAAAGCACAGACTCCACCAAACCACTTATGGATGTTTATCATTTCTACCAGGTGGTTATTGCTTTGCATTTGCTAACACCTCATCTTTTTTGCTCGCTCACGCACAAAGGTATTTAGTATAACTGCCAGTATTGTGGCCAGCCCTATGAAGACCCGGAACCAGTAACTTGGAGCTCGGGCCATTATCAAGCCGTTGTCAATTATTCGAATTAAGAAAGAGCCAATGACGGTTCCGATAACTGTACCTACACCACCGCTTAGTGCTGTTCCTCCGATGACGGTGGCTGCAATTGCTTCCATTTCCAGACCATTGCCCATTGAAGGTAGTGTGGTTTCTAAGCGAAACGATTGAACTATGCCAGCAAATCCAGCCAGAAAAGAGCAAAGCATAAAGTTTGATAACTTGACCCATTCGGTATTGATACCCATGGCTCTGGCAGCGGTTCGGTTGCCACCTGTGGCAAACATCCAATTTCCAAAATCACTCCTTTCAAGCACGATCCAGAGTAATACGACTACCAACAGATACCAGAAGATTGAGGCTCTGAAAATACTCATTTTCCCAACCAGAAAGGCTGTGGAAAGCTGGCTTGGAAAAGGAGGGGGCCATCCTCCACTGATAAGCAAAACCGCCCCCCGCCAGATGAGCATTGCACCGAGAGTAGTTATGAAGGAAGGGATTCCAAAGGTTAGGGTTACTAAACCGTTGATTGCGCCAAGAGCAACAGCAACCAGCAAGGCTCCCGCGAAAGCCAGGGCAGGAGGTAATCCCCAATTAATAAATAAAACCAACATGATTGGGCAGAAAGCAAAAACTGAGCCTACTGATAGGTCGAATTCTCCAGAAATCATCAGCATGGTTACTCCGAGTGCCACAATGCCAAGCTCGGGAATGATCTCCAGGATTACACTTATGTTTTCGCGGCTTAAAAAGAGAGGTGCAAGGCTAAAAAAGACCAGAATAACTGCCGCCAACATAATCAGGCTGCTTATTTCTCTGAGAAGCAGGATGCGCTTTAGAGAGGTTAAAAAACCACTGCCCATTTTGCAGACGCTCCTTTTCTATGGCTTCTATTTTTATATGAAAAGCTCCCCAGAGAAGCGATCGCTTCTCTGGGGAGCTTGTTTTTAGCGCACTCTTTGTTTGGATAGTTCGATGACCTTGTCCACGTTGGATGCGTCAACTACTGCATTGCCAGTGTTTACGTCCCAGGCGCTCAGGGCAAACTCCTTCATGAGGTAGAGTTGAACTATGGGTAGGTAGCCCTGTAGGTAGGGTTGCTGGTCGATGGTTAGCTTGATATATCCTGACTTAATTTCTTCGAGTACTTCGGGTACCAGGTCAAAACCACCAATCAACAGCTCGCCAGGCTTATAACCCAAATTGCGGGCAGCCTTGGCGGCAGGAGCGTGGTTGTACTCTACGCATATTACCCCTTTGGTTTCAGGATGAGACTGCAGATAAGCTTGAATTCTGGATTGAGCAACATCCATCTGCATGGTGGTGTCAAGACGCTCATAAGTATAACCAACTTCGTCAAAGTACTGCGTAATGCCTTTGGCTCTTTGCTCGGCCCATACCAGACCAGGACCACCTATACTGATAAGGAAGTGAAATTTTTGGTCTTTGGGCAAGTCTTCGGTTAATTTTTGCGCCAGGAAATATCCTGCTTGTACCAGGTCCTGACCAATGTAAGATAGTCTTGCGTTTCCTTTGGCTCCTTCGGGGTCATCAGTATTAGAACAGATTACTGGTATGCCCATATCTATTGCCTGTTGGATTACTTCATCAAACATGGTTGGATGAGGAATGGTGGTGATAATGCCGTCAGGCTTTTCAGCCAGTGCAGCTTTAAACTGGCTGAGCTGAGTAGCCAAATCTCCTTCAGTTTTGGGTCTTACAAATACAAAATCTACGTTAAGGAGCTTGGCAGCATCACTTGCTCCTCTGTACACAGCCGCCCAGAAAGGATTCTCTTCTCCGGCGTGTGAAATGAAAGTAAAACGATATTTTGCTGCATAGGAAACACCACTTATCAGCAAAGTTGTTACCACAACAACCATTACCAGAAAAAACAAGGATTTTCTCATGTTCTCTCCTCCTTTTGTTCGTTAAATGAAACCTTAGAAAAGGATTTGGTTGAGGAAGCTATAGCTCAGTTTTCACCTCCTTTCCTTTCTAAGAGAAGCCTGATGCTGAAACACCCTGCCTGTATATGTTATTATAACTTTACTTTTTCGTTTGTATACATAAGATGCAGTATGAAATTTAGTTTTTTGAATTTTGTCGAAATTAAAAAACGTTTTGTACATGATTTGTGGCTTTATGCCGAGGTTTGGGGGTTGCCAGAATTTGGTTACGCTCTTGCGAGAAACCAAAAATTACAAACTTTACCGCTTACAAGCCGTTGAGGTTCCTGCTTTGCTTTTGGAGCCCAGCGCCCCACCTCCTTATCCGGCTATTTTGTTCCTTCATTATTATCGGGGAAGCAAGGATAATCTCCGTGTGCTTGCGAATGAGATTGGCAAAGCAGGGTTCCTGGCTCTGGCAATCGATATGGAGTATCATGGCGAAAGAAGACAGGAAGGAAAAGATGTTTTTTCTCCTGACATCCGTGATGATCGACTGGCTTTTGAGAGAACCGTACAGGATGGGCTGCGAGCTCTTTACTTTTTGGAAAACCATCCTTACGTGAAGAAGGACCAACTTTTTCTCTGGGGAGTCAGCCTGGGTAGTATAATAGGCACTTTAATAGCTGGTAGGCATCAGCAGCTCAGGGGGGTTTTCCTGGTGGTTGGTGGAGGGAACCTTTCCAGACTACTCAAAGAAAGTATGCTGGATTCTCTGGTTGAGCTTCGCTACCATCTCTTGAAGCGGGGGATAGCTGTTCCTGAAGCGCTTAAAGGCTGGGAAGCTCTGGATCCCCTTTATCACGTTGGTTCTTTAGACTGGAGTACACCTCTTTTTATGTACAATGGAACGAAGGATGACATCGTGCCACCTCTTTGTACGCTGGAACTTTTTGAGACTGTTTCTTCTTTTAAAAAAATTCGCTGGTTTCCAACCGGTCACGGTCTACTTTTTGAGCGTAGCTTTGGTGTGCCTCAATTAGTGCTTGAAGAAATGAAGTCGTTGCTTTAGCAGGAGTAGGACTTGAAAAAAGCCCATAAAAACACCTATGGGAGGGTTGCCCTGTGGGGCAGGCAACCCTCCCATAGGTGCAAGGAGGGGATTTTCGCTATTCGAATTTTTCAACTGAGCATTAAGCATTATATTTATGATTTTAAAATTGTCAAGAGCAGTTGCAAAAAATTTTTGAAAATTTTTTAGAAACTCTTCCGCGGCTTTTGTCAGGCGCTTTTGCGGGAAAAAACCATGTGCGTTCGCAGTTTCACTCCCCGATGATTTTCACCAGCACCCTTTTTCTGCGCCTGCCATCAAATTCTCCGTAGAAAACCTGTTCCCAGGGACCGAGGTCTAATTTGCCATCAGTCACTGCTATAACCACCTCTCGGCCCATTATGGTTCTTTTGAGGTGTGCGTCTGCGTTATCTTCGCCTACATTGTGTTTGTACTGGTGATAGGGCTTTTCCGGAGCTAATTTTTCGAGCCAACGTTCAAAATCTTCATGTAGGCCTTCTTCGTCGTCATTTATAAAGACGCTGGCTGTAATGTGCATAGCGTTGCACAGTAAAAGCCCATCCTGAATGCCACTTTCGCGTACACACTCTTCAAGTAAGGGAGTAATGTTTATAAACTCCCTGCGTTTCTGAGTACAAAACCACAATTCTTTCCGATAGTTCCTCACGGCTTAGTCTCCGTTTTTTTGCTAAAAGTATACCAGAAGCGATTGGGTCTTGAATAAAAGACCCTCACCCTTAGGGGATTTTGGGCTAAAAATTATTGCAAAAGTGAAGTGGATGAGTTGACGGGAGCAATGGACTGGTCTTAAATTATGTTGAATATTATAACGAAAGGAGGGGTTTTTGAATGGTCAGGGTTTTACTTATGGTCTACAGCTGGCTGCTTTTGATAATGGGAATTATGGGTGTTATTCCCGGCATTAACCTGGGTACGGAACCTGCCTGGCATGCCCTTTTGAAAATCATTTTGGGGATACTGGGCATCTGGGCAAGTATGGGCAAAAAGCAGGCAACTTGAGAAGGTTCGTGCTTGCAGGCGTATTGACCACTGAAACGGGTTAACCCGTTTCAGTGGTCACCAGATACTTTATACTGGAGTCGCCAGTTTCACTTCCAGAAAATGGTAATGTTCTTCCTGTTTGATTTCTCCAAATTCAAACTCCAGGGGTTCTCGATAGAGAGGACCATCGATTACTAAAGTATGAAATTCCCCGCTTTCAGCGCAAGGATCAACGCCTCTTTTATTGAGTTCTTCTATAAGTGCCAGAGTGTACGGTTTTCCCAGAAAATCGGGGGTCAGAAAACGGTCGTTCACTACTATTATGTGGGCTTTAAAGCCCTCTTTGACTATCATTCTGGCGATTTCCTGGTGATCCTTCTTCCAGAGTGGAAGAAAAGGCTCTATGCCTTCGCTGTAACAGACTCTTTCCACCCATTCCCGGTGTTCTTCGAGGTCTATATCACCGAACACACCGTGGGTTATTCCCTTCTGGCGCAGTTCTCTTAACACCTGGCGATAGTTCTCTTCATAGTTTTCCCAGGAGGTCCCCCTTTGGATCAATTGCAAATTCATCTTTTCCGCCTGTTTTTGAATTACCGAAGCGGGGAGATGATGGGAGCGGGAAACTTCACCGTTTTGGTGGGTCATGTTCAGGAGATATTCCACCTTGAAGCCAGCTTTCTGGGCCAGAAAGATACTCAGATGACAATCTTTTCCACCGCTGAAGGAAGCAAATGCTCGTCCTGGCAAATTAATTCCTCCTTTGCTGTAGTGGCCAAGATTTTGTGAATAAGACTGGAATTTCCTGGTTAAATTTTACGGGGAGATGATGTGTTTTGCAAATTATAGCCATACTGGGTAGTCCTCGACGAGATGGGAATAGCGAAGTGCTGCTTCAAAGGTTTCTGCGCTTTGCTCCAGAGAAGTCGCAACTGAAACTGATAGTTCCTTCAGAGCTTGATATTCGGTTTTGTAGAGGATGTCGTTTTTGTGAAAGTCTTGGTTACTGTGTGCTGAAAGATGGCATGCGAAAAGTAGTTGAATGGCTTGTTCGAGCTCAGATAGTGGTGGTTAGCACGCCTGTTTTTTTCTATGGAATTCCTGCTTCTTTCAAAGCGCTGGTTGATAGGAGCCAGGTTTTGTGGGTACGCAGGTATCTTCTTGGAGAACAGTTTTCGCCCAAAAAGGGTTTTTTAATGGGCGTTGGTGCAACCCGCGGTGAGCGGCTTTTCGACGGAGTAAGGCTTACTACTAAGTACTTTTTTGATGCTTTTGGTTGCACTCTGGACGGCGAACTTTTCTTTAGGGGTTTCGATAAAAAAGGGAGCATTGCTTCTTGCGAGCGTTGTCTGAAAGAAGTGGATGATGCGGCTCAAAGCTTTTTTGGTGCATTCAAGTCAGAAATGCAGGAAAGCTTGGGCAATCTTAAAGTAGATGAAAACTCCAATAACGTCAACCAGCGTGGTAATAACCGGGGTAGCTGATATTGCAGGGTCCATTTTGAGTTTCTTAAAAAGTACAGGGAGAAAAATGCCCACCAGATTGGACACAAAAACGATGCTAAACACAGCCGTACCCACTATGATACCTATGAGCAGGCTCTCTTTAAGAAAAATAACCCGCAATATAGCGATAAAGCTGAGCAGAATGCCCAGTATCCCACCTATCAAAATTTCAGAGAAAACTATTTTCCATATATTGCGTTTTTCGATTTCACCAACTGCTATGCCTCGCACCATGACTGTGGTTGATTGGCTACCCACGTTGCCTCCAGTGTCGATGAGCATGGGTACAAAGAAGGAAAGGGCAACGATGGCTTGAATGATTTCCGAAAAACCCTGCATTACAAAGCTGGTCATGGTGCCTCCAACGAGCAGCACGGCAAGCCATATAAAGCGATTTTTGACCTTGTTCCACAGGGGGGCATGCAAATACTCATCTTCAGTAGTCCTGATTGCTGCCAGGCGGTGAATATCTTCGGTGGCCTCTTCTTCTATGATGTCGATGGCGTCGTCAACGGTTATCACACCCACCAGGCGCTTTTCCGAATCCACTACCGGCACTGCTAAAAGGTCATATTTTTGAATAATCTGAGCAGCTTTTTCCTGATCATCATGAGTAAAAACGTAAACTATGTCCTTTTTCATAATGTCTCTGATCACCGTTTCCGGCTTTGCGAGTACCAGCTCTCTCAAAGTAACCCTTCCCAGAAGATGGCGCTCGGCATCGATTACATAAGCAGTGTAGGCCAGTTCTTCAGGAGGTGATAACTGGCGTATTCTTTGCAGCGACTGCTCCACCGTGTAGTATTCTTTAAGGTCCACCATATGGGGGTTCATGATACGGCCAGCGCTGTTTTCAGGGTAACCCAGCATGGTAGCCACGATATTGCGCTGTTCCGGATTCAGAAGACCCAGGAACTTTTTAACTATTTTGGCTGGTAGCTCATCGAAGAGTTCCATGCGGTCGTCTGGGGACATTTGGTTGAGGATTTCAGCTACCCGTTCGTCGGTAAAGCTCTGAAGAAGGTTTTCCTGCTGTTCAAAGTCCAGTTGTTCAAAAACTTCTATGGCCAGGTCTTTGCGCAGTAACCTGAATACAACGACCTGCTTCTGGCTATCCAGGAAAGACATCAGTTCAGCAATATCGGCGGGATGGAGAGTATTGATGCTATTTTTTAGTTCGTTCAGAGCATTTCTCTCGAGCAACTCTTCTATATACTCTTTGGTTATTCTGGTTTCCTGTGTAAGCTGGTTTTCCATGTTTGCCTCCCTGGGGAACTCGGAGTATAGTATAACATAAAGTTTTTGTCGTAAAATAGTCTTCTAAAGAAGAATATAGGGAGGATGGAACTTTGGTCGTTATTTTTGACGGTGTTCTTGATGAAGCTCGGAAGCAAGCAGTGCTTCGTGAGCTTGGAAAACAGGGAATGCTGGTTCACTGGGTGGATAGCCCGCAAGGCAGTATTATGGTTTCAGAGCGGGAAGTTAGCGCTCAGGTTCTGGAAGCTTTCGGAAAGATTGCCAGAGTAATCAAGCCCAGCACTCCTTTTCAACTTGCCCATCGGTCTTTCAATCCTGATGGTACGGTGATTACCATTGGCGATGTGGAAATCGGACAGGAGACCCTTACTATTATTGCTGGCCCGTGTGCTGTGGAGTCTGAGGAACAGCTCTTCAGGATTGCCGAAGCAGTGAAATCTATGGGAGCTCATATTCTGAGAGGTGGTGCTTTCAAACCCCGGACCTCTCCCTACAGTTTTCAGGGTCTGGGAGAACAGGGGTTGGAAATCCTTGCCAAAGCCCGGGAGAAATTTTCCATTCCTGTGGTTACCGAAGCAACCAGTCCTGAAAATGCCGTACTGGTTGCCCAGTATGCTGATATCATCCAGATTGGCGCTCGCAATATGCAGAATTTTGAACTCCTGAAAAAGGTAGCCATCCTGGGTAAACCCGTGTTGCTGAAGCGTGGGCTTTCAGCAACAATTGAAGACTGGCTCCTGGCTGCGGAATACATTCTAAGTTTGGGTAATTTCCAGGTCATTCTTTGTGAACGGGGTATTCGGACTATTGAGCGCTTTACCCGCAATACACTCGATTTGAACGCCATACCGGTGGTGAAAGACTTAAGTCATCTGCCGGTGTTTGTTGATCCCAGTCATGGCACTGGGTTGAGAGAAAAAGTTATTCCCATGGCCCTGGCGGGTGTTTCCTGTGGTGCTGATGGTGTTATGGTGGAGGTTCACCATGCTCCCGAACAAGCACTTTCTGATGGTCCTCAGAGCTTGTATCCGGAGCAGTTCAGAAGGCTGGTCAACAACCTTCAGGTCATCAGCGTGATAGTTGGCAAAGAGCTAAGTAAAGAGAAGGGTCCTACTGGTGCTTCACCTGCTTTTGTTTCTGAATCTTTTTCTCAGTTTAGAGTGGCCTTTTTAGGAGAAAAAGGTTCTTTCAGCTCTCAGGTGGCGCAAAAAGCTTTTCCCAGAGATTCCCAGTTTATTTCCTGTTACACCTTTCGAGAGGTGTTCGAAAAAGTAGCCAGCGGTGAAGCAACCCACGGGGTGGTCCCGATTGAAAACACCATTACTGGTAGCATTCATGCTAACTATGATTTATTGCTGGATTTTCCCGAGATTTTCGTGGTTGGAGAGCGGTTTATTAAAGTGTCTCAACATCTTGGTGTATATCCAGGTACTGGGGTAGGAGATATCCAGTTTCTCTTTGCTCATCCTCAGGCCTTTTCACAGTGTTCCAGATTTCTCGAATCCCTGAAAGGAGTAAAAATTATTGACGTTGGCAATACCGAAGAGGCGGCTCGAAAAGCTTCCGAGTTTGGCAAAGGTAGTGCATGCATATCGAGTGAAGAGGCGATTCGTAAGCATGGCCTGGAGCTCCTTGAGGAAGACGTTGAGGATACACCCTGCAATTTTACTCGTTTTCTCATCCTTTCGAGGTATTTTGAGCCCCGCAAGGAACATGATAAGGTTTCCTGTGTTTTTCGAATTCCCAATCGTTCAGGGGCGCTGTTTGAGGTGCTGGAGGTATTTTACGCCCGCTCGATAAACCTGATTAAGCTGGAATCCCGGCCCATACCAGGTGAACCCTGGGAGTATCTTTTTTACGTAGATTGGGAAGGAAACTTGATTGATACAAAGTTTGGAGAAGCCCTGGAAGAGCTCAAAAAGAAAACCACATTTCTTCGTATCTTGGGTAGCTATAACAATCGCTGGAAACTACTAAAGAAAAACTAAAAAGTGAGTCGTGGTTTTTTGATGAGCAATCTCTTGACAGCGAATAAAGGGACTGTATAATGAGATTCAGTTTCTACCGAACGGTCAGTCGATAAGTGAGCGCTGGAGGAGGAGAAAACATGCAGAAACTGGCTCAGTGGGTTGTAAAATATGCCTGGCCTATTTTCATTGCCACTTTGGTGGTTACTTTCGTGTTTGGTTATTTGCTTCGGGATCTTCGTTTTGAGGATGACGTGACCAAGTACCTCCCTGAGAGTGACCCCGAAGTTTCCTTCTATGATTCTCTTAAGGACAAATTCTCAGGCTTTCAGACCAAGTCTCTGATTGTAGGCATTGAATTTGACGACCTGTTCACTGTGGAACATCTCCAGGGTCTTAACAAACTGGTAGAGGAGATAGAGAAGCTTCCTTTTGTGAGAAACGTTTCTGCTTTGACCAACATGCCCAAAATCGTCAGCACCGAGTTTGGGGTTGAAGTCAAAGAGGTTGTCGAGGTGTTGCCTGAGAGTGAAGCAGAAGCTAAAAAGCTCAGAGAAGAACTTCAAGGGGACGAACTCATCTGGGGTAAGATGGTTACCGAAGATGGCAAAGCCACTCTGGTGGTGATTTCTTTCTATGACGATGTCGATGAATATAAAGCTATTGAGGAAGTGGAAGCACTCTGTGAGAAGTATAATCCTGGTGGCAAGATAACCACTTTTGGTGTCCCGGTCATCACTCGCCTTATGGCCAGAGATTCTCGGCGTACCATGGGTACTTTAACTCCTTTTGCTGCTCTGGTTTTGATGGTAGTGCTCTACTGGGGTTTTCGGGCGCTGCGAGGAGTATTACTACCAATATTTATTTCGCTTCTTTCCTCGGTATGGGTTCTGGGTTCTGCCGTAGTTATGGGTAAATCCTTGACGGTGATTGCTTCTGCTATGCCAGTTTTGCTACTCTCCCTGGTTACTGCATACGGCATTCATTTTATAAACCGTTATTACGAAGAAAGAGCCAGCCTAAATGGCCCGGAGGCTTTAGCAGCAACCTTCCGGGATATTTTTGTTCCCATTCTGATGAGCGCTTTGACCACCATAGGTGGTTTTCTTTCCCTGCTCACTGCTGAAATAAAGCCCATTTCCGACTTTGGTCTGTATTCAGCGCTGGGTATTTTCTTTGGCATGATTTTGGCAACTTTTTCCTTAGGAGCTTTTTATGCCATTTTTGTGCCCCGCAAGGTTCCGAATCACTTCAAAGTGCTTCACCAGCAAAGAGAAAAAGGAGACCTGATCAGCCGTTTCCTGAAATTCGTTGCCAGGTCAGTGGTACACCATAAAAAAGCTACGATTTTCTTCATTATTGCAGTAATGGCATTTTTCACTCTGGGAATTCCTCGCATCAATGTGGAAACCTCGGTGGAAGTACAGATGGGTAAAAACCATCCCATCACCTTGCTGCTCAACTACTTTAAAGAACGTTTTGGGAGCACCGATTATAACTATCTCTACGTGCGCTCTCAGAATGTCAAGGAACCCTTTGTGCTTCGAGAAATGATACGCATTGGAAAATATGCTGCTCGGTTCAAAAACTTTGAAGATGCTTCCTCTCTGGCTACCTTTCTTGTGGATTTAAATAAAGCCATGGAGGGATGGAAGGCAATTCCCGCAGAACGTGAGAAGATTGATAACCTGTGGTTTTTCGCTCAGGATAATAGCTACCTTAAGGGTAGAATAAGTGAAAATGGAGATGAAACCCTGGTAGAATTCAGTGCTGAAGAGACTTCCTCTGCGGAACTGAGAAAAGAAGTGGCAGCACTGAAAGAATTTCTTGAGAATCGCCCTCACAGGGTAAAGATGGTTTCGGTGCAAGAGCCTGGCGCACTTGATATTTTGGTAAACACTATGGTGGAGGACCTACAGATTTTCGGGCTTGAAATCCCTGACCCGAGTTCACTTAAAAGAGAAATAAAAGCCATTGCTGAAAAACCGATTGAGGAATTTATTGGTCAGGGAGCAAATTTTGCTTCGCTGGTCGCTCACGATGCTACCCTGGAGATTGAGGACTTAGGCTTAAGCGTAGAGAAAGTGGCGTCGGTTCTTGAGCGTTATTACCAAGATGAGAATCCCGTTCTTTCCATTTCTGAATTGCTTGAAAAGGAGCTGGATTTGAGCGAGGATGACGCATTATACCTTGAGGAAGTGCTCAAGAATTCCGAGTTACGTATTGCCCAGCGGTTGAAGGTGGAAACAGTAAGGAAGGTAGTGGAAAACACAGTTGGTAGAAGACTGGATGAGGATTTCGACTTCGTCTTTTACCAGGTACTCGATGAATGGGTTTACCTGCCCGCTTCAGATGGGTCAGTGAGTGTTGAGTATCGGGTGACAGGTACGCCGATTATAAGCAACTATGTAAACAGCAAGCTCTTTAATCAACAGGCTCGCAGTATGTTTCTGGCTTTTGTCATCGTTTTTGGGCTTTTGCTGTTGCAGCTACGCTCCTTGCGCAAGGCTTCAATAGCTATTGTTCCTATATTGTTGACCGTTTATACTTCTTTTGGAATCATGGGACTTTTGAGAATTCCGCTCAACGTGGCCACTTTAATGGTAGCCAGCATAGCCATTGGAGCGGGTATTGACTATACTATTCACTTTGTTTCGCGCTGGTATCGTGAGGTGAGCTTACAGAACCCCAGAGCGCTTGTGACCACTATGGTGAGCTCGGGTAGAGGGATTGTTTTGAATTCACTGGCAATTGCTGCTGGTAGTTACGTTTTGGTTACGGGCAAAATAAGCATGCTTCGCATGTTTGGAAGTTTAATTGGTACGGTACTTCTGGTAAGTGTTCTCTATGCTTTGGTGCTTTTGCCTTTGCTTTTACATGCAGAAAGTTATTTGGGCAATAATTCTAATAGAAGTGCTCAAAAATAGTCAGGAGGTGGCAGTAAATGAAAAAATACTGGTTTTTAAGTGGAATTTTTGTGTTAGTTTGCTTGGTGTTTGGTGGGGTCCTTTGGGCACTTACGGCTGATGAAATACTGGATGAAGTGGAAGCGCGCCGCACTGATTTCACTACCCAACGTAGTGAAGCCAAAATGATTCTGGTAGATGAAAAAGGTAAAGAAGAAGTGCGAGAAGTGGTTATGTATTCCAAAGATGAAGGCGATGACACCATATCGCTTATAGTGAGGTTTTTGAGCCCTGCCGATGTTGAAGGGGTTACTCTTTTGAGCATTAAAGGTGGAGAGAAGATATACCTTTACATGCCTGCTTATCGCAAGGTACGCAGAATCGCTGGTTCCAGCAAAAAGGAAAAATTCATGGGTACTGATTTCAGTTATGACGACCTTTCCCAGAACTATGGAAGAGAAGACTATGAAGCTACCCTTTTGGGTGAGGATGAGGAGAATTACTACCTGGAGCTCAAACCCCTTGAGGAGGATAGTGATTACTCCAAGCTGGTCATGACTGTAGACAAAGAGAAGTTTTATTTCAAAAAAATAGAGTTTTACGATTTAGAGGGTAACCTGTGGAAGACACTCGAAGTCCTGGAAATCGAAGAAAGCGAAGAAGGGAAAATAACTATTTTGAAAATGGCTTTTAAAGACTTGAAGGAAAACCATGAGACTCGCATGGAAACCGTCAAGCACGAAGAAAATATATCCTTACCCGACAATTTCTTCAGCGTGCGCACCATACAGAGGCCCGAGCTTTGAGGTGGTTGACGATGGAGAAAAGGTTGTGTTTTCTACTGGTAGTAGCTTTACTGGCCCTTTACGCTCTTCCGGTTCGCGCTTCTGAATTGAGTGGAGAGGCAGAGATGTTTTCCAGCTACGATTTTTCCACGGGAGACCTTGATTACGGAACGCGAGTGGACCTTGACTATACTACTTCTTTGGGTGATAGCAATTATTTCTTTCAGGTTGGGTTACTTCTGAAGTATCAGGACGAAAACAATTTTAGACCTCTTCGGGTTAAGGAAGCGTATTTTCAAGGGATTCAAGCTCCCTGGGAAGAAGTGGATTTCAAACTGGGCTTTTTGCAGTTGACCTGGGGTGCGAGTGACGTTATGAGTCCTGTGGATTCAATCAATCCTCGTCCTTTCTCGGCTTCGCTGAGTGAAGAAGCACTTGAAGATAAGATTCCCATTCCAGCACTGGACGCAGAGTGGTATTTTAGTGACTTCTGGTCGTTGGAATTTCTATATCAGGTAGATTTCGTTTCCAATTTTGTTCCTGCTTCAGTGGAGGAACAGCTTTTCGCTGGAAGGCTCCTGTCACAGTTTTCGGGTCTTAATCCCGAAGCACTCACGCTTTCCATCGAGAAAGAACACCCAGAAGTAGGCTTTGCATCGCCTATTTGGGCCATTCGCGCTCGAGGTATGGTAAGTGGTATCGATGTAGCTTTTAGCTTCTATCACGGCTATTTTCTCTCTGCGTATCCCCGCTCTACTGACATTGTTATTAGTGCTGATTCCTCATCCACAGTTCAGTCTGTCTGGGGTTTTCCAGAGCGTTCCATACTGGGCCTTGAGTTTCAAGGTGAACTCTCTGCTCTGGAGGGTTCCACTTTTAGGGGCGACCTGGCCTTGGTTTTTCCAGAAAAGTGGGAACATCGGGTTACGGTGTATTATCCAGATGGAAGTTTGGAAACGTTCACTGATACCACTTTTACTTCTCCTTATTTGAAGGCAAGCTTAGGAGTGGATTATACTACAGAAAACGACTGGTATTTCAGCATAAATTATCTACTTGGCAACCCCTTTGAAGAAGGTAAAGATGTTTCGTCATACCTTTACTTTCATACTGACTACACCACAGAGGATGGCAAGTGGAAACCCATGTTAACTTCGGTTTTGAGTCTCCAAGATGGAAGCATGGTCAACATGCTTGGGGCTACTTATAAGCCCCGGGACGGCTGGGAAGTTAGTTTTAATTTTTCGTTCTCAAGTGGTGCTCCAAATAGTAAGCTTGGTTCTTTGAGTGACGGAGTTTTTCTGAGTGTGGATTACAGTTTCTGAGGGTAAGGAATGAACAGGAAACAGCAGATTATTGAGGCAGCAAAGAAAGTTTTTGCCCAAAAAAGTTTTTTCGAAGCTACTGTCGAAGACATTGCTCGCGAGTCGGGAGTGAAGAAAGCTACGCTCTATTACTATTTTGAAAGCAAGCTGGATATCTTTATAGCGCTCATTGAGGAAACACTGAGTAGCATATCCGAGCGCATGATGAAACTCGATTTTTCCGAACCCAGGGGAAAAGTGGTGGCTGACATAATCGACTGTTACTTTACGCTCTTTGAGGAAAAAAGAGACCTCCTGGTGATTATTCAACGGGCGGGTCACGATTTTCTTCACCATCCAGAGGCTAAATCCAAGTTAAGCGCGCTGAAGGAACGTTTTGAGGAATACCTTCGTGAGGTAGGTTGGAAGCTGCACCCTGTGGTTACCAGGCACGGAAAAGAGTTTTCCGGTGCAGATTTTTTTAAAGCCATCACTTTTTCCCTTATTGGTTTTTTTAGTTTCAGTGTTCACACCGATATGGAAGAGAGTGATGTTTTTCGAGAGCTTTTTAGAGAGGTTTTTGCGGCCTCTTTAAGTGAATAAAGGAGGAGAAAGACAGTGCTGGTAGATTTGAGGCGGGATACCATAACTCTTCCCACCGAGAAGATGCGGGAGCGAGCTTTTGCAGCCCCTCTTGGAGATTCAGTTTATGGTGAAGACCCCCTGCAAAACCAGCTTGAGGAATATGCTGCCCATCTTCTGGGCAAAGAGGCTTCCATATTTGTGCCCAGTGGAACCATGGGTAATCTGGTTGCTCTTCTTACGCATACCCAGAGAGGTGAGGAAGTTATACTCGAAGAAAACGCCCACATCAGGACATCTGAGACTGGTGGCATTGCCTGCGTAGCTGGTCTTATGGTGCGAACGCTGAAAGGGGAAGATGGTCTCCCCGAACCTCAGGCGATAGAAAATGCTATTCGGCCTGATAACATCCACTATCCCCGAACCTCTCTTATCTGTATGGAGAGTTCTCATTACCGTTATGGAGGGATTGTACCACCTCTTGAGAAAATGAGAGCCGTAAAAGCTCTTGCTGAACGGTACAATCTTTCGGTGCATCTTGACGGGGCACGACTTTTTAACTCGGCTCTATATCTGGGTGTTGAAGTACGTGAACTTGCTGCCTGTGCGGACTCGGTTATGATATCCCTTTCCAAAGGACTTGCTGCACCAATTGGTTCTGTTCTTGCTGGCTCCCGGGAGTTTATCGCAAGAGCGAAGCGCTTCCGCAAAATGCTCGGTGGTGGTATGCGCCAAACTGGGTGGTTGTGTGCTTGTGGTCTTGAAGCGCTTTCTCCAGAAAACATCGCTCACCTTGCAGAGGATCATCGCAATGCAAAAGCACTGGCTATGGGCATTTCTCAAATTCCAGGGATAAAAGTTGACCTTGCTAAGGTGCATACCAACTTTGTGGTTGCCGAGCTGGAGGGAGATGTATCTTCGGAGACCTTTCTTGCAAAGTTAAAAGATAAGGGTGTTCTTGCCACCAGAGTTGACACAAAAAGAGTGAGATTTGTTACCTCACGCCAAGTAGACGAAAATGGGATTCGTTATGCCATTTGTGCCGTGGAAGAGGTGATGAAAGAGATCACTGATTAGGTTTTATTTTTTGCAGGGAAGGGGTATAATAAAACAAAAGTTTGAAGAGAGTTTTTGGTGATGACCAGGAATTCTAAGGAGCCGGAGCTTTTCGCTCCTCCAGAGAAAGTTCGGCAGCCTCTTGCTGCTCGAATGCGGCCCAGAACACTTGATGAACTGGTTGGACAAGCGCATCTTACCGGTCCCGAAGGAGCTTTGCGCCGAATAGTGGAGACTGGTTATTTGCCTTCTTTAATCTTTTGGGGGCCTCCTGGCAGTGGCAAAACGTCGGCAGCTTTCATTCTGGCTGATCTCTTGCATTATGCATTTCTTGCCATAAGTGCGGTATCTTCCGGGATTAAAGAAATCAAGGAAGCCATAAAGGAAGCAGAGAACAATTTTTCTCTTTATGGCAAAAAAACCATTTTTTTCATTGATGAAATTCACCGTTTTCATAAAGGTCAACAGAGCGTCCTTTTGCCCTATGTGGAGGAGGGAGTAGTAACCTTAATTGGTTCAACTACCGAAAACCCATCTTTTGAAGTAATTGCCCCCCTTCTTTCCCGGGTTCAAGTGCTGGTCTTCAATAAAATATCTTCTGAAGAACTGCTTGCCCTGCTTCAAAGGGCTCTGTCAGATCCGCGGGGACTTGATGGTAAGGCTTTAGAAGTAACCAATGAAGCCTTACAATTCATTTGTGAACTTTCCGATGGTGATGCTCGACGAGCGTTGAATTTTTTGGAATTTGCTTATTTAACTGCCCGGAAAGAGAAGAGAAAACTGGACCTTGCTTTTGCGAAGAAGCTTTTTGGGCGCCATACTTTCCTTTACGATAAATCTGGTGAAGCCCATTACGACCTGCTTTCTGCATACCACAAGAGTTTAAGGGGGAGTGACCCCGATGCGGCACTCTACTGGATGTGCCGCATGCTTGAAGCTGGAGAAGCACCCAGCGCTATTGCGCGCCGATTGATAGCCTGTGCCTCAGAGGATGTTGGCAACGCAGACCCTTATGCTTTGCTTTTGGCAACCGCTGCTTGGGAAGCGTATAATTTCCTGGGAGAGCCAGAGGGAAGATTAGCGCTGGCGCAGGCAACCATTTATGTGGCCTGTGCTCCCAAGAGCAATGCCTCTTACCGTGCACTCCAGGAGGCTACTGCTGACGTGCGCCGCAAAGGGTCTTTACCCGTGCCTTTGCACCTTCGCAATCCAGTTACTTCGCTAATGAAGGACCTGGATTATGGCAAGGGCTACCTCTATGCTCATGATTTCCCCAATGGGTTTGTAAAACAGGATTACCTTCCTCCAGAGCTTAAGGGTAAAGTTTATTATCGACCTACCGACCGGGGATACGAGAAAAAACTGCAGCAAAACCTCAAAAACTTCTGGGGCAAAGAGAAAAGCTGATTTTCTGGCGCTTTGCTTCTATTGACTTACTCTTCAAAGTATGATATGAAAACATATTGTTATAACAATTCATCGAAAGAGAGGAGGCTTTATTATGGAGTACACCTGTGAAGAGATTGCTAAGATGATAGACCACTCTCTGCTTCGCCCAGAGCTCACTGACCAGGATATTGTTGAGGGTTGTGAAATTGCCAAAAAATATAATGTTGCTTCCGTTTGCTGTCGGCCCTCTGATGTAGCACTTGCCAAAAAGCTTCTTGCAGGAAGCGAGGTTAAGGTGGGAGCAGTGGTGGGGTTTCCTCATGGTTCGCACAAAACGGAGACCAAAGTTTTTGAAGCAGAGCAAGCGATAAAGGACGGAGCCGAAGAGCTGGACATGGTTATTCACATTGGTAAGCTGAGAAGCAGAGATTTTGACTATGTTCGGGAAGACATTAAGGCAGTTTGCGATGTTGCTCACCGCCATGGGGTTATTGTAAAGGTCATACTCGAAAACTGCTATCTTGATGATGAATTGAAAAGGATAGGTTGCAAACTTGCTGAAGAGGCTGGTGCCGATTTTGTAAAGACTTCGACTGGCTTCGCTCCAGGTGGTGCAACCATTGAAGACCTCAAGCTAATGCGGGAAAGCGTTTCTCCGAGAGTTCAGGTTAAGGCTGCAGGTGGTGTGCGCACGCTTGACGCTGCTTTGAAAGTTAGGGAGGTGGGAGCTACTCGCTTTGGTGCCACGAAGACGGCTGAGATAATGGAAGAATGCTATCGAAGAAAAAAACAAGGTTGCTGTTGAAGGGAGGTAGTTTCTTTTGGCCAATCAAAATTTCCCCCATCTTTTTTCTCCAATTGAAATAGGTAATTTTGTGGTTCCCAACCGCATTGTGCATGTTCCCACCGATATAAGCTCTGCCAATGCGGATGGTTCGGTGAATGAGCGAGTTATAACCTACCACGAAGAAATTGCTAAGGGTGGTACCGGCTTTATAATCGTGGGTGCGACAACCCCTGATAAAGCTACGGGCCGGCCTACGGTGACCTGCCTGGCTGCAGATGAAGACCCTATGATACCCGGACTTGCCCGTCTGGCTGAAGCGATGCATCGTCACGGTGCAAAGTGTGCAGTACAGATTCAACACCCTGGCCGTCAAGCTGCTTGGCCCCGCAAAGACCTCTTTTCAGCTACCGACATGGTAGTTTCTCTTCCTGGGTCTGCAGGTCATGAAATAGTTTACGCAGAGGACCTTGGAAAATCTGGTAAATCCATTCGTGCCATGACCATTGAGGAAATTTACGATTTAATCGAAAAATTCGCTGAAGCAGCTTGGCGAATTCAGCAAGCTGGGTTTGATGCCGTCGAGCTTCATGGAGCACATGGCTACCTTATTGCCCAGTTTATGAGTCCTTATGTCAACCGTCGTAATGACCGTTTTGGCGGGAGCTTTATCAATCGCATGCGCTTCGTGCTGGAAATAATTGATCGCATCAAGCTTAAGTGTGGCAAGAAATTCCCCATCGGCATTCGTTATTCTGGCGAAGAGTGGATTGAAGGCGGTAGGACCCTTGATGAGAGCATTAAGATTGCCAAGCTTATGGAAGAAGCTGGTGTAGCTTTCCTGGACATCAGCGCAGGCATATTTGAAGTTCCGGGTCCGACCATGGATCCCATGTACTATCCCCAGGGTTGGAACACTTACACCGCTGAAGAGATTAAAAAACACGTTAAAATTCCGGTCATTACCAGTCATACCTTGCGTGACCCAGCATATTGTGAGCGTATTCTGGCTGAGGGTAAGACTGATATGGTAGGCCTTTCCAGGCAGCTCATTGCTGACCCTTACTGGGCCAACAAGGCAAAGTACGGAAAGGTGGATGAAATTCGCAAGTGCATTTCCTGTCTGGTTGGCTGCTGGCAGGAATCTTTAATGATTAAACGGGAAATGCGTTGCGCTATTAACCCGGCTATCGGCGATGAGCGGTTCATAAACCTTCCCAGGGCCAAGAAGAGTCTGAAAGTGGCTGTGGTTGGTGGTGGACCGGGTGGAATGGAAACTGCTCGCATTGCTACCTTGCGAGGACACCAGGTGACCATTTTTGAAAAGACAGGAGAACTTGGTGGAGCTATTCTTTACTGCTGCACGGTGGCTGGCAAAAACAAGATGCGCTGGTATGCTGACTGGCAGAGACGGCAGATGAAGAAGCTGGGAGTTGAAGTGCGTTATCGAACGGTTCCTACTGTTGAGGACCTCAAGGCTTTTGATGCAGTTGTTGTGGCCACAGGAAGCAAAGTGCAGAAACCGGATATTCCCGGTATCGACCTTCCGCTGGTTGTGAGCTTCCAGGATATCCTCCGCTGCAAAACCAAAGGTTGCGAGTACTATCCTGGTGATAAGCCAGAGCCGGTGGAAGTTGGAGAAGTGGTACTGGTCTGGGGAGACCATTTTGGTGCAGCTGATGCAGTTGAAAAGCTCGGCGTGGAAGGCAAGAAGGTTTACATAGTTACCGAAGAAAAAGAGTTTGCTTCCTGGATGGAACCCTGCCACCGGGACGTGATGATGAAGAGATTTGCCGGCAGCAATGGTGAAGGGCTTAAGGGACGCACTTTTGCTCACCCGGTGACCATCCTGGCCTCTTCTACGGTGCTTGAAATTCGAGAAGATGGTAGTGTGGTGGTTCAGGATAACGAATTTAACCGCAAGACGATAAAAGTGGATAATGTAGTGCTCGCCAACGTGGTGCCGGATGACAGCCTGTACCGGGAGCTACTTGCAGCAGGTTTGAACGTGACCAAAATTGGCGATGCCAAAACAGTACGCAACCTGCGTGGTGCGGTCACTGATGGAGCAAATATAGCCCTGACCCTTGACGAGGGCATTTTGCTCAATGCTAACCAGGAAATTATTTCTAACCTGCCCACTGAAATCGAGCTTTAATCTGGTGTGATTTTGCAGCTTCCCAAGCGGAAACGTTTGGGAAGCTGCAAAACTGAGGTATAATAAGCTGCAAAAAACACTTCGGGCAGGCTGGTGAAACAGAGGGGTTATGGAAGAAATTTACTCCAATCGAGATGTTCCACTCTATGTTCAGCTTAAAAACATATTGAAAAACCAGATACTTAGTGGCGCACTTAAACCAGGGGACCGTCTTCCTTCTGAAAACGAACTGGGGCAGGTTTACAAAGTGAGCAGGATCACAGTGCGCCAGGCCATCAATGCTTTAGTTCAGGAGGGTTTGGTTTACCGCCAGCAAGGCAGGGGTACCTTTGTTGCCTCGCTCAAGCTCCGAAGAAGGTTGCCCAGGCTCTACAGTTTCAGTGAAGACATGCTGGAGTTGGGATTAAGACCCAGCTCTCGAGTAATAACCCAGAGGGTGGTTGAGGCCGAAGAAGACGTTGCGGAGCTCCTGCGCCTTTCAGGTGAAAACAAAAAGGTAAACGAAATTGTAAGGGTGCGCCTTGCCAATGGAGACCCCATCCTGGTTGAGCATACCTACATTCCCTGTTTTCTCTGTCCGGACCTTGTCCAGGAGGACCTGGGTCAGGGGTCTCTCTATGCCGTTTTGAGGGATAAATACGGCCTGGTTCTGGTGCATGCTTTTGAAACTTATGAAGTGGGTAGTATAAGGAAAAGGGAAGCAGAAATTCTGGGCTGTCGTCGAGGGTTGCCGGCCTTCCTGATAGAGAGGGTTGCTTTTCTGAAAAACGATGTCCCAGTCGAACTTACGCGCTCCGTGGCCCGGGGAGATCGCCTGCGTTTTACTGTACACCTGGTTGCTGATCAGGCACAAATCCGTCGAAGAATAGATTTTGAGGGGGATCGAAAATGAGTGAAAGGGCGTTTCTGGGAGTGGACCTTGGAGGGACCAATACCAAAATTGCCGTAGTCGACAAAGATGGAAAGGTATTGCAACGCTCGACCATACCTACCAGAGCAATGCGCAGGGCTGAAAAAGTTATAGAGGATATCGCTCAAGAAGCGGTACGTCTTAAAGAAAACGTTACCGCTGGGGTGAGTGTGGAGGCTCTGGGTATAGGCATTCCCGGCCTTATTGACTGGAAGGAAGGGGTTGGAATTCTTCTCCCCAACTTTCCCAACAAGTGGAAAGGGGTACCCATTAAAAGGCTCCTGGAAGAGAAAACTTCCTTGCCGGTAGCGGTTATCAATGACGTTAGAGCGATTACGCTTGCTGAGAAGCGCTTTGGCGCAGGGCGAGAAGTTACCAGTATGGTCATGGTGGCTATTGGTACTGGTATCGGTGGTGGTGTGGTTATCAATGGGGAGCTTTACATAGGAAAAGATGGGAGTGCTGGAGAGTTTGGCCATATCACCGTTGAGCCGCAGGGTGTAAGGTGCGGGTGTGGCAACAGGGGTTGCCTTGAAGCCTATGCTTCGGGTCCTGCCATGGTGGCCTCTGCCCTGAGGGCTTTAGTCCAGCAAAATGACACTCTAATTCGGGATATGGTGGAAGGAGACCTCAATAGAGTAACACCCCGGGTTATTGCTGAAGCTGCAGGCAAAGGAGATGAAATAGCAAAAGAAATAATCATGAGGGCAGGTCTTTACATTGGTCAGGCTCTTTCCAATATCTGCGTGGTTGTTAATCCGGAGATGATCGTGATAGGGGGCGGAGTTGCTCAAGCTGGAGACCTGCTTTTTGAAAGCATCTGGCGGGGTTTAAAAGAGCGGCTCTTTATGGCCCCGGTTGATACCATTAAATTTTCTCCTGCTTTGCTGGGAATGGATGCTGGTGTAGTTGGTACAGCGACCTGGGCAAAAGAACAATGGACAAAGGGGGTTATAGGATGAGCAGAACTCTTAAAATGGGAGTTATTGGTACGGGTTTTATAGGACCAGCACATGTTGAGGCCGCAAGACGCACTGCCCTGGCTGAAGTGGTGGCAGTGGCTGATGTAAACGACGAAGTAGCTCAAAAGAAAGCTCAGGAACTGGCCATTCCAAAGTGGTATGGTGACTATCGGGAACTGCTTAAAAACGACGAGGTGGAAGTGGTTCACATTTGTACTCCCAACTTTTTGCACTACGAAATGAGCAAAGAGGCACTACTTGCTGGAAAGCACGTGGTTTGTGAAAAACCGCTGGCTATGAACCGCAGAGAAGCAGAAGAACTGGTGGAGCTTGCCGAAAAGAAGAATCTGGTCAATGCCGTTCACTTTAACATCCGATATTATCCCCTGGCACGTGAAGCCCACTTCATGGTGAAAAACGGAAGAGTGGGCAAAATCTTCGCTATACACGGTTCTTACCTTCAGGACTGGCTTTTCTATGATACTGACTATAACTGGCGCTTGGAACCTGAGTTGAGTGGAGATTCCCGGGCTGTTGCTGATATTGGTTCCCACTGGTTGGACCTTATCGAGTATATAAGCGGAGACCGGGTAGTAGAAGTTTTTGCTGATTTTGCCACCTTCCACAAGATTCGCAAAAAGCCTTTAAAGCCTGTGGAGACCTATGCAGGGAAAATTCTGCGTCCTGAAGACTACCAGGATATTCCCATAAATACCGAAGACTATGCCAGTGTGCTTTTGCACTTCAAAAATGGTGCCCACGGTGTTATGACTGTTAATCAAGTGGCGGCAGGAAGGAAGAATCGCCTGTTCTTTGAAATTCATGGTTCTGAATGTGCTTTAAGCTGGGATTCTGAGCGGCCCAATGAGCTGTGGATTGGAAGGAGAGACAAAGCTAACGAACTACTGATGAAAGACCCTTCGCTGCTTTCTGAAGAGACCCGGGGAATTGTTTCCTTTCCTGGAGGACATAACGAAGGCTTTCCTGATACTTCCAAGCAGATGTTTAAAGAAGTGTATCGCTTCATTTTGGATGCCGAGAACAAGCGGGGAACCGCTCCTTCTTTCCCAACTTTCCAGGATGGGTTGCGTGAGGTGATTTTGTGTGAAGCCATTCTGGAAAGTGCCCGTAGCGGGCGCTGGGTGAAGGTTGAATAATGAAGGAGGAGAGACTGATGAAGATAGGCTTCATGACTGCTTGCCTTCCGGAGCTCACTCTGGAAGAAATAGCAAACTGGGCTTCCCAAAACGGTTTTGAAATGCTGGAGGTTGCCTGCTGGCCCAAAACTTACGAGAAAAGGCGCTATGCGGGAACGCAGCATATAGATGTTGAAAACTTGAATTCAGAAAGTGCTGCCCAGATACGGGAAATGCTCAAAAAATATAAGCTGGAAATTTCTTCTCTCGGTTATTATCCCAACAATCTGGATCCGGACCTTGAACGGCGCAAATTTTACCATGAGCATCTGAAAAAAGTTATCAAGGCGGCTTCTCTTCTTGGTGTGGGTGTAGTGGGCACTTTTGTCGGAAGAGACCCTCGCATGAACGTTGAAGAAGCGCTGGAAGAATATGGCAAAGTCTTTCCAGAGCTTGTGAAGTTTGCCGAAGATCATGGAGTTAAGTTGGCTATAGAAAATTGTCCCATGCTCTACACTATTGACCGCTGGCCAGGAGGAACCAATCTGGCTACCACACCAGAAATCTGGGAGCGTATGTTTGAAATCATTCCCTCTGATTATTTGGGCCTGAATCTTGACCCTTCGCACCTTATCTGGCAACAGGTAGATTACGTTAAAGTGGTCTATGACTTTCGGGAAAAAATCTTCCATACTCACGCCAAAGATACCAAAATTCTCAAAGACCGCTTGAACCAGGTAGGCATCTTTGGCTTCGGATGGTATGTAGATAAAGTTGCTGGCACTGGAGACATTGATTGGAAATCCTTTATCCGTGCCCTGTATGACGTGGGTTATGATTATGTGGTGAGTGTAGAACACGAAGATCGCAGCTTTGAGAAAGATGCTGAGAGCAAGCTGAAAGGCATCCTTCTTGCTAAACAGCTTTTGAAACCCTATCTGGTCTGAATGCATTGGTTTTCTTGGAAAGCACCCGGACTGTGTAAGCCGGGTGCTTTTTTTATCTCCCCGTCCTTTCAGCTGGTGGTTTTCGGTTATAATATAAAGGAGTACTGATAGAAGAAGGTCACGCCATGGAGACCTGGACGTTGCTTTCCATTTTTGCAAGTGCTTTCCTGATAGGGTTTTCGGGGGCTCTGATGCCTGGTCCTTTGCTTGCGGTGGTGCTTTCAGGGAGCTCAAAAGAGGGTTTCCGGGCTGGTCCTCTGGTGGTTTTGGGACATGCCCTGCTTGAGACGGGTATGGTTGTTGCCCTGGTCTCAGGCTTGGGAGTGTTTTTTAAAAATGGCTGGGTAATAAAGGTCATCGGTCTTGCCGGTGGGGGTGTACTGGCCTATCTGGGGTTGGATATGCTCTTATCTCTGCGTCGCCTTCAAGGTGACATTTTGCATGGCTCTTCAAAGTCTTTTTCTTCAGGTAGCTTGATATGGAAAGGAATTGTGGCCAGTCTTTCCAACCCTTATTGGGTGATGTGGTGGGCCACGGTGGGAATGGCGCTGGTGATTTCAGCCAGCCGTTTTCCAATCTGGGGTCCGGTGGTTTTCTTTCTGGGGCATATTCTTTCCGATTTGGTGTGGTACAGTTTGGTGTCTTTTACTATAGACCGGGGTCGCAGTTTCTTTTCTCCCCGTTTTTACAGGGGGATGGTGGGCGTGTGTGGTGCTTTACTGGTTTTTTTTGGTGGGTATTTTGCAATAGGAGTTGTTTGAGATGCTTCGTTTAAAGCTGGAGCCAGTTCCTCATCGACATGGTGAAATAGTTTTTGTGTACTGGGAGTACGAGCTGGATAGTCCGTATCAGCTCTGCTTCATTCCCTTTGGTGCTTTGAACTCCTTTTTGCTTGAAGCGGTGGAAAACGAAGTTGAAGAGCTTCCCTCCGAGTTAGGTCTGGTTTTTGAAGACGGCCGCATTAAAATTTGGTTGCCAGACCACTTTTTCTCTGATGACCTTTTCAGGCGCATTGAGAAAGCGCTCTTTGAGAGACTGCGGATGTTTTTTGAAGAGGCTATGTTCTGAACGCCAACCAGAGAAGGAAAAAGATTCCCATCGCAATTCGATAGAACCCGAAGGGTCGCAATCCACGGTTTTTGACTATCTTGAAAAGGAAAAAGCAAGCTAAAAACCCGGATAGAAGCGCAGCCAAAAATCCTGCGAGAATTGGAGTGCTTGCGAAAAAACTGCCCGGGGATAGCTGAAGAACTCCTCTTGCAAAGGCTCCTCCTATGGTGGTCAGCGACAGAAAGAAAGAGAAAAGAACCGCTTCTTCTCGTTTGAGGCCAACCAGGAGACCGGCAAGGATGGTGGCTCCAGAGCGGGAAACACCGGGAAAAAGTGCAAAGACTTGAAAAAGGCCGATGAAAAATGCTTCTTTAAATCCTGGATTTTCCAGTGGTCTTGCACTTTTTTCTCTGACCAGGAGGAAAATGAAGCCTACCGCAATTAGAAGCAGTATTATCAACAGGTGTTTTTGGCGAAGAGAATCCTCGATGGTTTTTTCAAAAAGTAGCCCAAACACCCCTGCGGGTATGGTGGCCAGGAGGACTTTAAGAACGTATAAGGGATCTTTGATAAGTTTTCTGTATTGGGGGAGAAGGTATATTAAAACTGCAAACAGGGTTCCACCATGCAAAAGCACATCAAACAATAAACTTTCTTCTCCCAAAGAGAACACCGGGCGGAGAAGGATCAAATGGGCGCTCGAGGAAATTGGAAAAAACTCGGTTAATCCCTGTATAATACCTAAGGTGCTTGCTTGCCAGATATTCATAGTGAATTATTCTATACACTGAACATGGAAAGGTCAATTGAGAAATGGGAAAAGTGGTTCCTGCAACAGAGGAAAACATCAAATTGGGAGCAAAGTTGCTTGCAGAGGGCAGGCTAGTGGCTTTCCCCACCGAGACTGTATACGGCTTAGGGGCGGTTTTTTGCTTAGAGCAAGCGGTGGCGAGAATTTTTGAAGTCAAAAGGCGACCCTTTTTTGACCCTCTTATTGTGCACGTGGCTTCAAAAGAGGAGGTTTTTCTTCTCTGGCGAGAAGTGCCTCGTGAAGTGGAGGTGCTTCTTTCACGCTTTTGGCCTGGTCCGCTTACCCTGGTTTTGCCCAGAAAAGAAACCGTGCCCGATATTGTTACCGCTGGGCTGGATACGGTGGCAGTGAGAATACCTGCCCATCCGGTGGCACTGAAGCTAATTCAATATTGCGGTTTTCCTATAGCAGCTCCCAGTGCTAACCTTTTCGGGCATGTGAGTCCTACCCAAGCAAAAGATGTTGAAGAAGACCTTGGTGACGAGGTGGACCTGATTCTGGATGGTGGGGTTACTTCGGTAGGAGTGGAATCTACCATTCTCCTTTTTAGAGAGGGGGATTTTTATCTTTTGCGTCCGGGGGGAGTAGCAGTAGAGCTGATTGAAGAACTCCTGGGTAGGAAAGTGATACTGCGCAGGGGATTTTCTGGTCCAACCCTGGCTCCGGGAATGCTGAAGACACACTATGCTCCCCGGGTTCCGCTTTATATCTTCGAGGGGGCTGTGGAAGAGCTTGGCAGGGTGAACCTTGAGAACATCGTTGTTTTGAGTCCTTTTCCTCCCTCTTTTTCTGGAGATATGGTTTTCGTTTTGAGTGAAAAGGGTGACCTAAAGGAAGTGGCCTTTCGGCTTTTTGCAGCATTGCGGGAGCTTGAACGAAAGAGAGTCAAGAAAGCTCTGGCAATCCCCGTTCCGGAAGTTGGGTTGGGAAGAGCTATAATGGATCGCTTGAAGAAGGCTTCTCGGGGAGTAGCGAGATTGGTGGATGGAGAACTCGTGTTTGTTGAGTCTAAAGCATGTGGTTAATTAATACTCTTTCTGGCTTGGTTTTTAGTTGACAACCCTTGTTGGTTAGACTAAACTCAAGGCGTAAATATTATTTTGAGAGGAGGGTTTTTGTTGAGAACAAAAATAGTGGTTCTTTTGGTGCTTGTGGGTATGTTGACCATAGTACTTTTGGGTTGTGGAGCAACGGGAGTCATCAGTACTGGTGGCAGTTCCTCACCTCCACCGCCGCCGTCCTGCAGTCTGCGGGTTATCTCTTCGTGTTATGATTGCTGGGGTTATGTCTGGGTGAACGGGCAGAGTACTGGTCAGTATCTTGATTACAACGGTGCAGTTTTTATTCCCAATGTTCCCTGTGGTACAACTGTTTCAGTTCAGCTGGTGGATGAGTTTGCCAACTATAGCCATGTTGAATATGTTGTTACCCAGCCAGGAGAAAACCTGGTTAATTTCACTTACTGGTAAAACTTGCTTTTTGTGAGGGGTGAAGTTTTTGGGGTGATGCGTTTGGTAAACAGAAAAGTTTTGGTGCTGGTTGTGTTGTTTTTGACAAGTGCTTTTGTGGCTGTAGGTTGTGATGTAACAATTGTTGGCCCACCGCTTGTATTTGGAGATGTAAGGGTATGTACCAGTAATTCTTCTTATTATGCCCGGGTGTACATTGATGGCAACTTAGTGGGAATAATAGACGGCTGGGGTATGTATGCTCCCCAATGCACTGGATGGTATTCAATTACCCTCAATGAAACGCACAGAGTTGTCCTGCGGGATGTAAATACCGGTGTGATTTTAGTTGATCGGTGGGTAACGCCCACTTACGACGGGTATACCATCGAAATATACTGAAGCTTAAAGAGCCTGTTCTCTTGATAAGAAGTAGAATTGAGCCAAAAATATTTCTTGCGGTTGTAGCTGCAGTATTAAGTATTTTCCTTTTTTCTGGATGCCGGGTGGGTCTCGGCGTGGTAGCTGAGATCCGCCTGGGAGTGGTTTATTTTGCCTCATCCAGCCCTGAAACCTACGGTGAACTCTATCTTGACGGCTCTTTTATAGGCCGGCTTGAGCCCCTTGGGGTAATTTCCAGGATTACCACTCTGGACTTCCCGCACCAGGTGGATTTACGTTGTGGCTTTTGTGGGGAAGTGCACACCTGGATTTTTGAGCCTCCCTTCCACGCAGGGGAGACTATGGAGCTGGTTGTTACTCACTAAAAACTTTGGTAAGTACTAATTGGTATCCCCTCTGAGGAGCTTCTATTTTTTCGGGATAAAACTGGTTGTTCTTGTAATAGAGGTACAGTTTTTCTCCAGCAACTTGTAGCAAAAACAGAGTTTTGTCAGGGCTTTCCTGGAGTTTCTCCACCCTGGCCTTCCATATCATGCCAGAGATGGGAATGAGCACTGCAAGTGATTGAACGCTTTTTGGTTGCTCGTTGCCGATTAAAAAGGGTAACTGTTCCAGGTCAAAGACCGGTCCTTTCGAGGACAGAAAAGCCTTTTTCTTTCCTGCTTTTGCAGAGAGAAGAACTTCGATATGGTCAGCGTAATAGTTACTTTCGATAAATAGCGTTCCACGTGGTGTATACACCCATTTTCGAGAACGAATGGGGAGGCCGTTTTGCTTGGCAAGCCATAGCTCGGCTTCTTTGCGATTTTCTGTTCCCTGACCCAAGATAACCATAATGTGCAAGGTGTTTCCTTCTTCCTGAAAGGTGTAAGTGAAAGTACCCAGCTCCCGCTGGCCTTTGAGGGCCTGAACTGTGTAGCGAAGCGAATCCGGATAAGATGGTTGCTGGGAAAAGGCACTGTTAGCTGTAAAGAAAGCCAGAATGACAAAAAGCACAGTTACCTCTTTTACAAGGTGCTGTAGGTTAATTTGTGCCTACCCCCTTTGCTTTTCGATAACTTACAAAGAGCATCGCATAACCCAGTACGGAAAGAAGCGGCAGGATGCTTGAAGTGTAAAGAATGGAAACCAAAGCTCCCTGGGGGGTGCTCTGGGCAAAGCTCAAAACCAGAGCGTGAAGAGTTTTTATGCAGAACACTGCAATCAGAATGAGCGGGGACTGGGACCTGTCTTTACGCTTTCTGGAATGAAACCACAGGGCCAGAAGACCAAAAACTGCCATTTCTACCTGCGCCTCAAGAGCACCCCTGATTACCAAAAGAGGGGTTAGGAAGCTTGCAAACTGGCTGTAACCGTAGAAGTGATGGAGGGGATGAAAGAGCACCAACAGGATATCCCGGACAAGCTTGCCCATTCCAAAAGACCATCCCCAGAACAGTGCCGGAAGAAGGGATAAAGGAGTCTTGGGGACGGCAAGAATTCCAATCATTAAAAAGATAATTGCCAGCTCTGCATAAGTTTTGGCCAACAGGGAAAGAAAGGTTCCCTCAAAGCCAGCATAGCAAAAAAGGAGTAATCGTTCTATTTGGGGCAGGGGTAGAATTAAAGGAATAAGGAAACTGAGTACGTAGAGAAGGTAAAATCCCGTTTGGGCTTTTTTCAAGAAAGAAAGTAGCAAGGCAGGAGCAAGGAGAACAACAGCCAAAAAAATTGCATAGCCCACTACTTTGGCACTCCAATCTTCTCGCAATACTTTTCGACTGGGCACATCCCACAGCGGGGTCGGCGGGGAAGGCAGATGTTTTGTCCAAACAAAACCAGGGTGTGGTTGAGCTCTTTCCACCATTTTTTAGGAATAATTTTGCGTAGTTCTTTCTCAGTTTCTTCGGGATTTTTTGTGTCAACCATACCTGTTCGGTTAGCAATGCGATGAACATGGGTGTCCACGGCAATGGCTTCTTTTTCGAAGGAAACACTGAGTACCAGGTTGGCCGTTTTTCTTCCCACTCCAGGAAGCTGTAACAATTCTTCAAGTGAGGAGGGAACTTTGCCTCCGTGTTTTTCGAGAAGAATTTTTGAGACTTCTCGCAGAGTTTTGGCTTTCCTGCGGTAAAAACCCACTGGATAAATTATCCGACTCAACTCCTCTTCAGAAAGCTTGGCAATGGCTTCTGCTGAAGGAGCAATCCGGAAGAGTCTTTCGGCCACTTTCTGGGTGACTACATCTTTGGTGCGCTGACTCAGGATACATCCCAAAAGCACACGTAAGGGGTCTTTTTCTTGAGAAGAAAGGGTGTAATCTTGCCATTCCCGCTTTTTATCCTGTAAAATGACTAAGATTTTTTCTATCGTGGTGGCATCAAGCATATGTCTATAATAACGAGGAGGGAGGCCAAAAGCAAGTGAAAACGTTGATTCTAGTTCTGTATGTAGCCTGTATGCTGCTTATCGGATATTACAGCATGCGCAAAACGAAATCTCTCAGTGATTTTTTTCTCGCCAATCGAAGCTTGGGTCCCTGGGTTTCTGCTTTTGCTTACGGCACGACCTATTTCAGTGCCGTGCTTTTTATAGGGTATGCGGGTCGCATAGGCTGGAACTTTGGCCTTTCCAGTTTATGGATTGTGGTGGGTAATACCCTAATTGGTTCCCTGCTTGCCTGGCTACTGCTTGCTAAGAAAACCCGCCAAGTTACTGAAAAGCTTAACGTGATGACCATGCCGGAGTTTCTGGGCGCTCGCTATGGTGACCCTTACCTGAAAGCATTCTCAGCAATTTTGGTTTTCGTCTTTTTGATTCCTTATTCAGCCTCGGTTTACATGGGTTTGAGCTACCTTTTTGATGTAGTAATGGGTATTCCCTATGTTCTGGCCCTGCTTTTGATAGCGGTATTAACTGGTGTGTATCTGGTGATGGGAGGTTATTTTGCGGTTGCATTAACCGACCTTGTGCAGGGAAGCATCATGTTCTTTGGAGCTATCTTCATGGTTTTTTATCTTTTGGCTCACCCTCAGGTTGGCGGACTAAGTGGTGCAATAAGTAACTTGCGGGCCATAAACCCTTCCCTGGTGAATGTGATTGATCCTCCAGGTTTCTGGCCCCTTTTTGGACTGGTGGTGTTAACCAGTCTTGGTCCCTGGGGACTTCCCCAGATGGTTCAAAAGTTTTATTCTTTGAAGAGTGAGAGAATTGCTTTTGCGGCTACAGTGGTCAGCACCATATTTGCTCTGGTTTGCGCTTTCAGCGCTTACTTTTCTGGCTCACTTACTCGACTTTTTTTTACCGAGCTTCCCCAGATGGGCGGTGTGCCCAATGCTGATTTGCTGATGCCTAACCTTATTGTGAAAGTCATGCCTCAGGCTTTTACTTTGATTTTTTTACTGCTGGTTTTTTCTGCTTCCATGTCCACCCTTTCTTCCCTGGTGTTAGTTTCTTCTTCGGCTGTTGTGGTGGATCTCTTTCCTCAATCCTGGAGAAGAAACTCTCTTTTCTGGATGCGCTTTCTATGTGGCCTGTTTGTTTTCCTGTCTTTGCTGATTGCTTTCAAAAGAAGTACTTTCATCGTTAACCTGATGTCTATTTCCTGGGGTGCAACAGCAGGAAGTTTTCTGGCGCCCTATGTTTATGGTCTTTACTGGAAAAGAGGTACTCGTCAGGCGGCCTGGACATCGATGCTTTCTGGGTTGGTTATTGCAGTTGGGTTTTCCTGGTATTTTGGCTTTCGTTCTCAACTGGTGCCTCTGGTGGGTTCTCTGGCTATGCTGGTACCTCTGGGGATTTTCCCAGTGGTGTCTTTATTTTCGGGAGGTGAAAGGTAAAATGTTAGCCTGTGTTTTCAAAGCCAAGAATCAGTGGGTTGTTGAAGAAGTGGCAGAACCTGAATGTAGACCTGATGAAGTGATAGTCAGGGTAAAAGCGTGTGGTGTTTGCGGCACAGATTTGCACATTTTGCAAGCAGAGTACTTTTCGGATTTCCCCATCATTGCAGGACACGAATTTTCGGGGGTTGTGGAGCGAGTTGGAGAAAAGGTTACCCAGTTTAAGCCTGGTGATCGGGTGACAGCAGATCCCAACATATTTTGTGATCGCTGCTACTATTGTAAAATCAACAAAAACAATCACTGCCTTAACCTTGAGGCAGTGGGGGTTACCAGAAGTGGTGCCTTTGCCGAGCTGGTTGCGGTTCCGGAAAAGTGTCTTTTTCCGATACC